>CAJUKV010000004.1:0-4987 GCA_910587305.1 uncultured Lachnospiraceae bacterium | reverse complement strand
AAATTGATACAATAATAAACGCAATACAATTAACAAGTATCAAATGAAAATCCGTAAACCAACTTATACCTAATATAATTGAAAAAGGCAATGCTGCCAACATCTGTGTACAGCTCACAATAATGATGCAAAATACCATATTTATTAATATAGAAGCGTTTTTAAATCCAAATCTAACTCCACAATATATAAACATAATAGGATACATAATCAACGAAGTTTGTTGTGGCAATTGATAATAATTTGCCATTGTCAAAATTATCATATATGTAGATAAAAAACTTACAGTAGAAATATCCAGTATCAGTTTTTCACCATATAAAGCATGTATACAACAAACTACTGTCAACACTTCCAGCAACAAACAAATATTCTTAATCATAACCCATACTCCGCTAATATTTTCTTCTTATAAGTAATTCCAATTTCGACTTTTTCTTCCGTTCCCTTCATCGTAATAAACCGGTTCGTGATATCCACATTTAAAATGTGATCTTTATTGACGATGGCAGACCTGCTGCACTGCATCAGGCAGTCGGTATCCACCTCACTCAGTAGTTGCTTACAGGTCTTATAAGCAATAGTCAATGTACCGCCTTCTACCATATGTATATTAACCGCATGGTTCCGGTTCTCCATAAACAGAATATTCTTTACCTTAATCGGATATAGGATTCCATCTTTTCGAAAGCAGTACACATCATTTTTTTCTTTACAGGTAGAAAAAAATAAGGCCTTTTCCACAAGCTGCTTGACGCTCTCCGGTGAAAAAGGCTTTTCTACATAGCCCAGACAATGTAAATCGGTGTAAGCATACTTAGTGGTATCTTCCAGAGACGTAATAAACACAACGGGCGTAAACATATATTTAGGAATCGTCCGAACTCTTTCGACCAATCTGATTCCTGACGTATCGCCTGGTTTTGCTGTGTCTAATATAATATCCACTAAGAAAACATCAATTGTTTTTTCCATAAGGGTTTTATAGGCTGTCCTTGCATCTAATGCCATATAAACCGTTATTCCGGCATTAATTTCCAATACCAGTTTTTTTAACATTTCGCTCTGTATCTTATTATCTTCAATAATTAAAACTGTCTTTTTCATAATATTTCTTACATTTTGAGAAACCACAATATCTGTTCGGTAAGAGTTAATATTTTGTTTTGAACAGGCTCCGTAATCTGATTCCAAAGATCGTCTATGATTATGCTTTCCACACAGTCATTGTGTAAAATTAAGCTGGGCTTACACCTTGTAACCTCATATATGTGGAACAATAGTTCCACATCGGGATAAACTTCTTTCTTTTCTAACTTACGATATTTTTTAATATTTACACCAAGCTTTTCCGCCATAATTGCCTGTGCCACATCCGATATTTTCCTGACTTCATATAAAACGGAGCGCGGGCCTTCTCCACTCACCCGCATCTGCAAAATTTCCATCTCACATTTGTATTCGGGGCTCATATTCGGACAGCATTTGTTCATTCCCTGTTTTAAAAGCCATGTAACTACATTCAGTACTTCTCTTTTGTCCTCTTCTTCCACCTGCTTTAGCATCTCATTTAGCTTAGAAGCGTTTCTGTCAAAATTTTTACCTGTAACAAGATAATCTATATCCCAGCCCATTCCTTCCAGAAGTTCTAATGTTCTGTAGGGCATAACTGTTTTTCCAAGTTCGATTTTGCTAAACTGGCTTTGTGTGATTCCAAGCGCATTGCTTAGTTCATCCTGCGTCATATTCAGGTATAGTCTGTATTGATTAAGCCTCCGTAAAAAATCCTCATAACGTTTACGCATGAAACCGCTCCCTCGCGAATCATTTATGTATTGCTATGATAGATTTTACGGGATTCAAGTGTTCCCACCTTAGACCTATATTTGACTATTACGCATTATATGATAATATTCAATACCGTATATGGAATCATTTTATATCGCAAATTATTCCTTGCCTTTATTCCTCTGCTAATATTATAAACAAATTTTTCTACCGGAATTATAAAATATAAAAAACTTTTTTATCAAAAAAACACAGAAGATCCACGGCATAATATTTATGCGGTACTGGCAGAGGTAGCGTCAAGCGCTTATGGGAAACAAGTAAAATGTCCGGTTTTCCCATTAAGAAGGCTCCGGATGATTTAGTTCGATGTTGACAGTGGGGCTATAAGAAAAATTCAGTTTTCAAAAAGGATTGTTAGATGTATAATAAAGGCAGTGGAAGAAGGTGAGTTTTTGAGCACAACGGAGCAGATGCATCAACAGGATTTAGAGCGTTTGAAATCACTCCGATATATGGACGATGATTTTATGACCGTCTGTCTTGCAGATAATTTTGAGGGTGTGGAACTGATACTGCGGATTGTTTTAGGGCGAGAGAATATAAAAATCAAATCGGTCAGGACACAGGAGCCGTTGAAGAATTTACAGGGGCGTTCTGCTATTTTAGACGTTCATGCGGTTGACAGCGTCAAGAAAGAGTTTGATGTTGAAATTCAAAGGGAAGACGCAGGCTCAGGCGCAAAAAGGGCAAGACACAATAGCAGTCTGTTAGACGCACATATATTAAAACCCGGAAATGATACGGAAGATATTCCCGACAGCTACGTGATTTTTATTACAGAGAATGATGTTATGGGAAAAAACCAAGCCATATATCACATACAGCGGTATGTGGAAACCAACGAGGGAATGGAATTGTTTGGTGACGGTTCGCATATTATATATGTTAATGGGAAATATAGGGGCAATGATGAAGTTGGTAAGCTAATGCACGATTTTTCATGCACTAACCCTGACGATATGATATATGAAGCGCTTGCTAAAAGGGCACGATACTTTAAGCAAGATGAGAAAGGAGTTGCTACTATGTGTAAAATTATGGAAGATATGAGGAATGAAGCGGCAATGGAAGCGGTTAAGAAAACAACAAAAGAAAATGCTCGCAGACTTTTGAAATTAGGCAAGATAAAAATTGATGAAGTATCTGATTGTTTTCCTGATTTGCTTGATAGCGATGTAAAAGAATTAGAAGCCGAAATAATGCAACTTGCATAATCAAAAATTTAATATCAAAATAGCAGCGTAAAGACGCATGAAAAAAACAAATTGAAAGTCATGCGTCTTTTTTGTGCCTAAAAGGGAGGGACATAAGCGTACATCCTTTTACTTATGCCGCCCGCCGAAAACTGAGTATACAGAAGCTTATTTATCTAGGAATTTACTGCAGAATAAGCTATACCATCCACTTGGAAGCACAAGTTACCCGGATCGGCAAATTCGGTCTGAAATGACTTACGTACAGGATATTTGCCATGAAATCTTCTCTTAATTACCTTTTCCATTACCGGAATATCCCAGATATTTTTAAACAGGCAATTTATCTGTACGATGTTTTCAAGCGTCAATCCAACCAATGAAAGTCGTTCTTCCATTTCATCAAAGGCACCGTCAACTTGTTCTTCTATCGTACCGCCTATATTACGAGCGCAGTAATTTATAAAGCAATAGTCTCCTGCTTGAATAATTCCCGAATGCGCCCAGTTCTCGTTAATGTCGTATCGTCTGATTTCTTTCATTTTTATCCCCCGCATACCGCAAGCCGTGCTTGCGGTACTGCCACCAATAAAGAGTTTGGAAGTTTACTTCCAAACTTATTCCCCCTGCATATCGCAAGCTTTGCTTGCAAGTATTGCTACCAATAGAAAGTTTGGAAGTTTGCTTCCAACTTACCCTCCTAACTTTATAGTATTTTTTTGTGAATTTTCAATTTGAAGAAATTCCGTAAAACGTGCTATTTCGTTTACAATCATTTCTCTCATTTCGTCATTTGGTTCAGCTTTCGGTTCCCACCACCAGTTTTTAATAATAAATTCTCCTGCTTTGCGGATCGGTTCTGTCTCGAACCTGGCAATAAATTGGCCATTATAGAGCACAGGCAATACATAATAGCCATACTTTCTTTTTTTAACAGGGGTATACACTTCCCAGCGGTATGTAAAATCAAACAGCATTTCCAGCATTTGTCTGTCCCACATAATGTTATCAAGCGGGGCTATGAATCTTACATAGCTGTTTGTTGCCGCATTCTTCATATATTTCATACATTTTTTTGAAATATAAAAAGGCTCTTTGATTCCCTCTATTCGTATTTCTTCAGCCCTGTTTTTTTCTACAAGTGTCCATAGGGCAGCACTGCGGAGTTCATTTTCACTTAAAAAGCGTCCCTGCCATGCGCCGCCTGACTTGTTCCACAGAAAGCCGACACTCTGGATTCGTCTCTCCACATACCACTCCAAAAATTCTTCTATGGTCATATTCGGATCGCCGGAAAGGTTTTCACTGTCAATCACACGTTCTGTCAAATCAAAATATTTCTGTGTTCCACGTTTGTCGGCTACAGTAAGAACGCCAGTGTTAAACAAATAATCCAAAGCGACGCTTGATAGTTTTTTATGTCCCCATCGACTTTCCCTCACTTCTCCGATTGAAATGTCTTTTGTACCTGTCTTGCCATGCTTTTCCACAAAATCTCTGACATCGTCTAATATGTTCAGTACGCCTGTCTGGTTACGGTATTTCAAGGTAGGCAGTGCATGTTTCTCATATTCATTGCGCACAAATTGAAAGCGGGCAAAATCTTTAGCGTCATAAATACTCATTTCTTTGTCAAATCCGTCAATTAATTTATGTTCCTTGTATAGTAAATCGTAAAGAACTGATTCCCTGTAATTGTTCACCCTCGCCTGTAATACCAAATCTGCATTTCTTGCTACAATGTTCAGAGGATCATACTGGATACTGTGTATCCGATGCATGATTTTTTCGACGCCCTTTTTTCCGCATAATGCTTCCCCACCGTCCAAATTGTGGTATCGGCACAGCATACGTCTTGCATCATCTTTCGAATATAATTTCATCTTTGTTCCCCATATTCCATTTGTATTTCTTTGCAGGTTTTTATAATGCGTTCTTTTATT
>CAJUKV010000003.1 GCA_910587305.1 uncultured Lachnospiraceae bacterium | reverse complement strand
TCCAATGCCCGTGGAAGGGTATGCTTGCTTGTGGGTATGCCGTTGTAGCTTAATATATAGTTGCAGTTTTTCAACACTTTCTTCTGGACTTCCTGCCATGAAGAGGAAAACAGAAATGGAACTTCGTGTTTTACAATACTTTCTGGCTGTTGCAAGGGAAGAAAATATCACGAAAGCAGCGGCTCTTTTACATATTACACAGCCAACCCTGTCCCGCCAGCTGATGCAGATGGAGGGTGAGCTTGGCGTGAAGTTATTTCGCAGGGGAAAATATAATATCCTGCTGACAGAGGATGGCATGCTGCTCCGGAGAGCAGCTGTGTTGTTATTTGGAAAAAGAACCAGGCACTTTCTCCGGCTATGCTGCGGTTTATTGAACATGCAAAGGAATATCTGGAGAGAATACCGCAAGACGGATCAGCTTAATGATTGCCAGACAGTCCGGAAACGCCTTCATCAAGTAACTTTCCGGTCAGCTCAATGACTTTTGCCAGTGGTATTTTTTTGCCATCAGCTACCCACTGTCTGTAAAGCTCAAGCGAGCTGACTATCAAAAATGTATTGATCATGTTCTGCATTTCAGGACCGAAATCTGCATAAGGATTATGCCGGTTCAGATTGTGTTGTAATGTAGCGGTGTGGAGTTTATTGCAAAAAGACCGGTAACTCGGCTCGCAGATCAGCCGCTCTACAAATTTGTCCTGTTTCGCGTAATAGGTAAAGAAAATGCGGTTGACTTCCTTAAAGGAATAAGGCGGCTGCAGCTTTTCCATTTCCTGATAATACCCGTCTGCAATTTCTGACATCATATCCTGATACAGTGCTTCTATGGTCGTATAGTGAAGGTAAAAGGTTTTGCGGTGAATCCTTGCCCGGTCGGTAAGTTCCTTGACCGTAATCTTTTCTGCGGGCATTTCACAGATCATTTCTTTAAAAGTATTTTTAATGGCTTCGCGGGTCTTTTGGACACGCAAATCTACATGATGTTCCCTATTAAAATCCATTTTCAAGTCTCCAAAATATCCGGTTTTCAGAAAGTGTGGCGTATTCATCACAATAAAAAAACTGGAAATGGTTTTTTGCTTCTACGCAGATTATACTATCCATATAAGAAAAAATCAACGCGTGGACATTATTGTTTGAGAGACCAGAAAGGGGAATGAAAATGGCAACACCAATTCTGCTCAAGGCAAATGGTACGGTAATTCCTGCAATGCTGAATGATACTGTGGCAGCGCAGGATTTCAAAAAACGTTTGCCTTTCACGGCAGCCGGGCACAGGTCTGCGGTTGATTATTGCTGCAGGTTAGCCAGCGGGATTTTTGATCCCGCACAAACACAGTCCGGGTGGAAAAACGGCGACATCAGCCTTGCCGGAGGATGGCTTGCGGTACTGTTTGACGGGGAAGAAAATTCCTCAGATTACAGGAGCATGATGGTTATCGCCCATATTGATGAAAAAGATTTGGGGCTGGTAAAGAGCCTGCCTGCTTCGGTACGTTTTACCGTGGAACTTGCAGAAGAGTAGAAAGGAAAATTTGGAAGTTGTCAAAAATCAATTTTACAACTTTGTGAGATATATCAATATATAACAATAATTAAGAATCAAGGAGGATTACAAATGGAGTACACGACATTAAGCAATGGGGTAAAAATGCCGATGGAGGGATTCGGCGTGTTTCAGGTGCCAGAAGCGGCAGTATGCGAGCAGGCGGTAACGGATGCGCTGGCAGTGGGTTATCGTCTAATAGACACCGCGGCAGCCTATTTCAATGAGGAGGCTGTTGGAAACGCGGTTCGCGTGGCCATTAAAAAGAACGGTATTCCCCGCGAGGAACTTTTCATTGCTACAAAGCTCTGGATTCAGGATGCTGGGTATGAGAATGCGAAAAAAGCATTTCAGGTTTCCCTTGACAAGCTGGGGCTTGACTATATTGACCTGTATCTGATTCACCAGCCGATGAATGACTATTACGGTTCTTGGCGGGCTATGGAAGAACTGTATGAGGAAGGGAAAGTAAGGGCAATCGGTGTCTGCAACTTTTATCCGGAAAGGCTCGCGGACTTATGCCTGAACGCAAGGATTAAGCCGATGGTCAATCAGGTGGAGCTTCACCCGTTCTTTGCTCAGACAGGGGCGCTGGGAACTATGAAGGAATTTGGCGTCCAGCCCGAAGCGTGGGGACCGATGGCGGAAGGAAAACATGGTATTTTTACACATTCGGTCCTGACAGAAATTGGCGCGAAGTATGGAAAGACAGCGGCGCAGATTGCGCTCAAGTGGAATGCGCAGAGGGGCGTTGTCATTATTCCGAAGTCTGTTCATAAGGAGCGCATGGAGGAAAACCTCAATATCTGGGACTTTCGCTTAAGTGATGAGGATATGGAGGCAATCGGCGCGTTGGATTTGGGACATAGCGAAATCATCGACCACAGTGCGGCTGATACCGCAAAGTTTTTAAATGGCTGGAAAATCCATGAGTAGAGCCTGTGAAAAAGATATAGTGAAACTGTGCTTTATGCGGTAAAAATTTACCGTTTAAGAAATACGTTTAAGGCATTTTAAGTAATTCGACATAGGTATTAGACATTACGGAAATAACGGATTTACAATATAGATGTTCCGAAACAGGAGCATCTATATTTTTACAATCAATAAATGGGCGTGAAAAGTTTCATTACATCTATGGGAAACAGACTAAATCCGAATTATTACAAAGACAGGGTGTAATTTTCAAAATGACAATGAATGAGGTAAGCGAGCGTTATAAGATTCCTCTTGAAATTCTGAAGGAATATGAAAGCTGGGGATTGTGCGGCGCCGTAAAGAAGGTTATGGGGGCATGGCAGTATGATGACCAGGATATAGAACGCCTTAGTATGATTATGGCACTTAATGGCATGGGCTTTGACTATAATGAAGTGGAAACCTATATGCGGCTTACACTGGAGGGAGACCACACGGAGTCTGCGCGGCTGGCAATGCTTAACAGGATCAGGGGAAAGACGCCGGATGAAATTCATTTTAAGGAAAGGCAGATTGCAAATATGGATTACCTGAGGCATGTAATACAAAAGCGTATTGAAAAATCATAGATAGTCATATGAAAAGCAGAAATATATAAATCCACACTTAGGGAAAGGAGATAAGTTTGGAAATGAAAAAAGTTTTATCAGTAATCATGGTGTGTGTACTGGCGGTTTCAGTGATTGTTTATTTTTCATGGTCAGGGAATACGGAAAACATTGCAAATGCCATTGCAGGACAGACGGGAGCGGATGTCGATTATTTCGTTTTGTGCGCATGGGACGGGCGGATTGGCAAGTAGTGTGAAAGACATTACGGATGCACTCCCGGATTCTGCAGAGGTTCCGGACTGCAGGATAAAAGGTTTTTAATTGTACATAGATTTACAGTGCGTTAATTTTGGAGGATAGCAAAAAAATGACATTCCTGTTTTACTTAGAATATGCTTTTTCACGCAAGATATAATGATGCAGCTATGGAGATATGGTACAATTTCCAGTTGAATTGGAGGTATATTAGATGGAATTACGCACATTAAGATCTTTCTTGATAGTTGCAAGAGAGGAAAACATAACAAAAGCAGCCGCCATTCTCCATATTACACAACCATCCCTGTCCCGCCAGATTATGCAGATGGAGGAGGAACTGGGAGTGAAATTATTCCGTCGGAGTAAGCACAACATTATTCTGACGGAAAAGGGACGTCTGTTAAAACGACGGGCGCAGGAAGTGGTTGAATTAGCAGACAAGGCTGTAAGGGAACTATCACAAAATGAAGAAGTTATATCCGGGGAAATATCCATTGGCTGTGGCGAAACGCGGAATATGGAAGAATTAACCCGTTTAATGGTTGCCTTTCAAGAAGAATACCCAGAGGTTGTTTTTGATATTTATACCGCAACTGCGGATGATGTAAAAGAAAGAATGGATAATGGTCTTACTGATTTGGGACTTTTGCTGGAGCCCGTCGAAATTACAAGATATAATTTTCTGCGGATGCCCAGGAAGGAAAGATGGTGTGTGCTTTTGCGGAAGGATTCTCCGCTTGCCGAAAAATCAGTTATTACACCGGCGGATTTACAAGGGCAGCGACTGATCATGGCAAAACGGAAGTCAGTGCAAAATGAATTGGAGAACTGGCTGGGTAAATACTATGACCAGATTAAGGTGGTGGCTACCAGCAACCTTTCATACTATAATCGGTCCATGATGGTAAAAAACAACCTTGGAATTGCGACCTGCCATGAATTTCAAAATGCTTATGAGGAACTCTGTTTGCGTCCTCTGGAACCGGAAATATCAAACGGCAGCGTACTAATCTGGAAAAAGGCGCAGGTATTTTCACCTGCTGTGATTAAGTTTATCGAATTTATAAGGAATTTATTATAAATGAAAATAGGACATGGAAAGATGTAGGTGCCCAAAGAGCATCTGCATTTTTTTGCAACAAAAATTGTTTGTGTTAATTTGCATTTATTAAGAAATGCACAAAACGCATAACTTATTATATAAGATTAGCATTAGACATTAAAATGGCGAAAATATAAAATATAAGCGTTCAGAAAAGCAGCTGTGCGTTTGGAAACATCATTCAAGAAAGAGAGGGGCGGAAAATTGACGATTACTGAGGCGGGCAAACAGTATAAAATTCCTGTTGATATTTTGCAGGAGTATATGACATTAGGATTGGCAAAGAACACGAAAGGTATGTCAGGGGATTTGGAGTGTGAAGAAAAAGACTTGGAAATTTTGAATCTTTTGATTTTACTGCATGAAAGTGGCTTTGAGAAGGATGAAGTAAAAGTATATGTGCAAGCAGTTGCCGGGGGCAAAAAAACTGTAAGAAAACGAATTCGGATGCTGAATCAAAAGCGTGAGGAAATGTTGAAAGAAATCCATTGTAAAGAAGGACAAGTGGATCGTCTGGATTATCTTCGATATGAATTACAAAAACAAACTACATAATAAAGGAGATTGTAATCATGAAAAAAATGTTGTGTATTTTTTGGTCTGTCATGCTGATTTTATCTTTGACAGCCTGTTCAAATTCTACACAGGAAACGCCGGATGATGCCCCAACTGAGGAAGAAACGAATTCAAAGAAATGTTTTCCTTCTGTGCTTTTCCGGGACACGATTCGGCTCGGTATGAAAATAAAGGAGAAATGGAGGGCGATGGCAAATGAAACAGTGGAGAGCATTGGGATTGGCATTTGTTCTGGCTTGCTGTATTTTTTCGGGATGCAGTAGCCGGACACCTGCAGGTAATACTGAGGATAGTATCTTAAACGAACAGATAGTATCGACAAATGAAAGCAAGCCAGATATGGAAGAGATAGAAACCATACAAACTGAGCCGGTACAGTCAGAGCCTATAACGGAGAATGACGGTAAGCCGGTGGTATATATGACGACAAATATTAGTTCGTATGGACTGACAGAAATCTATGAAGCGCTTAATTGGATGCCGACAGGAGAAGTAGCAGTCAAAGTTTCTACTGGAGAACCTCCGGCCAGCCATTATCTGTCTCCGGAATTGATTGCAGCTCTGGTACAGACAGTGGACGGAACGATTGTAGAATGTAATACGGCTTATGGAGGTTCCCGTGCAGAAACGGCTATGCATTATCAGGTGGCGGAGGACCATGGATTTACTGCTATTGCAGATTTTCAGATTTTAGATGAAAATGGCTCAGTGGCTTTACCGGTAGAAAGCGGAACACATCTTTCTGAAAATTATGTGGGGGCGGCTTTTGGGGATTACGATTCTTATCTGATTCTCTCACATTTTAAGGGACATACGATGGCAGGTTTTGGCGGCGCAATCAAAAATATCTCTATCGGGTTGGGTTCCGGTGAAGGAAAGGCATGGATTCACAGCGGCGGTACAAGCAGGACAAATGCCTGGGGTGGTGAACAGAATGCTTTTCTGGAAAGTATGGCAGAAGCAGGGAAATCAGTGGCGGATGCTCTGGGCGATCGAATTATATATATCAATGTTATGAATTATCTCTCTGTGGATTGCGATTGCAATGGGAATCCTGCTGAGCCGGATATGCATGATATTGGCATCCTTGCCTCAACAGACCCGGTGGCATTGGATCAGGCTTGCGTAGATTTAGTATATGCAGCAGAGGACAGTGCGTCTTTGATTGAAAGAATAGAATCACGAAACGGATTGCTGACGCTGGAACACGCAGAAGAAATTGGCTTAGGCAGCCGCAGTTATACGCTGGTGTCTATTGATGAATAGGAGGATAAGACGATGAAAGCGGGAAAGAAAGCAAAGATGATAACTTTAGTGGGAACGCTTGTGTGTCTGGCAGCAGTTGGAACCGGCATTTACTTCTTTACGAGGGAGGAGGAACCGGAAATGGTACAAAGACCGGAAAGTGCGCAGGAAACAACGCAGACGGAAGTACCGGAAGTATCTGAAACAGCGCCGGAACCAGAGGCAGTAACGGAAAATGAAGAGCCGGAGAACATTTCAGACGAGTTGATTCTGATCTTGGGCGGGACATTTTCTATGGGAAGCCCTTCCAGTGAGAGGCAGCGTCAGGAAGATGAAATACAACATGATGTGACGGTCAGCAGTTTTTATATCGATCCGTATGAAGTTGCACAATCAGACTATGCTGCGATCATGGACGAAAATCCAAGCCATTTCACCGGTGGAAATCTTCCGGTTGAAAATGTGACATGGTATGATGCGGTGGAATATTGTAACCGGATGAGTGAGAGCCGGGGATTGACGCCTGCTTATACGATTGATGGAAACACCGTGAGCTGGGATCGCAGCGCAAATGGCTACCGGCTTCTTACCGAGGCTGAGTGGGAATACGCAGCAAGAGCGAATACAGTTACGGTATTCCATGACGGGGATCAGATTACCAGCGACAATGCAAACTTTGAGGGCAGCTATCCCTATCTGATTGAGGAAAATTATGTAAATCATCACGACTCATCGGTAGTTACCAGCAGAAACCGGGGAGAGACGATTGCGGTAGACAGCCTGCCGCCGAATCAGTTTGGCCTCTACAATATGTATGGCAATGTGTCGGAGTGGTGCTTTGACTATTACGGAGCATATGATGTGGCGCAGGCAGCTGATCCGGCTGGCGCGGCAGGCGGCTCTCTCAGGGTAAACCGTGGCGGAGGCTATAACGATTTTGCCAAGCAGCTCCGAAGCGCCTACCGTTCTGCGCTGGCGCCGGATACCACAGAACAAAATTTGGGGTTTAGGATTGCCAGAAATGCAAAAGCAGGGGAAAGCGTGGTAGAAACCACTTACACGCTGAATATTCCGGCAACAGAAAATCCCCGTATTTTGGTGGCTTATTTCTCTTACTCCGGCAATACGGAGAATGGGGCACAGATTATTGCAGATATGACTGGCGGCGATCTTTTTGAAATCCGGATGGAGCATCCATACAACGGAAATATTTATGAGGTATCACAGGCAGATTTGAATCATGATGTCCATCCGGCATTGGCAAGTCATGTGGAAAATATGGAGCAGTATGATGTTATCATTTTGGGCTATCCGACGTGGTGGAGTACCATGCCCATGCCGGTGTTCACATTTTTAGAGGAATATGACTTTTCAGGAAAAACCATACTTCCGTTCAGCAGCAATGGCGGCACCCGGTTTGGGGACAGCATATCAGACCTGTCAAAAACGGCACAGGGCGCTTATGTCGGCCAGGGCTTTGAGTATGAGTATTCCGGTGGAAGAGGTCTTTCTGACAATTTGAACGAATGGCTTACTTCAAACGGGATTGAGGCGAGATAACATGAAACACAAAGTCAAAATAGTGACAGATGTGGTGATGTATTTCATTTTCCTTTATCTGATGAGCTACCGGGCCGGGCGGGGATTGTTTCTGCATGGCATATTGGGCTGTTTTTTGTTCGTCCTGTTCGTGCTGCACCATATCTTAAACGGACGCTGGTACGGCGGACTGAAAAAGGGACGGTATCGCCCGGCTAGAATATTTTTTGTGGGAATTGATTTTCTCCTTTTTGTGGCAATGGTTGGGATGGCAGTCAGCTCCGTAATGATGTCGGGGGATATTTTTAGCTTCTCGCCTTTCATCACCACACACTTTGCCCGGACACTTCATATCTTTTCGACAGCGTGGGGATTTTTGTTTATGCTGCTTCATGTGGGGCTTCACACCCATGTGGTGTTAGATAGGCTTACAAAAAAAGCAGGTGATTCTATTTTTGGCTACTCCTATTATCTGGTTTTCACTTTGGTGTTAGCATCAGGAATCCTATGCTTTATAAAGAGCAGCCTGTGGAGAAATATGCTGCTGCTTCCAAGGGGAAACCCGTACTTTGAATCCTTCCGGTTTTATGGGGAGTACGGCATGATTACGCTGGCATTTTGCCAGTGTACCCACCTGATCATGTGGTGTCTGCAAAAAGCGGATGGCAATAAATCTCATAATAAATAACAGATCTTCTATCTTTGAAAAAATAGAGAAGGGAAGGGTGGTGGAAATGAAAAAGAGAATTATTGTTCTTTTTTGCTTTATTTTTGCAGCCACCGTCCTTATAGCCTTCCGGCAGGCAGAGACAGCCGGAAAGAATGAAATAGAAGCAGAAACACAATTTTTCGCCTTGAATACCTATATTTCCCTGACAGCCTATGGGAATGAGGCAGAGGCGGCGTTATCCGGCGCAGAGGAACAGATCAGAGAATTGGAAGATTTATGGTCTGTGACAGAGGGACAAAGTGAAATTTACAGATTAAATCATCATCAGGGAAACCGTATGACGGTAAGCAGCGAAACGGCAGACCTGATTTCCTATGCTTTGGGTATGGCAGAGTAGACGGACGGCGCTTTGGAGCCTACCATTTACCCGGTTCTCTGTGAATGGGGATTTACAACCAAAGAGCATAACGTACCGTCTGCGGAGAAAATCGAGGGGCTGTTAGAGTATGTCGGCTATGAAGCGGAGCACCATTGACAAAAGCTGACAGCTCCGATAGCCTCCAAGCAACAATCCAATCAATTTTTAGCCATAAGTGTTACAAAAAAGCTTGACCTCTACAAACTATGAAGCCGAAGGCTGAATAGTTACGTTTCAAGGTGTTCCTTTACAGAAATCCATCGTCTTTTGCATGACATCCTTTAAGATTTCTATATTTTTCATAGTATTATCACATTCGAGGGAATGGTTGCATCCCTCATATACAGTCATAGGGATGTGGTTTGCCTCTGAAAGCCGGATAACCTCATCCGTATCGCTCCACGGGTCTGCTGTCCCAATAAAAGCAATAGCATGATCCGGTGCAAAAAGATAAGTCTGTGCCAAAGGCGTATACAGAATATGCCGTACAGATTTTAACTTGTACTTTTTCGCATAGGATGCTGCAATGACTGTTCCAATGCTTTTGGAGATAAAAAGAATATCATCATATTCAGGCCATGCCATATCCGCAAGTTCGGATTCAGCCTGCGAAAACAGTACCTCATATGCCTCTTTCATTTTCTCTTCATTTCCGCGGATATTTCCCGCTTTATATGTGTAACCCACATTTCTGCAATCTTGATACCCCAGTTCACGAGCAAGGCTCCGGCTGTAATACAAAAGCGGTTTGTCACAGTGGTATCCTATGCCGGGGAAGCAGACAACTAACTTTGACATAATAATTCCTTTCAATTCCTGATCGCTTTCCATTAAATAATAGCATAAACTCATTATGGCAGTCAAAATCAAATGTAGCCCTGCATGGGTTTTCTGATAGAGCTTTTCGGAATAACTCCCTACCTTTACATAAATTTTATCGTTCCAGCAGGCCGTAAATTTCGTATCTCGAAAGCATATTCTGGAGAGTGATTTTTGTCCCCATAAGCTGCTTATAGGTTGCAGTCTTGATTTTCCCCGCTGCTTTTAACTGCTCCATTTTAGTTACGGTGTCGTCATATTCCATTTGGATTGCCTGAAGCATTTTCTCAAATTTTTCTTCCCGCTCGGACATAACCTTCCTCCATTAACTTTTGATTCAACCATTATAAATCATACCATGTAAGGTTTGATGCATCCACATTTTTATCATATTTATACCCCCGCATACCGCAAGCTGTGCTTGCGGTACTGCCACCAATAAGTAGTTTGGAAGTTTACTTCCAAACTTTCTCTGTTTTGTTTAGTTCTCCGCATCCCTGGAATTATGGCACGGTTCTTTATTGAGGATGTATACTTCATCATCAGGCTTTATGGCATTGTTCCAGTTGTGTATCAATAACTGATCCATTTCGTCTGAATTACGGAACGGCCGGTATGCTTTATGATTTTATCATGGTAAAAATGGAGGTCTGCTGTAAAATATATCATTGGTTTTTCCTTCTGCTGCCTGTTGGTTTTCCGTTTGTTATGTATATAGATATATTCCAATTATATCATTGATTGGGCATCTGGTAAAAGCCTGTTCCCCAGATGAGTTTCTTCTATTATAATATACTTAGATTATCGCCACATAAAACGGCAGTATGGCAGGAAGTAGGATAATGTCCCATGCGTAGTGAAAAGGAAGAAAAATACATAGAACTTGTGAAAGATATGAGGGAGTGCCGGATATGTCAGGGTATAAAAGCCCCGGCTTACTGTGAGGACGGGGAATATCTGGTCAATGACAGCCATGGCATTGTTTCCGGGCAGGAGCCAGACATTGATAGAATATATGCGAACCGCTGGAATATGTGGCAGGGCAGCCTTGATGCGGAGATAATGGTGATCGGACTGGATTTTGGGAGGGTTACAGAAGAGAGCCTCGATCAGCCGGAGGGACACCGTTGGTGGGAGGAGGGAATATCGGGGTGGAAATCTCCGACAGATAAAAACCTGAACCGGATATTCAGTGAGGCATTCGGAGGAGAGTTTGACCTGACGAAACCGTGTGACAAACTATTTTTCACAAATGTTGCCTGCTGTTACCGCCAGAAAAAAACATCCGGTGCTTCAAACGGGGCATGGTATGCTTTCTGTGCAAGGAGATACCTTGGAAGGCTGATTCAGATTATTGAACCCCGTCTGATCGTCTGTCTGGGATTGCAGGTATTTGAATCTATGGGATATTGTGAGAATGGCAGGATTTTATGTACGGATGACAGGAAACCGGAGAGGGAAATGTCTTTACGGGAGCTGATTAATGCCAAGGATCCATACCATTTTGAACTGGAGCTTGGGAGTAAAAGGATAGAGATCGCCCTTGCCTACCATCCGGGGGCGAATATGAACCGGAATAGAAAGGATGAGAAGGATGTCCGCACAGATTGGAAGAGAATTTTTGAGTTATACATGCAGCTAAAGAACTGACGATACAGGGATAGAGGGAGCAGAGGTGGAGCATGAGAACAGCAAAGAGGACTGGCTGGATGAGGTCATTAAGCTGGAGCACCTTAAGTGTCCTTTGAAAGTTGTGATCGGATATAATTATTGTGATATGAGGGGAGAAGAGGAGATTGAGAAGCTAAATGTTACGGCAAGGTGGAAGAAAGTAATTGCAGCGTATGATGCCAATTCAAAGGAGGAATTTTTGATTATCTCAGGAAACGGGGAAGCCAAAAAAGACAAAGCCATGAAATACGACAAATTTGATTACAGGGGATATCTTTATAATTTTGGAACAGGGGAATTCTATAGAATATATCCTGAGGATGGATGTTCCCACAACCATTTTTCCTTCTTTTTCGCAAATGTCTCGATTTCCGCCCATTCATCTGCGTTGGCCGGCACTGCAAAAAACACGATCATGATAATACTCACCAGAGGGTGCCTGATATAAGACGGATGCCTGTAGTCCTTAACCGTTTTTGCATTCTCTTTAACGGCATCCATAAGGGCATCGTTACCTTCTATGAGATTGGGATGAATGTTATTTTCTTCGAATAAACCATGCAGGACCTCCGGTTTCGTTGATCTTTTTGACATAATACATACCTCTTTGATCTAATTATTATAGAATGATTATATCAAAATAACACAAAAAGGAACAGATATTTCCTGCTCCTCTTCATTTTTATTTTATAAGTTTAACCTGATTTTAAGGATATTTAACCTAAATTTTACCTGGTGAATGTAATTGAAGATATGGAAGTTGGTGTGTTATACTTAGAAAAACAGATTTTGAATAAACGGAGGAAATTAAATGCTTGAAAATATACCGTCTCAATCAGTAATGGTGGAATTGCTTGGTCAGTCTTTGTTTGAAGTCTGGCAAGGGTTATGTCTGGCCATTGATGAAAAATACGAAATGGAACGATCATGGAATACCGGTGGCAAAAATTGGACTTACGAGTATAAATATCGTAGAGGCGGTAAAACACTTTGCTGCCTGTATGCCAAAAGCAATTGTGTTGGCTTTATGATTATCTTTGGGAAAGAGGAAAGAGCAAAATTTGAAGATATAAGGGAGACTCTTTCTACTACCGTTTGCAGGCAGTATGATGAAGCAAAAACCTATCATGATGGGAAATGGGTAATGTTTGAACCTGCCAATACTGATGAATTCGATGATTATATGAAACTGCTTGCTATTAAGAGAAAACCGAATCGGAAATAGCAATTTATATTTGCACAAAGGAGCAAGCAAGGATGCAAAGCATCCATTTGACGAATGCCGCGGGGTTTTTGATTGGTACAGTATCGAAAGCATGGCTTACGATATGCGGGGGATAGGAATGGAAGTGAAAGAGAACCTTATACAGTTTCGTGAGACTTTTAAAGCCTCCATAGACAGGCCTGCAATGGTGGAAAATGTGGTTGCGGTAAAGGATCTGGTTACAAAATCAAACCTTCCGGCAAGCGATTATGTGATAAATCCTTATGTAGGCTGCCCTCACGGATGCAGATATTGTTACGCCTGTTTTATGAAGCGGTTCACAAATCATAAAGAGGAATGGGGGAGCTTTATTGACGTTAAGCAGTGCGATAAACCCATTAGCAAAAAGAAACTGCAGGGGAAGTCCGTCTTTCTGTCCTCTGTGACGGACTGCTATAATCCGCTTGAGGAAAAGTACAAAAGTACACGGAAGATATTGGAACAGTTAATTTTCATAGATTGCGAGCTGAGTATTTCAACGAAATCCCATCTGATTTTAAGGGATATTGACTTACTAAAGCAGTGTAAAAATTTGAAAGTTTCGGTTTCGGTCAATACATTGAATGAACGGTTTAAAAACGATATGGACCATGCCAGCAGTATCGGGAAATGGCTTGAAACACTGGAAACACTGCATGAGAACGGCATATATACCGTGTTGTTTATGTCGCCTATCTTTCCGGGAATAACGGACTATCGGGAAATAATAGAAAAAACGCATAGATATGTGGACGAATACTGGTTTGAAAATTTGAACCTGCGCGGGGGTTATAAACAGGATATTCTCAGCTACATAAAAAACGTCTTCCCACAGTTTACGGAACTGTATGATGATATCTATATAAATGGGAACATGAACTTTTGGAATGCTCTTTCAGCTGAAATTGAGGAGTATTGCGCTTTACACTCGGTAAAACATATCAACTATTTTTACCATAAGGAGTTGGTAGAAGCTAAATTAAATCAAAGGTAATCGGGCGGTACCGGCTGCCAGCGGGCGCTGTGGTTTTATTCCATATCCGGGGCGCCGAATTTGACGGAAGTAAAATCAATTTTCAGCATAAATATTTTTGCTTCTTAATCGGCAAAAGAGAAGGAAGATTTGAACGGCCGGTTGAAAAAGAACTGGTAAACTGTTAAAATCTAATGCAAAGCATGAGGTTCGGATTTCATAAAAATGCAATGGAAAATCCGGGAGAGATGATCGGACAGAGTTGGGGGATAACTAACAGCAGGCAGGGAAATTTTTTGAAAAGTCTGAGCAAGAACGAAAGGAAGTGGAGAAGATGTTATTTATATATTATCCAAAATGTTCCACATGTCAGAAAGCGAAGAAGTGGCTGGACGGACACAATTTAGAATATACGCAGCGACATATTGCGGAGAACAATCCGTCATATGAAGAATTAAAGGAATGGCATCAAAAGAGCGGCCTTGCGCTCAAAAAATTTTTCAACACAAGCGGACTCATCTATAAAGAAATGGAATTAAAAAACAAGCTTTCGCTAATGAGCGAAGAGGAGCAATTGAAACTGCTTGCCACCAATGGAATGCTTGTGAAACGCCCTATTATTGTTAGCAATGATAAAGTGCTTGTGGGCTTTAAAGAAAATGAGTGGGAAGAATTGTTATAGAAATTGCCCGGAACCCGGATTTTGGAAGAAATTAAGGAGAGACAAAGAAAATGACAATTAGAAAAGCCACTTTAACAGATGCGCAAGAGCTGGCAGGTTTGGCAGTGCGGATGTGGAAATCAAATACGATTGCAGAATTGGCAAAAGAGTTTAACGATTACATAAGCAAAGAAAGCGGCGTCTTTTTTCTTGCCACATCGGAAGAATGTGCGGTTGGATTTGCACAATGCGGATTAAGGCATGACTATGTAGAAGGGACAACTTCCAGTCCGGTGGGATATCTGGAAGGGATTTTTGTCGTGGAGGAATACAGAAAAAGAGGATTGGCTAAAGATATGCTGAAAGCCTGCCAGAAATGGGCAAAGGAACAGGGGTGCACGGAGTTTGCCAGCGATTGTGAATTGGTAAATGAAGATAGTCTAAAATTCCATTTAAAGATGGGATTTGAAGAAGCAAACAGAGTGATTTGTTTTACAAAGAAATTGATTCATTGATAGAAATGATGGCGTGGAAAAATGAAATTGCCGCGCCTGAAGGCGTGGGTTTTACATTTGGGGTAAGGTATATATAAGATACAAATTTACAATTGCAGTTGCTTAGAGAAATGATAAAAGAAGGAATAGGGTTTGTTATGAATCAATATGTAAAAAATTTAAATAGAATTGAATTTATAGTTACGCTGGCATGTACCGGGAAATGTAAGCATTGTTCCGAGGGAGATCATGCTTCTTTTTCAGAATACATTCATGCGGATGCTGCCGCAAGAGCAATTCGCCAGGTATGTCAAAATTATCAGATTAAATCATTGATGACTTTTGGCGGAGAGCCTCTGCTTTACCCGGAGGTGGTTTGCGAGATACATAGAACGGCCAAAGCGATGGGAATACAAAACAGAGATCTCATTACAAACGGCTTTTTTTCAAAGGATAAGACGCGGATTAAGGAAGTGGCGAACATGCTTGCAGATAGCGGCGTCTGTAAAATCCTTTTATCGGTTGACGCCTTTCATCAGGAGACGATACCGCTTGAGCCGGTCATTTATTTTGCAGAGTGTGTTTTAGCCGCAGGCATTTCGGTAAAACTCAGTCCGGCATGGTTAGTAAGCAGGGAGGACGATAATCCTTACAATAAAAAGACGAGAGAAATCTTAGACAAATTTACTGATTTGAAAATTCCCATTGGAGCGGGAAACGTTATTTTCCCAAGAGGAAACGCAAGTAAGTATTTGAGTGAGTACTTTGATGATACCGTAGAATATGCGAGCCCATATGACGAAAATCCATCCGATATTCGGGCAATCTGCTTTTCGCCAAATGGGGATGTGCTGAACGATAACATATATCGGAAGGATATTCTCGATATTCTGAACGAGTATCGGCCATAATATGGCAGGAACAGTTGAAAATTTTTTTGTTTTATTTTTGCAAAAATGTTTTCCCGGGCTCGCCCCATGCGCCAAGAACTTCACCGGTGTAAGAAAAGTATGTGCTGCAGGTGGTTTTAATGGGGGCAATATTCCTTAAACGTTCGCCCACGGATATTTTTTCGTCCATAAGCTCCTCGTTATAAAGTACGTTCCGCATCTTGCACAAAAATACTTCCCCTCCGTCAAGAGGAATGCTTTTTGTAACTTCCAATTCATAGTTAACGGGACTTTCCGTGAGGATGGGCACGTCCAGAACAGCCCCTTTGCCGATGTCAACATTAAAATTCATTTTGTCCCTGTCATAGCCGGATTTGTTTCCAAGGTAGTCGGCCATGGGAAGCAGTTTTTCCGTGACAAGATTTGCGGAGAAGATGTTGCCCGCTTTTATTCTGTCCTTTGTCAGCTTTTCTCCGCCTATGCACATCATTACGCCGGCTTCTCCGTCCCAACAGTAGCTAAGCCAGCAGAAAAGACCGAAATCGGGGGTCTTGTCCTCTTTATACGTGCCATATAAAAACAGTGTCTGGGGACAAAAATCATTTGTCGCCTGTCTTGATATCTTACTCATAATTACAATTCTTCCTCCTATTTGTTTTCAGGAGAGAAATGCCTGCTATGCCCGCACGATAGGTGTCCTTGTCAGCGGGCAGAGGAATTTTCCTCCTTAACGTTGTCCAGCACCCTGCGTAGATAGCTTTCAAATTCCATTATCTCCTCCGTGCTGAAATTTTTGAAATACACCTGGTGCATTTCCAGTGAAACCTTATCATATCTTTCTTTGAGCTGCCTTGCCTTTTCGGTCAGCGCAATAAGGTTTTTGCGCCTGTCTTTTGGGTCAGACAGACGGCGCAGCAACCCTGCCGCCTCCATTCTGTCAAGCATACTTGTAAGGGTAGTGTTGGCAAGTCCCGTAAGATTTGACAATTCTATGATTGAAATGTGGTCATGCTGCCAGAGAACATACAGAATCTTACCCTGAGCACCGTTAAATTCCCATATATTTTCTTTTTGCAGTATTTTGTCAAATACCCTCCCGCCTATCTGCTTAATCTGCGTTATCAAAAAACCTGCCTGCGTTTCCATCTTTTTCCTCCTATATAAAATAGTACTATATAGGATAATATATGTCAAGCTCCTGACAGGTTATTTTAACTAAAAGAGAGTTATACCTATATTTTTATAGTAAAAGAAAAATATAAGTGGTAAGATGAACTTATGACATTAAGAGCAGGGGAGGTATGATAATGCATGATATTGAAATCAGAACGGAACGTTTATTGCTGCGCCCCCTAAAAATAGCCGACGCGGAGGATGTTTTTGAATGGGTCGGCGATGAGAGAGTGGCGAGGTATATGGTCTACACTACTTATACTGACATTGAACAGGTAAGAGAATGGATTGCCTCCGTGGAGGAGGATACAAGCACATACTATTTTGGCTTTGAACGTATTTCGGACGGAAAGCTGATTGGCAGCGGTGATATTGGATTTGATTCTCCAAAAGACAGCTGGGGATTTGGCTATAATTTCCGATATGACTGCTGGGGAATGGGATATGCCACGGAAGCGGTAAAAGCGATGATGAATTATGCACGTATAAATTGGGGGCGCGAAAATTTGCTTCCTCTCATTGCGAGCCGAATCTTGCTTCGGGAAATGTTATGAAAAAGTGCGGACTGCATTTTACGGGGTATGGAAAGTTCAGGAAATTGGACGGGAGTATGCAGATGCGTTCAATGGAATATGCGGGGGTATAAGTTTGGAAGTAAACTTCCAAACTACTTATTGGTGGCAGTACCGCAAGCACAGCTTGCGGTATGCGGGGGTATAAGAATGACAGTCAATGATAAAATTATAAATTGGATTTCTAATCGCGTTGAAAAGGATTATGCGGAGGATATAGCGCTAATTTTGTTATATGGATCTTATGTGAATGGCACGGCCAATGCAAAATCGGACGTAGACTGCTATTTCATTCCAAGGACACAGAGGGGATACCGGTTCGCAGTGGATTTCATAATTCAGGACATTGGCTATGATATTTTCCCTATGAGCTGGGAGCGAGTGGAAGGAATTGCAAACTTAAAAGAAACACTCATCCCATGCGTTGGGGATGTGAAAGTATTGTACTGTCATTCTGCGGAGGAATTAGAAAAATTTAAGTATCTACAGAAGAAGCTACAGGACAATTTAAAGGATCCTGTCCATACGAAAAAAATTGCAAAAGAAAAATTTGTACATGCCTGTAAATTGTATTCGCAGCTTAAGAATTGCAATAAGCTTATGAAAGCGCGCCTTTTGTCAGGGGGAATCATTATGGCTTTGGCGGATGCCGTGGCCATCTATAACCAGGATTATTTTCATTTTGGCCTGAAAAAACAATATGAAGATTTACATAGATTTGAAAATATTCCTGCTGATTTTATCAGGGAATATGAAGACGTAATAAAATCGGAAAATATGGAGGATATCAAAATACATTCTCATAATCTTTTAAAATCCTTTGCTGATTTTGCGGCAATAAAACCGGCCGGGGAGGAACAAAAGCAGGAAGAAAAGGCAGAAAAAGAAGCGTCAAACAAAAGCACGGATTATTACTTTTTGGCAAGATTATATGAGGAAATCAGTTCTACCTTTAACAAAATATATGTTTGTGCGGAAACCGGAAATTTTATCTTAGCATTTTTATCCGCTGTCTGCCTGCAAAATGAGTTTGAGGAAACGGCAGGGGAACAGGGGATGGTATGTTACGATATTTTGGGATCGTATAACTATAAGGATTTGGAAAAACTGACCAAGACGACCAAAAGGGTGGAGCAGGATTTTGTCCGGACAATTACGGATAGCGGAGAAAAGATAAAAAGATTTGCAGATTTTGCAGAATTTGAAAGGGCAAAGCTGTGAAAGGATTCGCCTAAGAGAAATTATGCAAAAAAGGAAACAAAAATTTTTGTAAGGAGGTTACAGATGAACAGGAATACAGAACAACATAAAATAGCGCATCTTCCAAAAGAACAGTGGAAAAATGCCCGTATACCAATGAGATATACCACAGAGGAATATTATAATGTGAAAATAGAAAAGAACGATAAGGGCGTCAGCGTACAGTTTGTAAAAACAAAATCAAAGGAACCGATTTCCCATTACCCGGAGGAATACGATTTCCCGGATAAATTGTATCAGGATCATTGGGAAAAGGCCGATGCATGGGGGATTGTAGAGGAAAAGGAAGGCGGCCGGGAGTTGGTCGCCTGTATTGAGACCTGTCCGGAAGAGTGGTCTAACAGGCTGATGGTTACGGAGCTTTGGGTGCACGAAAAACTGAGAAGAAAAGGAATTGGACATGCGTTAATGGGAATTGCAAAACAGCAGGCAGTTTCCGAACACAGACGGGCAATTATTTTAGAAACGCAGTCCTGTAATGTTCCGGCGATCAGTTTTTACCTGCAGGAGGGATTTGAGCTGATCGGCTTTGACAGCTGCTGTTATTCCAACAGGGACATCGATAGAAAAGAAGTGCGTCTGGATTTGGGATATTTTATAGGATAGTTCAATAATTATCCGGACGGGAAAATGAGTCACCTTGGCCATGAAAAGCCAAAACCAAATCAAAAAAAGCAAACGCAAAGAGAAAAATTTTAGGGAGAGTTGGATGCACATGGGACAGGGAAGAATCGTGATTATCACGGGTTGCCCGGGAACCGGAAAAACTACGGCGGCGTCAATTGCTGCGAAAACATCAGATTTGGAAAAATCGGTACATATGCATACGGATGATTTTTATCACTATCTTAGTAAAGGCGCTCTCTCTCCTCATCTGCCGGAATCTCAGGAGCAGAATTTGGTTGTGATTGAAGCCTTATTAGAAGCGGCAAAATGTTATGCGCGTGGCGGATATGATGTGATTGTAGACGGAATTATAGGGCCGTGGTTTTTAAAGCCGTGGAGAAAGGCCGCACAGAATCATTATGTGGTACATTACATTGTATTGCGGGCGAACAGGCAGGAAACCATGAAGAGGGCGGTTGGACGTTCCAAATTGGGCAGGGAAACCAATATAGAGATAGTTGAGGCAATGTGGGAGCAGTTTTGTGATCTAGGATGTTATGAACATCATGTGATAGATACGACGAATTGTTCCATCGAAGAAACCGTTGCCATGATAAAACAAAAAATCAGGGAGAAAAGGTGTCTGTTATGAGCCACACATTTTATGAAATTGGAATACTTTTTTGCCTGTTCTTTTTTGGCATGGCTGGCCGAGACGGCGGTTGCAACCATAAGGGTTAAGGATTTCAGAAACCGTGGTTTTGCCTCAGGGCTGTTTTGCTTTGTATATGGTTTTACAGGAGCATTTCTGACGGTTTTTGCAGGACCTTATAAATGATGCAATGTTCCTGTTTTTGGAAAGTATGGCGGTGGCCACTGCCGTGGAGTGGCTTACCGACAAAATGCCGGAACGGATTTATCCCAATGCCATACGGCAGTAAGGCATTGTCAGCGAGGCGACAGGGGAAATGGGTGCGTATAAGGCGCGGTCAATCTGCCGGAAATTAATGCCCCTCGATATTGTCCGGAAATGGAGCTGATGTATTCAGATAAAACAGATAATCTCCGGTATCCGTTTGACTGATATGGCAGCTCCATTCATCAAATTCATAATAGTCAGCCAGTCTGCTCCTTATTTCAGGTTCCGGCATTTGCGTTGAAAAGGTGACGCAGGATAAGCAGTCAACGTGATTACCGGTTCCCGATGTGTTCCCGGTTTCCCAATAGACGTCTATAAACTCGATATCCGGAATACTGCTTTCCAAAGCGTCCTGTAACGCCTGTGTCCGGCGTCTTGTGGCAAGATGGTTTACGCACATACCAAAGATTTCATATAGTATGAAAACGATAATGAATACAATTGGCGCAAGTAAAAGAAACAATCCGGTTTTTCTAAGCCGCTTCATGCTTTGTCCTCATAGATTCAGATTTTCAGGCCTGTATTCCCGCCGGCATTTGCCTGACGGCCGCGAAGCGGATATTTGGTGGATGTCGGGAGGTTTTTACGTCTATGAATGAATCCCCTTTTCGATGATGCCAAAGCCCAGCGGATAGGGCCCGGTGTGGACGCCGATGGTAGCACCGATCTGATAAGCGGGGATATCATTCACAGGATACCCCTTATCTCGAAGCAGGGACAGCGACTGGTCACGGAAAGCAAGCCCTTCTTCTCTGTCATAGCCATACCCGACTGCAATGCTGTAGCATTGGACTCCCAGATCGCTTTCCTTTAAATATTCCAAAAGAAGATCCTGCGCCTTTTTTAAAGTGCGCTTCCGGCCTCTGTCCACGCCGGAAGGAAAGATTTCTCCCTGCTTGAGCGTAATTACGGGACGGATATCAAGTACGCTCCCTGCAAGGGCGGCTACCCTGCCAATTCTTCCGCCGTGCTTTAAATATTCCATATTTCCCACCGTGAAAAAAATTCTCCCGGAGCTTTTTATCTGTTCCAGCCGCGTGGCCGCATCCTGATAGCGAAAACCGTGATCCCGCAAATCTACCGCTTCCAACACATACTGCCCCTGTAAAACCGTGTTAATGGTAGCGTCAATGACAGTGATTTCCGCATTGGGATATTTCTCCCGTATGAGGGAGCGGGCGTTTAGGGCTGACTGCATGGAACCGCTGAATTTCGTTGTAATGCAGATGCAGATTACCGGAATTTCCGCCTGGGCATAGGGGAGGAACGCTTCTTCATAATCACGGATAGAAGGCATGGAGGACTTGGGGTATACCCCTTTTTTGTCTACCATTTGCTGGTAAAAGTCTCGAATATCAATTTCTACATTTTCTTTCAAATAATGTTGATCATCAAAAGATACATAAAAGGGAACGATGGTTACATTCTTTTCCTGTGCCAGTTTGGGCGGCAGGTCACAGGAGCCATCACTGATAATATGAAATTCTTCTCTCATGTCAAAAACTTCCTTATACAAATATATACTATTTCTGCGCCGGGGCGGCAAGTGCCATGTAAGTTAAAGGAAAGGCGCTGTTTTGTGATATATAGAATACTACTTTTCAATGATAAATGCAATCATTTCACACACAAATATTATACGGCAAAGTTACAATAACCTTATTTGCCAGTTTTCAATACCAGATGAAACTGCGTAGGCCCATTCCGTAAGATTATGATTCAGGAATGAGGGGCGGTTTTTGCGTAGCAAAACTCGAAATGCCGCCCCGAATTTTACTATGAGCGGCCCGTGGGCCTTGAATAGTAACACTTTCCTCGATATGAAGTATTAAAATATTGAAAAAAGTATAAGACTTTTTTCCGCAAATAGGTTATGATGGAAGTAGTAAAAATACCTGTCAGGAAATGGAAACGGTTTATCTTATCCGAATTGTTTCTTACGACCGGGGATACGGAAAAAGGAGGAAAAAATAATGGATAAAAGATGGTGGAAGGAAAGTATCGTTTATCAGATTTATCCAAGAAGCTTTAAGGACAGCAATGGGGATGGAATTGGAGATTTAAACGGTATCACGGAAAAAATGGATTATTTGGAGAAACTGGGAATCAACGTTTTATGGTTATCCCCTGTTTACAAATCTCCCAATGACGATAACGGTTATGATATCAGCGATTACCAGGACATTATGGACGAGTTTGGCACTATGGAGGATTTCGATAAGATGCTGGCGTCGGCTCATGAGCATGGCATAAAGCTGGTGATGGATTTGGTGGTAAACCACACATCGGATGAACATCCATGGTTTATTGAAAGTCAGAAATCCGTGGACAATCCATACAGAGATTATTATATTTGGAGACCTGCTAAGGACGGAAAGGAGCCGAATAACTGGGGATCATGTTTTTCCGGATCCGCATGGCAGTATGATGAAAAGACAGACATGTACTATCTGCATCTGTTTTCCAAAAAACAGCCTGACTTAAACTGGGATAATCCCAAGGTGCGCCAGGAAGTGTTTGACATGATGAACTGGTGGCTGGATAAGGGAGTTGACGGATTCCGCATGGATGTAATCAGCCTGATTTCCAAAAAGCCTGATCTGCCGGACGGCCCGGCGGGAATTAACGGCTATGCCAGCTTTAACGAGCCGGCAAACGGCCCTCATGTCCATGAATATCTTCAGGAGATGAGAGAGAAGGTGCTGAACAATGCGGATACCATCACCGTAGGAGAATGCTCCGGCGTTACATTGGAGGAAGCGAAGAAGTACGCAAGAAGCGATGAAAAAGAGCTGAACATGGTATTCCAGTTTGAGCATATGCACGTAGATGCGGATGGAAGCAATAAGTGGACGGATAAAAAAATGGATTTGAGGGATTTAAAGGAAATTCTTACCAGATGGCAGAAAGGCCTTGAGGAAATCGCCTGGAACAGCCTGTTTTGGGAGAATCACGATCAGCCCCGTTCCATATCCAGATTTGGAAACGACAGCAAAGAATATCATGCCGTGTCGGCTAAAATGCTGGCTACCTGCCTCCATATGATGCAGGGAACCCCTTACGTGTACCAGGGTCAGGAACTGGGAATGACCAACGCGCCCTTTATGAGCGTGAAGGATTTCAGGGATTTGGACAGCATTAACGCTTACTATGAGCTGGTAGAGGATCAGAAGGTATTTACCTCCGAAGAAATGATGCGGTATTTAAGATGCAAGAGTCGGGATAACGCAAGAACTCCTTTCCAGTGGGATGACAGCGAAAACGCAGGCTTTACCACCGGAACCCCATGGATTATGGTAAATCCCAACTACACGGAAATTAATGCAAAAGCCCAGCTTGCGGATCCGGATTCCATTTTCTGTTATTATCAGAAGCTGATTCGGCTCAGGAAAGAAAAGGATATCATAGTATATGGAAACTACGACCTGCTCCTTCCGGATTCAAAAGAAATTTATGCTTACACCAGAACGTTAGGAGAGGAAAAGCTGCTTGTGGTCTGCAATTTCTATGAAAACGAGACGGAAATTGAAATTCCGGAGGAATTTAGAAGCGGAAGTTATCTTATCAGCAATTATGAGACAAAGCCCATTGAGGAGAAAATGACCCTCCGCCCGTACGAGAGCTTTGTAATTGAAAAATAAAAAGCCGGCAGGAGGGCCTGTTAATCAAAAAGGGGATGTCGCAAAACGGTAGATTCATACAATATATAGCAGCCATACGCTAGAAGTTTGGTATATATTGTATAGCATCCAAGTTTTGCAACAGCCCCTTTTTGATGCAGTCAGCTGATTGGCAAAGCGCGTCAGTGCGACGGGCAGGCCCGCATATGGAGACTTGCGGCTGATGCAGCATGCGGCCGCGCAGCGGGCAGGGAAGAAATCTTCCCTGCTTGCTTGCACAAAAGAGCAGAGCTTTGGATTTTAAGACGGTTCATAAAAAGGGGCGTTATTATTCGTCCCGGTCAGAGTATCCGGCGCAGGAAGGACAATATCAATGATAGTGCCTTCTCCCGGCATACTTTCGATGGTCAGTCCGTAGGAGGGGCCAAAATAGCTGCGGATTCGCTGACATACATTTCGAATGCCGATAGATCGGCGCCCATTATCATTTTTCTCATAAGCGGCATCCTCCATGCATTCTCTGCTTAGAGAAAGAAGCCGGTCCGGCTCTATTCCATTTCCATTATCAGCAATCAGAAGATGGAGTCTGTCGCCTTCTAAGTGACTTGTAATGCTGATATAGCAATCTGTTTCCCGACAGGAAAAGCCGTGTTCGATGCTGTTTTCCACAAGAGGCTGAAGGAGGAAAACGGGAAGAGGCATTTCCAAAAGTGAGGAAGGAATATTGCAGTCAAAGGTAAACTTCCCGGGGAAACGGATATTTTGGATGGTCATATACCGACTTACTTGCTGCAATTCTTCCTTTAACAGCGCTACGGGAAACCGTTCCAGATTGTAGCGGAGCAAATCTGACATGCAAAGGGAAATTGTCTCTATCTCCGGCACATTATGAATATTAGCCAAAGATTTGATGATGTTTAAGGTATTATAGAGAAAATGATGGTTTATTTGAAACTGAAGCATCTGAATCCTCATTTTCTGCTCATTGATCTGCAGCTGATAATTTTGCTGGATACTGGTGGTGAGGCGTAAACTTAAGTGATTAAAGCTGGCCACCAGTTTGCGAAGCTCCTGGTTGGAGCCGCAGGCCTGCTCGTCAATCCGTCCGCCGTCCTCCGGGTTCAGGGAATCAATCTGGCGGCACAGCCTGAAAATAGAACGGGTCAGATTGGTGGAAAGCAAAATGGCAAGAAACATCCCAAGAACCAGACACAGCATAAAAATGCGGAAATAGTTCAGGAGATTGTCACGGTAAATCTGACGGGCCATATGGTTGTCCGTAAAGTGGACAAGATGCCAGTTTGTGGTTTGGTTGACGCAGCCGTTGACCCGGTAGCGCTCATGGTCCACATAAAGCTCCCCTTCCATAATAGTGCCTTTACCTGTCAGGGATTTGTTGAAGTCCGCCAGAGCGGTAAGAAGGCCGGCATATTCCTCAGGCTCCTGCGTCAGGGCCGGGCTGGAAGAAAAGGCCAGTTCATTGTCCGCATTGTAAATCAGCAGTATATTTTCCGTGCCCTGTGCGGAGACGAGAATATTTTCTATAGGCTTAAAGTTAATTTCGCAGTAACAGACGCCAATCTCTTTATAGTTGTTTTTATCCCGCAGAATTTTAATCATGGGAAGAACCGTTTTGTCCACACCACGGCCGGAGATATTTTGAAGTGGGGCAAAATAGGTATAATTTGGCAGCTGCCTTGCAATGGGCGCCCATTTTTCAATGTTTTCGCTCATTGTTTTGGTGTGCAGCGCGGTTACCGTATTGTATTCAAAGGTATAGCCGTAACGGTTCTCAAAGATACAGGATTCCAGATTGGAGTTAAGCTGATTGGTCTGACTAAAGTAATCCCGGAAGATGGTGGAGTCCTGTGCATAAGATAAGTAGTCGTTCTGATAATTGGTGTTCATGATTCGCCTGATATCCTCGCTTAGGATAGGCATGTTTGTGACCTTGGTGGCATCCTGCAAAAGGGTGTCAAGGGTCAGATTTGCCTGGGAAGTGATGGCAGTCAGGGAGGAACTGTATTCTGAGATAACCCTGCCGGTGGAGTCGTTGACAGCAAAAAGCCCAAGTACAACGGATGGAAAGATGACCAGAGACAGGGAAGCAATAAAAATCTGTGTGCGATAGGAAAGATTGTGTGTTTTTTTCATTTTAATAACCAGGCTCCTTTCTCGACCTGCGAATTTGCTATATAAAAAATTTCATGTGATTTATCAAAAACACCAGGATACATGGTATCATATGGCATTTTTTAAAATATATTATAGGTAAGGATAAATTTATCCTCTATATTTTACGGTTATTCAGTAACTATGAAGCCGAAGGCCGAATAGTTACGATTATAGCATACGGGAAAAATAAAAAATAGGAAAAAACTAAGGAAAAGCCTATTTATTGTCAAAGTAAATTTCTATTTTTGAAAGTTAAATATCATTATAATATAACAAAGAATTAAATTCATTTAATGTCCGGCGCAGACGGAAAAGGAATGCTGTCTGCCCGGACGCTGCCTGAGATTTTGGCAATGGACAAACAATAGAAGGAGGGTGATAGAAATGAACAGGGCAGAGCGTGTGCTTTCCGTGATGAAAGGACAGGAGGCGGACTGTGTGCCGGCAGGTTTTTGGTTTCATTACAGGCCGGACTATTCCGTCCGGGAGATGATTGATGCGCATATCAGGTTATATCGCGAAACGGGGATGGATATTATTAAAATTATGCAGGATTATGCTTATCCTATTAGTGGGGAGATTACCTGTGCGGAGGATTGGTATAAGATCAGTATCAAAGGAACAGACTCGGAAGAATTTGAGAAGATGGCATCGGTGATTAAGGGAATCCGTGAGCAGGCCGGAGACGATGTGATGCTTTTCCAGACAATGTTCGGACCTTTCAAAGCGGCTTGTATGGCATTTGGGGATGAAACCTTGATGAAGTACAGCAAGGAAGCTCCAAAGGCAGTAAAGGCCGGCGTACAGATAATTGCAGATGGGCTGGAAAAATGGGCCAAAGGTTATCTGGAGGCAGGGGCTGACGGTATTTACTATTCCGCTCAATTTGGGGAAATTGGCAGATTTGAGCAAGAAGAATGGGCGGATTTGGTAAGACCTTCCGATTTACAGATATTAAATGTGGCGGAGAAAATGCCGGATAAATACAATATTTTACATATCTGTGGCGAGCCGGAATATGATTTTCGCACCCATGTGGACTGGTTTAAGGATTATCCGGCGGACTTGGTGAACTGGTCTGTGAAGGATAACGGATATGGTTTAAAGAAAGGCAGAGAGACTTTTAAGAAAGCAATCCTGGGAGGCATGAACAACAAAGGAAATGTGTTAAACGGCCCGGTGGAGGCGATTGAGGAAGAAGTGAAAGCCATACTGGATGATTTTGGAACAAAGGGGATTATGATTGGGGCCGACTGTACCATTCAGGGGCAGAATATCAGACTCGATTATATCAAAGCTGCCGTAGAGGCAGCGCACAATTATCAAAAGTAGGCAGGAAAGATAGAAAGACGAATCTTTCAATCTGAGGAGTTTGCGTCGGCGCTGCATTCGTAAACTCTGTTATATAAAAAAAGCGGCGCAGAAAAGAGGAAAAGTATGAAAAAGAAATTGGCAATGGCATTGTGTGTGGCAATGACGGTGACGGCGTTAGCAGGATGCGGCGGTAAAAGCGGCGGCGATAACACGGCGAAGACTACCGGCACAGATGCAGGGCAGCAGGAGGAAACCCAGACTGAGAATCAGGAACAGACCGAAAGCGACGACTCATCAGGAGATAAAGCGCAGGCTTCGGGGGATGTAATGACCCTTGAATTTTTCCAGCAAAAAAGCGAGGAAGGACCTCAGAAAGGTTACCAGGCAATCATTGACAAATTTAACGCGGAGAACTCGGATATTCAGATTGAGATGAATACGGTTCCGGATGCCGGTACGGTATTGACGTCCAGAATTTCTTCCGGCGATATTCCTGTAATCTTTTCCGATTACCCCACCCAGGTTCAGTTCAGACAAAAAGTGGCAAACGGTTACGTACAGGATTTGTCCGACCAGGAATTTTTAAAGAATGCCAACGAGGCAGCTCTTGAGATGACAAAGCAGGAAGACGGCGGTTACTATGCGCTTCCTTACAGCCGTAACTACATGGGCGTTTACTATAATCAGACAATTTTTGAGGAAAACGGTGTGGAAATTCCCACTACATGGGATGAATTCGTACAGGTATGCGAGACCTTAAAGGCTGCCGGCATTACGCCTATGGGCCTTATGGGCAAGGATCCCGGCCGTGTAGGCCATACTTTCCAGTGCCAGACAGTGGCATGGTCGCCTAACGGAATTGAGAACATTGCAAAGGTGGCGGCAGGAGAAGGAAAGATTGAAGGCGATGCGGAATTTAAAGCGGAATTTGAAAAAATGAAAGTTTTATTGTCCTATTCGAACGAGGATGCTCTGGCGCTTTCCGATACGCAGTGCTGGGAAAACTTTGCAAACGGCCAGTATGCAATGTGCATCACGGGCTCTTATGCAAGAGGAACAATTGCGTCTTTGAATCCTGATGCAAAGCTGGGCGTATTCCCTCTGCCCAATGATACGGAGGAAAGTACACGCGCTCTGGCCGGTATTGACGCTGCAATCTGTGTTTCCGCAAAAGCTTCCGATGAGGAAAAGGCCGCTGCATACAGATTCTTAGAATATCTGGCACAGCCGGAAAACGCGCAGCTGTTCTGCAACAGTGACGGCGCTCCTTCCTGTATCACAGGTGTGGAAAACAATGACGAAGGAATTGCACCGATGATCGAGATTTTAAATGACGGCCGTGTACATGACTGGATGGCTTCCACAATCAACAACAATATTGTGACAGACCTTTACAATGTGGTGCAGGGCTTCTGGGCGGAGCAGGATGTGGATAAGGTATTAAAGGATATGGATGCGTCCATTGCGGTGACATCCGCGGAATAGATATAAAAAAGACGAAAAGATTATCTAAGGCGTCAAAGACGCCGCCTGAGAAAATCGATATCTTGTATCAAAAATCGCTTTAAGGCGATTCTCCTGAAATGGTTTAAGTATTGTTTGGGCCGCCAAAGCGGCATATCGGGAAGTGTGAAAAGAAGTTCATACTCAAGTTAAATTTAAGGTGGCGGCGGGAGCGTAACTTCCGCCGCCGGTTCTTCCTTAAGCAAAATATGGATTGTGAAAATCCGGTTTCCTCAATTTCAGGAAAGGATGGTGTCATGAATCAGAAAAAAAAGACAAAAGGAATACACGGTAAATATGTTTATTTTGCCTTTACCATCATTCCCGTTGTGCTGTACACGTTTTTTTATGTTGTGTCGGTAATCAATGGCGTAAAATACAGTTTTACAAATTGGGATGGTATGGCGCAGGAATATGATTTTGTGGGGTTTAAAAATTATATTCAGCTTTTAAAGAATCCAAACTTCTGGAATTCTATGAAAACCACGGTAAATTACAGCGTCAGACTTGTGGTGGGGGTAATTTTAACATCGCTTCTGCTGGCAATTTCATTAAACTCTCTAAAACGGTTTAAAACCTTTGTGAAATCTGTTTTTTTCGTTCCTGCTATGATTGGCGGCGTGACCATTGCGCTTATCTGGGATCAGCTTTTTTACAGGATGGTTCCCCTTATTGGCCAGGCGCTGGGGATTGACTGGCTGTCACAGAGCCTTATGATGACCGGAAAAACAGCGCTTCCGGCAGTGGTGTTTGTGCAGACATGGCAGGCGGTTGCCATGCCCACCGTTATCTTTATCGCGGGGCTGCAGCAGATACCGGATGAGCAGTATGAGTCGGCTAAGATTGACGGGGCCAGTGCATTTCAGAGGTTCCGCTACATTACAATGCCTTATCTGCTGCCCACGGTGACGGTAAATTTGGTGTTGACCATTAAGCAGGGCTTTACCTCTTTCGATTATCCTTATGCCCTTACCGGCGGCGGCCCGGTACGCGCTACCGAGGTGATCGGCATCTTAATTTATAACGACGCCTTTAAGAACCTGCGGTTCTCGGTGGCAAATGCGGAGGCATGTATTTTGTTTGTATTGGTGGCAATTTTCTCGCTGACTCAGTTGAAATTAACCAGTAAGGGAGGTGCGAACGAATGAAAGTGAAAAGTGATGCATCGGTATGGAAATTTTTTCGCAATATCCTTTTAGCCTGCGGCCTGACGCTTATTTTGTTTCCCCTTTATCTGGTGGTAATCAACTCTTTTAAGAGCCTTGAGGAGGCAGGAAGAAACTTTTTTGCCCTTCCTTCCACTTTAAGGCCGGATAATTTTATCGAGCTGTTTACCAACAGCAATTACTGGATTTTTCTGCGCAACTCTTTGAAGATAACCGTGATATCGGTAGCGCTGATTTTAATTTTTGTTCCCTCCGTCTCTTATGCCATTGCCCGGAATTTTGAACGGAAATATTATAAGGCGGTGTACTTTTACCTGTTGATGGGACTTTTTATTCCCTCCCAGGTTATCATGCTCCCGGTTACAAAGATGATGACCAGATTAAACTTGTTAAACCATGAGGGCCTTATTGTGCTTTACGCGGCGTTCAGCCTAACCCAGGGGGTATTTTTGTTTGTAAATTATATCAGGGGATTACCCTATGAAATAGAAGAATCTGCGCAGATTGACGGATGCAGTGTGTTCCAGACCTATGTGAGAATTGTGCTGCCGTTAGTAAAGCCCATGATTTCCACATTGCTGATTATGGATACTTTATGGATATGGAATGACTTTATGCTGCCTTTGCTGATACTGAACAGGACACAAAATATCTGGACACTTCCACTATTTCAGTATAACTTTAAGACAGAGTATTCGTTTAATTATACGCTGGCATTTTCGGCTTACCTTCTGGCGATGCTTCCAATGCTTATTATTTACTGTCTGGGGCAAAAATATATAATTAAAGGATTGACAGCAGGCTCTGTGAAAGGTTGAATAAACATAGCGGTGAGCCGGCCGCCGGTAGTAATGCGTGAAAGCGGCGGTATTAGGAAAGCCTGTGCATTCCCAAAGGAGGTGCTTAATGGTTAAGATACTGGTAGTGGAGGATGAATTGTATGCAAGAGAATCTTTGATAAAGCAGATCAAGGAGTACGACACCCAGGGACAGTTCCGGATTTGGCAGGCTTCTAACGGAGAGGAAGGAGAGACGCTTTTTAAAGAATATAGGCCGGAACTGGTGATAACGGATATCCGTATGCCAAAGATGGACGGTCTTAAGCTGCTTGAAAAAATACGGGAAGAGGATATGCGGACCCAGGTAGTAATTATCAGCGCTTATTCGGACTTTGAGTATGCGCGCTCCGCTCTGACCCACGGGGCGTCCGGTTACCTGTTAAAGCCCATTGAGAACGAGACGCTCAGGCAATGCCTGGATAAGTTTGTGCGCAAGAACCGGGATGAAAAAAAGGAAGCCCTGATCACCGGCCAGGATATTGTCACACAATTTATTGCCAACAGTATTAGAAAAGAAAGCTATTCCGGTTTTGTGGAAGAAAGCATGTTCCGTAAGATATATCATGACTACCAGATTACGGCAGTGCGGTTTCGTGATAAAAAGCCGGAGCGTCAGGATTTTTTAGCGGAGATAGAAGAAATCTATGGGAACGCATTTTGGAACGAGTTCCGCTTCCTGGAAATGGATTTTGATATCTGGGCGCTGGTGACGGTACCGGATCAGAGGAATAGTTTTTTTTGGAGAAAGCTTTGCAAGCTGATGAGCGAAAAGGGGTATCCGGTAAGTATGGGAGTGAGCGAGGCTTATACACAGGCGGGAAAGGTAAGAGCCGCATACCGGGAAGCAAGGGAAGCTTTGAAATACAAGATATATGGCGAGGGTATTTTTTTTGCGGAAAAACTAAAAAAGGAATCCCCCTCTGTGTATTCTATTTCCAAACCTATGGAAAATGCCATTCAGGAGGCATTGCAAAATAGAAATGAGAAAGGCTTTTCATCTCTTATCCGCACCCTTTTTCAGGAAATTGGGGAACTGGGAACGGTGAAGGCGGAATGCCTGGAGATGCTGTATTCTAAAATTATAATTTTGTTTTATCAGGCGATCGAGGAAAACTGGCAGGAGGGAGAGGCCATTGAGAGAAGCCATGCGGGTATCTTACGCTTTGAATCCTTAGAAGACATGGAGCGTTTTCTGCTAAACATCGGTAGAAATATATGCCGGATGAAAGCAAAGGCATGCGGAAACAAAAAAGAAATAGTAGATATTTTGACGGATTATGCCATGGAGTATTATAATCAGGATATCTCCTTAAAGGAGTTGGCGGAGAAGGTTCTTTTCATGAACCAGGATTATTTAAGCCACCTGTTTGCGGAAAAGAAGGGAATCAGCTTTTCAGCGTTTTTACGTCAGATTCGAATGGAGCACGCAAGGGAGCTGCTGGAGAAGGAGAATTTTTCCGTGACGGAAGTAGCCCTGATGACAGGCTATAACGATACCTCGCAATTTATCCGTTTTTTCAAACAGGAGACAGGCATGACGCCAAAAAAATACCGGACTTATGTGAGGGAGCAGGAAAGCGAATAAAGCATCGCGGCCGACGAGTGTTTCGTACTTGAAGTTCCTGTGCAAATTTTTCAGGACATTTTTTGAGTATACAAGTTTAGAAACGGAGGCGCAGAGGGCTGCATTGAGGCTTTTTGCCATGTACAATCGAGAAAACAAGCAGGTTATTTGGTTGTATCGGCCTGCTGCCTGCAAAGGATAAAAAGGCCGGAACCGGAGAAAGGTGAGGAACATCGGGAAATGGAAGATTTAAGGCGCTGGCTGGAAAGTCAGAAAGAAAAAATAGTGGAGGATATCGGAGGTCTGGTGGCTGTCGAAAGCATTGCGGAAAAGAAAAGGGAACAGTCGCCGGCGCCCTTTGGCGATAAGTGCCGGGAGGCGCTTGACAGGATGCTCTCCTATGCGAAGCGGGACAAGATAGTGGCCTTTGACCATGAGGGCTACTGCGGCAGCGTGGTGGTGGGAGAAGGAAAAGAAGAGATTGGGATTTGGAGCCACCTGGACGTGGTGCCTGCCGGTAAGGACTGGCTGTATCCTCCTTTTTCCATGAGCGCAAAGGACGGGTTTTTGATTGGGCGAGGCGTGCAGGATAACAAGGGGCCTGCGATTGCCGTGTACTACACCCTGAAATATTGCGAGGAAAAAAAGCTTTTCAAGAATATTAGCGTCAGACAGATTTTTGGCTGTCAGGAAGAAAGCGGAATGGGGGACGTGGTTTACTATCTTAGCCATAACAAAGCGCCGGCCTATTCTTTCGTGGCGGACTGCGGTTTCCCGGTATGCTGTGGGGAAAAGGGCATCTGCCGGATTACCCTGGAAGGAAAGGAGGCGTCCCGGGAGCTTTTGGAGCTGAAAGGCGGAGTGGTCTGCAACAGCGTGCCGGACTTTGCCGGAGCCGGACTGCTCATAGAAGGGGAAATGGTAAACATCAGTGCGGAGGGAATCGGCGGCCACGCGGCGTCTCCCGAAGGGACTGTAAACGCCATTGGCATTTTGGCGGAAAAGATGAAAGAATATGAATTGCCGGAAACGTTAGAAAAGGCAGTGAACTTTTTGTACAAAGCGGGAAGTAACGGATATGGAGAGAAGATTGGGATTGCCTGCGAGGATGAAATTTCGGGAAGGCTGACCTGCAACGCCGGCGTACTTTCTCTGGAAGAAGGGAAGATCAATCTGACACTGGACATCCGCTATCCCGTCACCATAAAAGTAGACGATTTCCTTCCAAAGCTTCGGGGGGAAGCCGAAAAAGCGGGCTTTGCCGTGAAGGAGTACAGCGACAGCAGGCCCTATTACATGGAAAAGGATCATCCTTTTGTAGAACTTTTAATGGATGCATGGCGGGAAGAAACAGGACTGACCGGGGAGCCTTATGTTATGGGCGGCGGGACATATGCCCGTCATATTCCCAACGCGGTGGCTTTTGGGACGGGGATGGAGAGAGATTTATCCCCCCTTGGGATGCCTGAAGGTCATGGCAGCTGTCACGGGGCGGACGAGACGGAGGTTTTGGAAAACCTGTTGAAGGCTGTTTCCATTTATGTGAACGCGCTCCGTAAGATTGATTGCTGGGTTGGGGAAATGTAAAAAGTAAAAAGAAAAGTAGAAAGAAAAGTTGAATTTGCAGGTTTGTTGTCCGCGCGGTATTGGCAGACCTGATAAGCAACAGTTTGGCAGAGGCCGAAAATGAAATTTCTCATGTTGCTTGCGATAGAAAAGCCGCGCAGAAATGAGGTAAATTATGAAGATGATAAAGATAAACAAAAACGTGCCGGAGGCTTCGGCGATTGGACTTGGATGTATGCGGCTTACAGGGCTTAAGGACAGCAAAGCCGTGCGTGAGCTGATTGACGTTTCCATGGAAGCGGGTATCAACTTTTTTGACCATGCGGATATCTATGCGGGGGGAGAGGCGGAGGCCGAGTTTGGGAAAGTGCTGACCCCTGAACTCCGCAGTAAGATGGTCATTCAGACCAAGTGCGCAATCCGCCCTGGCGTCTGCTATGACTTTTCCAAAGAACATATACTGAAATCTGTGGACGGGAGCCTTAAGCGCCTTAACACCGACTATATTGATATTTTGCTCCTGCACCGCCCGGACGCGCTGATGGAGCCGGAGGAAGTTGCGGAAGCCTTCTCCGCCTTGAAAAAAGCGGGCAAGGTGCGCTGCTTTGGCGTCAGCAACCACAATCCCATGCAGATAGAACTGTTAAACAGCTGCCTGGAGGAACCCGTCTGCGTGAACCAGATTCAGTTTTCCGTTGCGCACTGCCCTACCATTGACGGCGGACTGAATGTGAACATTCATAATGACGCCGGGTGCAGCCGGGAGGGCAGCGTGATTGAGTATTGCAGACTGAAAAAAATGACCGTTCAGGCATGGTCCCCGTTCCAATACGGAATGTTTGAGGGCGTGTTTATCGGAAACGAGAAATTCCCCGAGCTCAATAAAGTGATGGACCGTCTGGCGGAAAAATACCAGGTTACCCCCAATGCGATTGCGGTTGCATGGATTATGCGCCACCCTGCTAACATTCAGACCATCGTGGGGAGCACCAGCACCAGGAGAGTGCAGGATATCAGCAAAGCTTCCGATGTGTGTCTGACCAGAGACGAATGGTATGAGATGTACCTTTCGGCAGGAAAGATGCTGCCTTAAAGCCAGGTGGCAGTTGCAAAATTAAAAGTTGAGAGAATATTCAGGTAGGTTTACGAGTATTGCAATTACCTTATGGCAGAAGGAATATAGAAAGGAACGGAAGGCATGGATGACAGGGTTTATCAGAGTTATTTGGGCATTTTAAGGGATGAGCTGGTTCCGGCGCTGGGGTGTACGGAGCCCATAGCCCTTGCCTACGGAGCGTCGATAGCAAGAAAGGTTTTCGGCTCCCTGCCGGAGCATATGGATGTTTTTTGTAGCGGAAATATTATCAAGAATGTAAAGAGCGTGACCGTCCCGAATTCAGGGGGAATGCGTGGAATAGAAGCCGCCGCGGTGTTGGGCGCGGTGGGCGGCTGCCCGGAGAGAAAGCTGGAAGTGCTTGAGGGTGTGACGGAAGAAGCACAGGAAAAAACGAGAGAACTTCTTGCAAAGCATTTTTGCACCTGCCACCTGGAAGAGGGAGTGGAGAACTTATATATCCGTGTTGAGATGAGAGGGGACGGCCACCTTGTGAAAGTGATACTTTCCGAAAAGCATACCCGGGTTGAACGGGTGGAAAAAGACGGAGAGGTTTTGTTTTCATGTGGGAAGGAGGAAGCCGTCGGGAAGAAAGAGGACGGGAAAGCGCTTCTGAATGTGAAGGATATTCTGGCCTTTGCGGAAGAAGTGAAGATGGAAGACATTGAAGAGGTAATCGGCCGCCAGGTGGAGATGAATACGGCTATCTCGGAGGAAGGCTTAAAAAACCATTACGGCGCGGAGGTGGGCAGAACCCTGCTTGCCGCCTATGGGGATGATATCAAGGTCAGGGCCAGGGCAAAGGCTGCGGCAGGGTCGGACGCCAGGATGAACGGATGCCCCATGCCCGTGGTGATTAATTCCGGAAGCGGAAATCAGGGGATGACCTGCTCTTTGCCCGTAATCGAATTTGCTAAAGAGCTAAAGGCCCCAAAGGAAAAAATGTACCGGGCACTGGTGGTAAGCAATCTGGTGGCCATCCATCAAAAGAAATATATTGGAAGCCTGTCCGCCTACTGCGGTGCGGTGAGCGCTGCCTGCGGCGCAGGCGCTGCCATCACCTATCTGTACGGCGGGGACTATGAGGCGGTGTCCCGAACCATCACCAACACCATCGCCAACATGGGAGGAGTGGTCTGCGACGGGGCGAAGTCCTCCTGCGCGGCGAAAATAGCTTCCTCCGTGGACGCGGCTATCATGGCTTATATGCTGGAAAATGCGGACCACTGCTTTAAGCCGGGGGAAGGGCTGGTGCAGGATGATGTGGAGGATACCATCCGAAACATGGGATATGTGGGAAGAGTGGGCATGAAGTCAACGGATGTGACTATTTTAAAACTCATGATTGACCAGGAAAAAGAGGCAGGATCGCAATGAAGCATTTTAAATGTTATTTGAGGGCTGCCGACAGGAGGGGGAATATGGTAATTTGCATTGTAAACGCTCCATGCAAGGTTTGAGGACGCTGCATGGAGGTAAAAGTTAAAAGTGAAAAGATACAAATGGCTCAGCTTTTAGATAAAGCTGCCGGATAAGTTATCGGACTATGTCCTCGGACTTTGCATCTGATTTTTATAAACGGTGGGGCCAAAGGCGGAATGCCTGACGGTTCATGAAAATAAAATCAAAGGAGCAAAGTAAAATATGAAAAATATAATAAAAGATTTAAAGACGTTTATCATTTTGTGGAGTACCCAAAGCCTGTCGCAGTTAGGGAGTGCAATGACAAGCTTTGCGCTCACTCTGTGGATTTATGAGAAAACAGGTTCCGCTCTGCAGACGGCGCTTTTATCCATATGCTCTTATGCGCCCTATGTGCTGATGAGCATTTTTGCAGGGGCACTGAGCGATAAGTGGGATAAGAAAAAAGTTATGCTGGTGTGCGATACATTCGCGGCCTTTTGCACGATTATGGTTTTAGTGCTGCTGAAAACAGATTTATTAAAACCTGTACATATATACGTTTTAAATATCATAAACGGTTTGATGAACACTATCCAGCAGCCTGCCAGCGACGTGGCAATGACAATGATTACGCCAAAGAAATATTATCAGAAAACAAGCGGCATGCGATCTTTTTCAAACTCGCTTATCACAATTTTGAATCCTGTTTTTGCTACGGCTTTATTTGCATTTGGCGGAATGGAAAGTGTAATTTGCGTGGACTTGCTTACCTTTGTAATAGCCTTTGGCGCATTACTGTTTTGGGTAAAGCTCCCTGCTATTTCCGATGAAGAGACGGAAAGTGGAATTTCCCTCCTGGATTCGGTCAAAAGCGGTCTTAAGTATTTGCGGGAACATGATCTGATTCTCGTGCTGATTCTTTTCCTCGCAGGCGTAAATTTTGTGGCTTCCGCATTTGACGCGGTTCTTCCGGCATTCATACTGCCAAAGGAAAACGGCGGAGAAAAGATTCTGGGGATTGTGACGTCATGCGCGGGAATTGCAATGCTGACAGGCAGCTTTCTTGTGACGATGCTGCCAAAACCCCGAAATCGGATCCGCGTTATTTATCTTACCATGCTGTTTTCCCTTGGAACGGAAAATTATCTGTTGGCTTTTGGCAGGACGCCGACGCTGTGGTGCATAGGACAGATAATCGGGTGGCTGCCGGTGCCCTTTATGAGCGCAAACCTTGATGTGATTCTCAGGGAGACGATTCCGGCCGGAATGCAGGGGCGGGTATATTCCTGTAGAAATACACTGCAGTTTTTTACAATCCCGGTGGGGACATTTTTGGGTGGTTTTATGGTGGATAAGATTTGTGAGCCTGTTATGGCGTCGGATCTTGCGGACGGGCTTCTTCATACCCTGTTTGGCAGCGGAAAAGGCTCAGGAGCCGCCATGATGATGTTTCTTCTTGGAGTTGTGGGAACCGTAATATGTCTGGCTTTTGGAGGCGTTTTACGGAAATACAACTATACGGATTAATTACCGCGGGCACTGCGCCAAGTGACTGCTTGCAGGCACTTGGAGAATGACGAGAAAGTCAATTCAAGACGCTACGTTTAATACAAAATAAATAAGGCGTTGCCCCCGATTTATAGGGAGGAGCGCCTTATTGTTTAAATTCTGTCACTGTAAGGTAAAGATTTTATATATTTTTCCATGTAGATAAAGTCTGGTGTCCCATCTTCCTGACTTGGTAATTTTATTACTGTCTCCTTCATTTTCTCCATAGTCCATTTTCTTCCATATCCAAAACGATATTTATTTGCTTTAATCACCGTTATGAGAAACATCGCAATATACTTGTTCATTTTCCAGAAATCTCTTGCATATAAAACATTCACATCATCAGACGCCCAAAATGGTTTTGACTGGTAAAAAGCCTCTCCAACACTTCCGTTATAATTAACTGTGATGCAATTTGGTTCCCAGCAGTAATCCGTTTTGATTTTTTCCCGGACTCCATTGCTTTCACTGATGGCTCCTAAAAAATTTATATCGCCAGGAGACATATCTTCCTTTGTCAATCTTTTTCCTTTCGTAAAAACAAAAAGGTCATCTAACTTATATTCTCCCCATGTATCCGTATAAAAAGCTGATCGTTTCTTTTCTATTTTTGTGGTTATAGGCTTATATTTTAAACCCTTCATAAAGATTTCCATATATTCCCAATCAGGATAACCATCCTCATTGTATGGCAGTCTCACGCCAAAATCCTTTTTTATGTGACGATTTAACTCCCTGCCAAATGGCCGGAACCTGTTTTTTACTTCATATTTTATTATCTGACACAAGTATAATTTTGCCAGATAGGGAACAGCCTCTTTAAACTGTACTACGGCAATATTTTGAGCGGTATAAAAAGGGGTTCTTTGATAAAATGCCGCACCAATACTACCACCCAGCGCAATTGTCAGGCAGCCGCCGGGATATGGCTCAATATGGTTAATTTTGTCTACTTTTGCAGACACGCCATTGTTATGGCCGGTCCTGGAAATAAAATTAACCGTTGGAATATCAAAAGTCATATTTTGCAGGTCGAACTTATTTCCATAGGTTATATCAGCAATGTCCTTTAATAAAAATACCCTAGTCTTCATAAACATCGCCCTCTTTCACCAGATAAGCCAGATAGTCATTGATCGTCTGTTGAAAATCATCCTTCGTCAATTTGGAATAATCAGTCCGCATATATGCTTCGCACAGCCATTCGTCCTTATATCCGATACAGTGTCTTGCAGACATGCCATCAATAACATCTTTGTTCCTATATAATCTCAACCATTCCTTTTCAATGCTTTCCCACCTTCCAAAAGCATCAATTCTTCCTAATTTTTTGCGTTTCACAAAACCATCATTTTTGCAGTAACCAAAAAAGGTCTCCTGCATACTGTCATGGGGTGTATGAGCCGTCCAGACCATGACGCACACATTTGTCCCTGTGGGATAGAAAATATCATCAGGCATTGAAAATACAGCCTGTAATGTGTTTTTCTTCATTAATCGCTCTCTGATATCTTTGAACTTCGTGCCGATTGCACAGCTCATTGGAACGACGACAACTCCTGTCCCTCCCACGGAGAGGATATCTAACAAATGTTCAACAAATTCCAATTCAGTAACGTCTTTCTGTGAATATGGCGGGTTGATTAACCCTATGTTTATATTTTTGCTTTTTAGTTCGTTGGTGATATTTTTATTGAAACAGTCGCCTTTATAAATATTTGATTTGCCGTCTTTACGGATAATCATGTTTGCAATGGCCAGTGTATAGAGTCCGTCATCAAATTCAACTCCATATAACCCGTTTTTACGTATATTCTCAATTTCAGTCGGATTTGCGTTTTTAAACATTTTACTCATGGCAGTTACCAGAAAGGAGCCGGAGCCACAGCATATGTCTACCACGCGGCTGTTTTTATTTACGCCGGCCAGATCACACATAAACTCTGTCAAGTGCTGAGGCGTTAGGACAATTCCCAAACCGCTGCCGTCACCGCCGGAATATTTAATAAATTCATGATAAAATACTCCCAGAGCGTCAACAGTACTGTCTGCATAATCCATCATTGGTTTAATTTTCATTTCCAACTGTTCAATATACCAGGTAATGGACTTGGAATGTCCTAATGGGATTTCCGCAAATTTTGTATTATCCTGAAGAGTACTAAAAACCTGTTTTATGTAGCTAATCCTATTACTCTTGATATCGCTGTCTTTCAGAACATTTTCTATGGCGTTTTGAATATTCTGCATTATTAATTTGTAGGATGTTAGTAAGGAATAACTTTTTGAGAAATCTTTATCATTTAACGCAATCAATATCCCTGCAATGAAAATGGGTTTATGCGATTCTGTCACCTTGATTTCTCTCAAAGCGTTATGCATATCAATAGCAGTGTTTCTGATCTCATCTAAAGAGTAAGCCTTTTTTAGCTTATTCCCCTTTATCAATTCCACATAATTTCGGGGTTCTAAAATAATATCTTTTGCTTTTTCCAACACGGTATATTTATCCTGCCCCCTCATCCAATAAAAAGTATCTACCTTCATATTCTGAGTTGTTGTTCCGCTGACGGCAATCGCAATAACATTATATTCATCCTTTAGAAATTTTGCATAGTATAAAACACCATCTATCGCAAAGGAATTCGGTCTATTTAATTTTTCGCTGTAATGTTTTTTACTGTTATTCTTACACTCTACAACAATCAATGTATGAATATCGTCATTAAAGGTTATAATATATTCTGGTTTTGCCTTCCCTTTCCCACCTTGAGAGTAATCCTCCGGTTCACATTTTTTAGGTTTTCCGCCTGCTCTTTTCAATATTTTTTCAATTTTATCTACGTTAGAAACATCACCCTGTGGAAAAACATAGCCAAATGAGTTTTCCCCGATCACGCATTTCATTTCTTTCAGCGTCAAGCTTTCCGTATACTGTTCGATTGCCATTTCCTGCATCTCCTTTCGGATAGTCTTCGTTTTCCACTGCCGGTAATGTCTTATGTTTACAATTATACTTACCCACATGTGAAAGTAAAAACAATATGCGTCAATATCTGTTACTTACGTAACTATTCGGCCTTCGGCTTCATAGTTACCAAATCCGGCCATTGGAAGTTCGTCTTCGGCGAAGAGCCACGACCTCTGGTCGTATTCTCTTTTGGCATAATTTACGCTTTCTCACGGTCCGCGCAGTTACTGCGCAGACCTGGGCGAATATTTACTTGCATTTTTAGTATAGCACAAGCGACTGTAAATATCAATGCCTGACCGAACATTTGTTTGAATTCCGGTTTCGAAAATTCGATGTTCTATTGCGCATATGTCTCATTGGCTGACTCTTCGTGATGCATTATGAAATATGAAAAAGCATGAAAAACCAGTGAATTTTAATAAGATAACGATTTACCCGAAAACCTTCTCCCTATCTTCTATCCGTAAAAAAAGGGAAAGAAGCAGCGACAGAAGGGCAAATCCGGTTAGCGCAAGGTACAAGGCCCGGATAGGGAAATGGTCTGCAAAGGCGCCGCCGGCATTTTGTAAAATGATGGAACCGAGCCCGGTGCAGGCGCTGACAATGGACAGGGCTACCGTGGATAAACCCGGCGAAACCAGATTGTGCACCACCTTTAAGTTGAGCATCATCATCAAAGTGGTGGCAATGGCTTTGAGCAAGACCAGCGGAATAATCACGGCCCAGGGGCCGGACGCCGTGCAGTAAAATGTGTATTGTACTGCAAAAATGACCATTGTGGTCAGGAGGAGTGTTTTGCTGGAAAATCTGTCCATAAATTTGTGAGAAAACAGGATTACAGGTATTTCTACCAGCGTGCCTACGGACAGAGCCGTGCCAATGGCTCCTGTGGGCACGTCAAAACTTTTAAGGAGCAGGGGCAGGTAGGTGTTGTTAACGGCGGCGCACCCCATTACCAAAAAGGTGATAAACATATATAAAAGGAAACGTGGATCACGCAAAAAGGAAGTGACGGAAGGCAGAGGGCTTTCTGTCCTTTTTATGCGCTTGCACGTGTGAGAAAGTTTGCTGTCGGGGCAGCCAGCGTGCCGTGGGGCGGATAGGGAAGACAGATCTTCCTTATCCGATTTGCCCGTTAGAGGAACAGGTATTTCCTTTCCACCAGCGCTGGAAAATCCTAAGACAGTCAGAGCAGAGGAAGCGGCAGCCATAAAAAACAGCGTTGGACCGGGAAATACCTGCACGGCCAGTCCGGACGCCTGCGCTCCCGCGGCATAGCCCAAAGTTCCCCAGACACGCAGCACGCCATAGCGATAGGGGCTTCCTGCCGCCAATTGTTCGGATACCGTCTGGGTGGCGCTGAAAAATGACATGGTCAGTCCTTGCAGCAGAAACAGAGTCCAGGTTTTGTGACTTGCGGCCAAGGCCAGAGAGCCAATGGCCATACCTGCCGATAAGAAGCTGCTGATGAGCCGGGGCCTTTGGGTGCGGTCGCAAGGATATCCCATAACCGGTACCGCCACCAGAGAAAAGAAACTGGAGGAAGACATAATAAAGGACATTTCCCCTGCCGATTTGCCGATATCCGTCAGATAGACGGGCAGCACGGAAGAAAAAATGGCCAACGTAAAATATGCAAAAAAGTAAAGGGTTACGTAGCTTATGTAACTGCCTCTGTAATGGGTAAATAAATTTTTCATCAGAACAATCCTCCACAATAATTACGATGATTATAGTATACAGGCAAACAAAGATTGACGCATATACTACGGCGGCATATACTATAACTACAGCGAATTATGATCACATCCAAGAGATTTGTGTTGCCGCAGGGCGGCAACATGGGGGATAGTGTGAAGAAAAGTTCTAAGGCGTCAAAAAACGCCGCCTAAGAACAGTTAAAACTTCACACTCAGAAGAATGCCTTGGAAAACAGGCATTCTTTGTCAGGATTTGTGATTCCGCAGAGCGGAATCATGGGGGTTAGTATGATAAGATATGGGCCGGATATGTATCTGAATGACCAGAGGCAGGAGGTACTGCATGATGCTTCGCCTTTGTTTGGCCTTTTGGCTAATGAGACTTCCATACAAAAATGTTCCATCCACAGTTCGTATATTCCGCCTCACTGGCACCGGGAGATGGAGGTGTTCTTTTTGCTGGAAGGCAGTGTCAGGATAAGCGTTGGGGAGGGACTTTATGTGCTTCGGAAAGGAGAAGGCTGCTTTATCAATTCCGGCGCCCTGCACTCCTTTCAATTTTCGGAAAAACCCGGCTGGTTTCGTTCCTTAGTGTTTGATCCGGGTATTGTGGCGGGAGCTCCCGGCAGTTTGTTTGACACCGGCTATATCCGCCCCCTTTTAGAGGATGGCCCTGCATTTTTAAGCTTTGGACAGGCTTCGGAGGATGTGGAATTTTTTAAAGCATTTGAGGAAGCTTTTCATTTATGCAAGGAAGAGCCTGAAGGATATGAATTTGCCGTGCGATGGGCATTATCCCGAATTGCTCTTTTGACAAAGCAAAAGGGCGGGGTATTATCTTCACGGAAGGTTACGGCTGACGCAGAGGATCGGATGAAGATTATGCTGCGCTGGATAGAGGAACATTTAGGGGAGGCAGTTACCACAAAGGAGATAGCCCGGCAGGGGAATATTTGTCCGCGTGCGTGCCAGAAGGCATTTCAGCGATATCTTCATTGCAGCCCTACCGAATATCTGCAGCGTCGGCGTATTTTTGCCGCCGCCCAGCAGCTTTCTTTTACCAATACCCCGGTCACGGAAATTGCTATGGAATGCGGATTTTCCAGCCCCAGCTATTTTACCAAATGTTTCAAGGCGGAAATCGGAAGTTCCCCCACGGCCTATCGGGCCGCAGCAAAGAAATGATAGTATTTGGAAACGGCAATGGAGGATATGATAAAGAATATAGGCGAAGGAACAGATGATGGAAAAAATATTATATGTGACGGATTTAGACGGGACGCTGTTAAACAGAAGCGACCGAATTAATCCCAAAAGTTTAAAAATTATCAATGATTTGACAGAAAAAGGTATGCTATTTACTTATGCTACGGCGCGATCATTGGTGTCCGCGAGAGTGGTTACCGAAGGGCTGTCAGCGAAAATTCCCGTGATTGCATATAACGGAGCCTTCATTTTTAAACCGGATACGGGAGAGATACTTTCCCGGGAGAAATTTACCATAGAGGAAATGAGAGAAGTAAAAACTGTCCTTGCCAGCTGTCATATCAGCCCTTTGATCTATGCTTTTATAGACGGCGCGGAAAAGGTGTCCTGGATAACCGAAAAAGAAAATGACGGGGTAAAACGATATCTTAGCATGAGAAAAGGGGACAGGCGGTTAAATCCCATGAGGGAAGGGGACAATCCGTATCAGGGAGACATGTTTTACTTTACCTGTATTGGGGAAAAGGGGGAGCTTGAGCCGGTTTATGATTATTTTTCAAAAAATAACGGATACCGCTGTACGCTTCAGCAGGAATTATACAGGCCGGAATATTGGTGCGAGATCATGCCCGCCCATGCAACCAAAGCATACGCCATAAAGAAACTGAAAAAGATGTGGGGGTGTACCAAAGTGATTTCCTTTGGGGATGCCATAAATGACATTCCAATGTTTGAGATATCGGATGAAGCCTATGCGGTGGAAAACGCCGTGGAGGAACTGAAGGCGGCGGCTACCGAAATCATTGCAAGTAATGAAGACGACGGCGTGGCCAGGTGGCTTGAAGAACATGTAATGATAAACGATTATAATTGACGGCAGGAAATGACAAAATTCGGGAGATATATGGCCCCGGCTTTTGTCATTGCCTATTGTTTTGGTCTGTGCATTACGGTATACTTTTTTTAAGATCATCGTAATTTATTTGGATATTATACTGGCAAGCGTTAAAATTTTTCAATTCATGCCGGCACATGCTGCGTAAGCGGACAACATGCGCCGTGCAGCAAGGAAAATCTAACCGATCGTCAGTATAAGAGTTTTTTTAACAATTTTATTACTATAAGCTGACTCGCGAAGCGGGACATCGGTTATTTGAAAGGTAATGCGTAAATATGGCAAGAAGGATTGGTATTGGAAATCAGGATTTTGAAAAGATCAGGATAAACAATTATTTTTATATTGATAAAACGAAATTTATACGGGAATGGTGGGAGTCCGGTGATGAAGTAACGCTGATTACCCGGCCAAGGCGTTTTGGGAAAACACTGAATATGAGTATGCTGGAGAAATTTTTTTCCATTCAATATGCGGGCCGCGGGGACTTGTTTGAGGGACTTTCCATATGGAAGGAAAAGTTTTCCGACGGGGAATTATCTTCCGGTAAAGAAACATCGTCTGACAAGGAAATGTCTCTTAATGGAGAAACATCGCCTGACAAGGAAATGTCTCTTAATGGAGAAACATCGCCTGACAAAGAAATGTCCCCTAAAAGAGAAATATCTCCTGACGGGAAAATGTCTCCTGATGGAAACTACAAATACAAAAAGATACAGGGGACATATCCCGTTCTCTTTATCAGCTTTGCAGGTATAAAAGAGACTTCTTTTGTATACGCGCATGAAAATATCTGCAGGATGATAGAAGAACAATATAATAAGCATGACTATTTACTTGACAGCGGCTATCTTAATGACAAGGAAAAGGATTATTATCAAAAAGTCCGTGCGGAAATGTCGGACAGTGTAGCGTCTGTGGCTTTGAGAAATTTGTCAGATTTCCTTTTCAGATATTATGGTAAAAAGGTTATCATTCTTTTGGATGAGTACGATACGCCCATGCAGGAGGCATTTGTAGGCGGGTATTGGAAAGAAATGACGGCGTTCATAAGAAGCTTGTTTAATTTTACGTTCAAGACGAATCCATACCTTGAGCGTGCCGTTATGACAGGAATCACCAGAGTCAGTAAAGAATCCATTTTTTCTGACCTGAATAATTTGAAGGTGGTGTCAGCAACTTCGGAAAAATATACGGACTGTTTTGGTTTTACCGAGGAGGAAGTGTTTGCGGCGCTGAAAGAGTATGGCTTGTTTGAACGGGCACAACAGGTAAAAGAATGGTATGACGGATTTACTTTTGGGGGACAGTCAGACATTTATAATCCGTGGTCTATCATTAACTTTCTGGATGATGAAAGAGTGGGGCTTTACTGGGCCAATACAAGCTCAAACGGCCTTGTGGGCAAATTAATACGGGAAGGCGATTCGGGAGTTAAGAAAACTTTTGAACGGCTGATCCAGGGTGAAAGCATCCATATGGAAATTGACGAGCAGATTATTTATGACCAGCTTTCCACGAAAAAGAATGCTATCTGGAGCCTTCTGCTTGCCAGCGGTTATTTAAAAGTGAAGAACTATCAGGCATACACGACGGAATATGGCTTATGGAAAGAAGAATACGAGCTGGCATTGACAAATCTGGAAACCAGAATTATGTTTGTCAATATGGTAAGGGGGTGGTTTGACACCGTATCATCCGATTATAATGGCTTTATCAGGGCGCTGATAACCGATGATATCAAAGCAATGAATGTTTACATGAACAGAGTATCTTCGGAAATGTTCAGCAGCTTTGACACGGGAAAAGGGCCTTCCGAAAGACAGCCGGAGCGTTTTTACCACGGTTTTGTGCTGGGGCTCATGGTGGAGCTTGTGGACAGATATGTGGTTACCTCTAACAGGGAGAGCGGCCTGGGGCGGTATGATGTGATGCTGGAACCAAGGAGTGCGGAAAATGACGCGATTTTGCTGGAATTTAAGGTGCAGGATGAGGGGGAAAAGGAACTGTCCGATACCGTTAAGGAGGCGATCCGGCAGATAGAGGAAAAGGATTATCAGGGGAATTTAATTGCGAAAGGCATCCCGAAAGAGCATATACGGAAGTATGGGTTTGCTTTTTGCGGGAAAAAGGTGTTAATTGGAAGCGGCAGTGTGAGCTGAGGCGTATAAAGGCTTTGGAAAATCAGGGGAAACCCTGTAGCAAGCTTGATGCCCTGTTAGCTTGCCGCAGGGTCTTTGAGTGGCTTATAAGGTTTTCACTGTCGGTAGGGATGATAAATTGTTATTTTCAGAATCATCCGGAATGGATTTCAGGTATTCGGTATCCCCATTGTGAGCAATGCCGACGCCTTTAATTTCTCCTGCCTTTGCAAGGCAAACGCCCTCCTCTCGGCTGACGATGCGCTCATCGGAGAGCTGATAACCTTCTATACGTCCGCTTGATTTTACCAGGCCCGTTATTGTGACAGCGTCCGGCGAGGGGGATGGGATTTCATCCAGAGCGGCTTTGGGAAGAGAGCTTGAATTTGTATTGTTCATGTGAATTACCTCCTATATTGATTCCCGTGAGCAATGAGTGGGGCGGCCACTTATAGAGATGAAAAACAAACATCTCATAGATATTTGTCGAATGCCGCGAGAGCCAAATCCTCCGCCTCTTGGGATGTCCCTTCGGGGTGTTTCAAGTTTTACGCCCCAATGCTTACGGATTAATATGATGCCGTTATAGTATTGGGGAGTGGTACTTATTTTATACAATAAATACAAAATTATCGGCCGGCTACTGAGGAGAGCCGGCTATAGTAGGAAGTATGGGGAATTGTGATGAAAAAAAGAGGAATGACGGTTTTGTTAATCATAATGTTTACGCTTTTATGTACAGGCGGATGTGGCGGCGAGAAGCCGGAGGGCGGAATCCAAAGCGAGGCGCTGGACACGCTTGACGCGGAGGAAAATTCCGGTGGGGTAAATTCCGGCGCAGCGGATTTAGAAAAAGCAAATGTAGAAGAAGCCGGCAGCGGGAATCAGGAAACGGCAGACGGCTTTGGAGAAAGCGAAAATAAGGAAAATCAGTCAGTTTCCATAGAGGGAATGATAAAGGAGCAGAGCTTTGAGGTGGAGCTGGAAGGCTGGGGAAAGGTTTTCTTTGTATCCATAGCGCCTAAAGGCGATAACGAGCATCCGGGTTTTATATTGGTCAAAGAGGGAGAGACGGTATACACATTTCCGCAAACCTCAGAAATCGCCGGGGATAGATTTATGGAAGTGAGCGCGGTATCGTTTCAGGATTATAATCAGGATGGAAAAAAGGACGTGATTGTGCTGGCCACATACGGTAACGGAGAGAGTAAATGGAAAGAAGCGGAAATTTTTCTCCGGGAAAATCCGGATAATATGTTTTATCTCGATTACCCGGATATGGAAGGTTACCGGGTACGGGGACAGGACGGGTCGGAGCATGGGTTTTACAGGGATACTTTGCTGGAAGAATATTTGAGCACCCGGAGACTGACGGAAAGTGTGGCGCAGATTGCCCCAACCTGGCCGGATTACATTGATTATGTGGACGGGCTTTCCGGATATTTTAGCGAGGAACAGCAGATAAAGCGGTTTGCGCAAAACAGAGCGGTATGGGCCCAGGATGTGGAATTTGCAGATGAGATACATTGTTTTACGGTTGCGTCAATGGGGTATGACGGCAAGCTGACGCTGATTGTTTCCAATCAGGGGGGAACAGGATTCTATACCTACAGCAGTTTTTATCAGATTGATGAGAAAGGGGAGTTGAAAAAACTGAAAACCTCCTTTGAAGAGGGAAGTTCGGAGCCGGATTTGATATCGGAAATTATGACGGTATACGGCAGCTTTTCTACGAAAGGGAACAGGAATTACTTTATTGTGTATGATCAGTTGAAAGATTCTCCTGACAGTTATCTCTACCGGGCCAGTTCCCTGTATGTGGAGGACGGCTTTGTGCAGGAAATACCGCTTGCCAGCCAGAGAGTCCTTTATGCGGGCGAGGACTATTCCGCCCATATCACCAGCTATGACTGCAATGGCAATGAGCTGACGGAGGAAGAATACGACAATTTCCCTGCCACATATTATGAGGGGATGGGTTTGACCAAAAAAAGCGCAGCTTTTAAGTGGATTGATATAAAAGATATAAAGGGGATGGACGACGAAGAAGTGGAGGAGGCGCTCCGGCAGGCCTATAAAAACTTTTCATTGAGCGACGATTGACTTAACAGGATCGAAAATCCAACTTACTGTTTTTAAGGTTAATAGGAAATTAAAAGTAATATTGAAAATTTTTCTGTACAAATTTGTAAAAATGAGATAGCATATAGGTTGCAGTGCACCGGAGCGAATTTTAAGCCTTGGAGAGTAACAGGGGACGGGTTACATATGGACGAAAAGTTTATTGAGATATCGAATCTTTATAAAACATTTTATAATAAGAAACAGAGAATTGAAGTTTTAAAGGGGATTGATCTTTCCGTGGAAAAAGGGGAGATTTATGGCATTGTAGGCTTCAGCGGGGCAGGCAAGTCCACGCTGGTTCGGTGTATCAACCGTTTGGAGGAGCCTGACAGCGGCGTGGTGAGAATCGGCGATCAGAAGATTACCGCCCTTGGAAAGGCGGCGCTAAACGAGCAGAGAAGAAAGATTGGAATGATTTTCCAGCAGTTTAATCTTTTTGACTCCATGACGGTGGAAAAAAATATTGCTTATCCTCTTAAGCTGACGGGCGTTACCGGAAAAGAGGCGGATGCAAGGGTGGAGGAAATGCTCAGCCTTGTGGGGCTGACGGAAAAGAAAAACGCCTATCCCGGCGAATTATCCGGCGGACAAAAGCAGAGGGTCGGTATTGCAAGGGCGTTAGCCAACCGCCCCGACGTACTGCTGTCAGACGAGGCTACAAGCGCCCTGGATCCACAGACAACCTTATCGGTTCTGGATCTTTTGAAGGAAATCAATCGGAAACTGGGGCTTACGATTATTTTAATTACCCATGAGCTTGAAGTGATTAAGTATACCTGTCATCGGATGGCGGTTATGGAAGACGGAAAGCTGTTAGAACAGGGGCTGGTAAAAGATATCTTCAGCAATCCCCAATGCGAAACCGCCAGAAATTTCATTCGTGTTTATAACCAGTTCAGGAATGATTACCAAAAGGAGGAAACCAGATGAGTTTATATAAATATTCCTTTTTTGACGTATTGATGCATTCCTTTAGCGCGGAAGTATGGGCGCAGGTGCTGCCGGCCATAAGCGAAACCATGTATATGGTAGGCGTTTCCTCTGTCTTTGTTTTGGTTTTCGGTATTATTCTCGGATTGGTGCTGGTGATGACCAGCAAGGAGGGCCTTTTGCCCTGCAAGGCCGTACATACTGTTTTAGGCGCTATTATTAACTGTTTCCGTTCTCTGCCTCAGGTGATTATCATTATTGTGATGCTTCCGGTGGCAAGAGCGCTGGTGGGAAAATCCTATGGCTCCAATGCCTGTATTATTTCTCTTGTTGCAAGCTGTGTGCCGCTTTTTGCCAGGCTGGTGGAGAGCAGTCTTCTTGAGATTGACAAAGGAAAAATCGAAGCGGCTAAGGCAATGGGAAGCGGTAATATGAGAATTTTGTTCACCATCATGGTACCGGAGACGCTGCCTTCTCTTATTCGCGCGTTTACAAACGCTGTGGTGATTGTAATTTCCATGACGGCTCTGGCGGGAAGTTTTGGAGCGGGAGGAATCGGGTATATAGCGGTTACCTATGGGTATACAAGATTCCAGCATGATTTATTGTTTGCAACCATTATTGTTCTGATTGTTATCGTGCAGGCGGTACAGATTGTGGGGGACACTTTCTCAAAAATTATTCTGAAAAAGCGGCATTTAATATAACAGATAAGATAAGGAGCGCGGCATGGCATAACAAATAGCCGCGGCCGCTGATAGATTAAGGGAGACATTTATACGGCCAGGCCGTTTAAATGAATATATATTTTTATAGGAGGAGAAATTATGAAAAAGAAACTTGTGGCATTATTAATGAGCGCTGTTATGGCATCGGCTCTGCTTGCAGGCTGCGGCGGTGCAAAGGATGCGGCCGCTGAGCAGGGAACGGCGGAGGATGCTGCCGGAGCGGAGACCGAAACAGAAACAGAGGATGCGGATGCAGCCGCTGAGGATGTGAATGCAGAGACCGCAGCCGCTGAGGCGGAAAGCGAAGGAAATGATGCGGGAGAAGAGGCGCAGACCGGAGAGACGGTTGTATTGAAATGCGTATGCGACTTGACGCCTCACAGTGAAATCCTGAATGCGGCAGCCGATTTGCTGGCGCAAAAAGGGATTGAGCTTGATATTGTATCCACAACCTGGGATGCAACCTGGAATGACATGTTAGTAGACGGCGAAATTGATTTTGCATATTTTATGCATGTGCCTGCAATGGAAAGCATTGAGGAAGAAATGGGCGCTACCCTGTACAGCATGGGCGGTATCCACGTTGAGCCTTATGCCTGCTTCTCAGACAAGTATGCATCTAAGGACGAACTTCCTGAGAATGCGGTAATTGCAATCCCCAACGATTCTTCCAATGAATACAGAGCCTTAAAGGTTCTTGAGTCCGAAGGCTTTATTAAGCTGAATCCCGATATGACGGCGATTGACGCGTCTGTGAACCAGATTGACGAGTATGTGATTCCAATTGAGATCGTGGAAATGGATCAGGCGAATATCATTCCTTCCGCTGCTGATTTTGACGCTTATTTTGTCAATGTAAACAGAGCCCTTGAGGCTGATATCGATACCACCGCTTACCTGATGAGAGAGGGCGAGGATTCCGAATATGCCAACATCATCACGGTTACGGAGGCAAATAAGGACAATGAGGCAATTAAGACGCTGGTGTCCGTGCTTCAGTCCGATGAAGTAAAGAAATTCATCGAAGAGAACTTTAACGGGGCGGTTATTCCGGCCAAATAAGGAATAAGACGACCATGAGAGCGGCGGCTGAATATTTCAGTCGCTGTTTTTCTCAATAAAAGTCAGTTGTGAAGGAGAGCAGCGCCGCAAAGCCGATGTGTTCTTACTTGTAATGGAAATTATGAACTAATGTATGAGTGGACCGGGGAAGGCTAAACAAGAGAACAATGTCAGACTTACAGGAGGGGAACGGTAAGAAATGGAATCACGAAAGGAGATAAAACGGAAAATAACTTTTCAGAGGATAGTATTTCTTCTGCTTGGAAATTTTTTGATTGGAACTTGTGTGGCGTCCTACCGGCTTAGTGTGTTCGGGGTGGACGCTTATAGCAGTATGAACCTTGGAGTCAGCGGTTTTTTGGGAATGAGCTTTGGCAACTGGCAGTTGATCATGAATGTACTTATTCTGATTGTGATTTTTTTGAATGTCCCCCGCTTTATAGGTCCGGGAACCATCGTCAACATGGTTTTTGTCGGATATATAGCGGATTTTCTCTGCTGGCTGGCGAAGGACGTTATGAAAGTAAACGCAGGACTGCCGCTTCGAATCCTTTTTCTTTGCGTTGGAATGGCGCTGTGTTCTCTGGGCTGCGCATTGTATATGGAGGCGGATCTTGGTCTTTCCCCTTATGACAGTGTGCCTTTTCTGATTATGAAATTTGCAAAGGACAAAGTGTCTTTTCGCGCAGCAAGGGTATCGGCGGATGTGACCGTAATGTTGATTGGAATTTTATTTTGTCTGGCCGCACACAATAATGTGTGGGAAATCGTAGGCATTGGAACGGTGATAAATGCTTTTTGTAATGGGCCCCTGATACAGCTTTTCAGGACATTCATTACAAAAAGCCGGCATCCGGCCTGGAGAGTGTTTGAAAATTAATTCCCGCCATCCGCACGGTCCATTTTGCGCGATTTTTGAACCAAATTCAGCCAGCGCAGCCCGTACACCGCCTTTATTTCCGCGAGCAGCGAGCCAAGTGGCTGCTTGCGGCGGGGTCTTTGACTTGGCCAGAGCATTTCGGCTCTTAAACCCCCACAAATTGTGACGCACATCCGGCAGAAAGCAATTTTCAAACACGCTCCGGGAGAAATAGAAAAAAAGCAAAAGAAATGCTGAAATCATTTTTGTAAGTTAAGCAGGATTTCATAAGGAGGCATAGTTGAGATATTATATTGCAGACCTGCATTTTTTTCACGGTGAAATGAATGACAGAATGGACAGGCGCGGTTTTGCATCCGTGGAACAAATGAACGACTACATGATAAAAAAATGGAACGGAAAGGTTCGAAAAAATGACGAAGTGGTCATATTAGGCGACCTGTCATGGGGAACTGCGGCGCAGACAAATGAGATCCTGGGACTTTTGCAGGGAAGAATATATTTGATTACCGGAAATCATGATTGGATTATGAAAAAATCCGAAGTGAACATTCATCGTTTTGTATGGGTGAAACCCTATGAGGAAATGTCGGACAATAAACGAAAAGTGGTTTTATGCCACTATCCGATTATGTGCTATAGCGGGCAATACCGTCTGGACGGGGAAGGAAATCCCAAAACCTATATGCTGTACGGCCATGTACACGATTCACAGGATCAAAGGCTGATAGAGCGGTTTCAGGAGATAACCAGACAGACTAAGGTAACGGACGCCCAGGGGGAGAAAAGAAATATTCCCTGCAATATGATTAACTGTTTTTGCAAATACTCGGATTATGAACCGCTTACCCTGGACGAATGGATTGTATGTGACAAAGAGAGAAGAAAAAACGGATAATATTATTTTCCATGGGTATTTTATTTGTATGAAAAATAAAAAGTTATCCCATGAATTTGATTATTATGTTTTACTGTTTTTCTCCCTGGCTTTTGCAGGCTGGCTTTGGGAAGTGACGCTGTATTTTTTTACGGAACATGCATTTATAAACAGAGGCGTATACAGAGGACCCTATCTGCCCGTTTATGGTGTCGGAGGGCTTTTGCTATACGTTTTTTTTCATTCCTTTCGAAAAAAGCCTCTGCGCGTGTTTTGGCTGTCTGCGCTTTTTTGCTCTGTTTTGGAATACCTGACCAGTTATTTTCTCGAGCGCCGCTGGGGTGTGAGATGGTGGGACTACGGCAATCACCTTTTCAACATCAGCGGAAGAATCTGCCTTACAGGGGCCTTGCTCTTTGGGGGCGGAGGGGTAGCGCTGGTGTGCCTGTTCATCCCCTTTTATGAGAAAATGTATTGGAAAATCCCAAAGAAGGGTCGTATTTGGATATGCTTTTTATTGCTTGCCCTGTTTGTGGCGGATGGATGCTACTGTGCCATGCGGCCTAATGTGGGGTATGGAATTTCTTCCCGGTAAAAGGATTTTCCCGTAGTAAACAAAAAGCGGCGGATTATTGCCGCACACGCAATTAACCATTTCTTTTTTTGCTTAAATAACGCATGTTACCCTCATGGGTGTCACAAAAACAGCTTCTCCAAAATAGAAATGCAAGAAGGAACCCATACCAAACGCCGGCTTGCGGCGACGACTGAATTTCTATTTCCGGAGAAGCGGTCTAATAACCAACGTGTAAAAAATAACGAAGCATATATAAAAATTCATTTTCATTATAAGAGTAAGATTGAACTTGTTAAGAATCTGTAGTAAACTAAATTTATGGTTAATCAAGACAACTGGCGATATAGGACTTGACCTCATCCTTGGGCTTACCTAAAGCGATGGACAACTCTCCATAAAGAAAAGCCTCCGCGAGACTGAAATAGCGGCTGTCTAATGCCGTTACCTTATGCCCGTTTAAAATCCTGCTTTCCCTGCGCAGATAAATGGTTTTCATAAGCTGTATCCAGGACTTGCAGCTGTTGGAGCGCATATATTCTTTATAAGTCTTTTCCAGCGTCTTTTCGTCGGTTAGCGGGATAGTGGGAATATCGGGGATAGATTTGATCAGGTTGCGCGCTTCTTCTTCTGATATTGCAGGGCGAAGGGAAGCCTCGGCAGTGTCCACAGGAATATATACCGTGCTGGTGGACGCAAAGACAGGTTTTAACAGATAATATTTCCTGTTTTTATCCACACCTGAGATATTCAGGGTAGTGACATCTTGTACGAGGCATATACCATTGTTACTGTAAATAACATATTGACCCTTTTGAAACATATAATTTCACCTCCTTTGAAAACAGACTATATTATATATCATACCAAATTTTTAGAAATAATAACAGCAAATAATGAATTTACAGAAAATTTTGTGCGTTCTGCTCATAAGAGAGTGGTTGATAGTTGAGCAAAATGTACATAATCCGGCATGAAAAAGTGCCGCCTGAGAACAGCCAAAGCTTTACATTTTGCGCCTCAGCCCAAATTTGAGGTCTAATGGCAGGAATGGGGGATTAAAATGAAAATTTATCTGGCAAGGCATGGCGAAACAGACTGGAATATAGAAAACAGGATTCAGGGGCAGGTAAATACCCGGCTGAATGAAAAAGGCAGGCAGCAGGCAAGGGAGCTTGCCGAAAAGCTGTCCGAGGGAGATTATCAGATTGGCGCTATTTATTCCAGCGCGAAAAGCCGCGCCTTAGAAACGGCACGGATTATAGGAGATAAGCTTGGTATAACGCCAAAGATACAGCAGGGGTTTGAGGAAATTAACTTTGGAAAATGGGAAGGCCATATGTGGAGACAGGTAAGGGAATTGTTTCCGGAGGAATATCAGATTTGGCATAATGACCGCCGCTATCAGGTACCGCCGGGAGGGGAATCTTACCAGCAGCTTTTAGACAGACTTTTGCCTGCATTAGGCGATATTGCAGGAAAGGAAAGGGAAAATGCCCTTGTGGTAACCCACAGCGCAGTGATTATGACGCTGATGTCGTATCTTTACGATACGCCCTTTGAGGATATGGCGAAGAATTATAAGACCGGGAATGCGGGGGTTGTGGAACTGGACGGAGGTTTGTTTTTGCGGGAATAAAGAGCCGGAAAACCTGTATGAGGTCATGAAAATAAAGGATAAAAGGAGGATACTTATGAGACTAGGAGCATTGGAAGCAGGGGGAACAAAAATGGTATGCGCGGTGGGAGACGAGACGGGAAAGATTTTTGACCAGATTTCCATTCCCACAAGGACGCCGGAGGAAACGGTGCCGGAGATGCTCGCCTATTTTAAGAAGGCGGAGATAGAGGCGCTGGGAATCGGCTGCTTCGGGCCCATTGATCCGGACAAGTCTTCCGCCACTTATGGGCATATCACAAGCACGCCCAAGCTGGCATGGAGAAATTACAATATTGTAGGGGCCTTTGAGGAGGCTCTCGGATGCCCTGTGGGATTTGACACCGATGTGAACGGCTCCGCCCTCGGAGAGGTTACCTTTGGACAGGCAAAGGGGAAAAAGAGTGTGATTTATATTACCATAGGAACCGGAGTGGGGGCAGGAATTTTCGCGGAAGGAAATCTGATTCACGGAATGCTGCATCCGGAAGCGGGCCACGTGCTGATTCAAAAACGTTCCGACGACACTTACCAGGGGAAATGCCCTTATCATAAAAGCTGCCTGGAGGGACTTGCCGCAGGGCCGGCCATAGAGGAACGCTGGGGGAAGAAGGCAATAGAGCTTAAGGACAGGGAGGAAGTGTGGGATTTGGAGAGCTATTATATCGCACAGGCCCTTGTGGGATATATCCTGACGGTTTCCCCGGAAATGATCATTTTGGGGGGAGGCGTTATGCATCAGGAACAGCTTTTCCCGAAAATCCGCGGCTATGTGAAGGAGCTTTTAAACGGCTATATTCAGACGGAAGAACTTGAACATATAGAAAACTATATCGTTCCTGCAAGCCTGCAGGATAATCAGGGAATTATGGGATGCCTTGAGCTGGGACGCAGAGCGCTCCGGGGTGAGTAAACGCTTGCTGCGGGGTCTTTGACTGCGCAGACCGTTTAAAATAAGCGAAGGCAGGGTAGAAGTGTAAAGAGAAGTTCTAAGGCGTCAGAAAACGACGCCTTAGAACATTCACACTTTGTTTGTGCCGCAAAGCGGCATGTCGGGAAGTTTGAAAGTAAACGTCCAAACTCTTTATCGATGGCAGTATCGCACGTGTAGCTTGCGGTATGCAGGAGGTGTGTAAATGAAGCATCTGGTGATAGGAATACTGGCCCATGTTGATGCGGGAAAAACAACTTTATCAGAGGGGATGCTTTATTTAAGCGGCAGCATCCGCAGGCTTGGAAGGGTGGATAAGAGGGACACTTTTCTGGATACCTACGGGCAGGAAAGGGAAAGGGGAATCACCATTTTTTCCAAGCAGGCGTATCTAAAGGCGGGGGATACCCATATTACCCTTTTGGACACGCCGGGCCACGTGGATTTTTCCGCGGAGATGGAGCGGACGCTGCAGGTGATGGACGGAGCCGTCCTTGTAATCAGCGGCAGCGACGGGGTGCAGGCCCATACCCTCACTTTATGGCGGCTGCTCAGGCATTATCAGATACCGGTTTTTGTGTTTGTCAATAAGATGGATCAGCCGGATACGGATAAGGCGTCGATTATGGCAAATCTGAGGGAGCAGTTAAGCGAATATTGTGTGGACTTTTCGGAAAAGGACAATCTGCTTTCGGAAGAGGAATTTTATGAGAATATTGCCGTATGCGAGGAGGACGCCTTAAACGAATTTCTGGAAACCGGAAAGATAGGGAAAAAGACCATACAAAAACTTGCAGGGGAAAGAAAACTCTTTCCCTGCTTTTTTGGTTCCGCCCTTAAGCTTTTTGGGGTGGAGGAGCTTCTGAACGGGCTGGACGCCTATACCATGGAAAAGGAATATCCAAAGGAGTTCGGCGCAAGGGTGTTTAAGATTTCACGGGATGAGCAGGGAAACCGCCTCACCCACATGAAGATTGTGGGGGGAAGCCTTAAGGCAAAGGAGACCCTGACCGGCGCCGGCAGGACTGTGGCGGAGAACGGAAGGTGGGAGGAAAAGGTCAATCAAATCCGAATCTACAGCGGAGAAAAGTTTGAGACAGCCGGAGAGGTAAGCGCAGGCGGTATCTGCGCGGTTACCGGACTTACGAAGACGCGGGCCGGGGACGGACTGGGATTTTGTAAGGAGCCTGTTTACCCTGAATTATCGCCTGTCCTTAGCTATGGAATCGGGCTTCCGGAAGGCTGCGACGCGGCGCAGATGCTTCCCAGGTTAAAGCAGTTAGAGGAGGAGGAACCCCAGCTTCATATCATATGGGATGAGAACAACAGGGAAATCAAGGCGCAGGTCATGGGCCAGGTTCAGATTGAGGTTTATAAAAGACTGATTGAGGAGAGGTTCGGCATCCCTGTGGACTTTGGTGCGGGAAGTATCGTATATAAGGAGACGATTGCCGGTACGGTGGAGGGCGTAGGACATTTTGAGCCCTTGCGCCATTATGCGGAAGTGCACCTTTTGATGGAGCCGGGGGAGCCGGGCAGCGGCATACGCACAGGGACGGACGTAAGCGAGGATGCGCTGGATTTAAACTGGCAGAGGCTGATACTGACCCACATAGAGGAAAAAGAACATGTGGGGGTTTTGATGGGAGCGCCTATTACGGATATGAAGATTACCTTAAAAGCGGGACGCGCTCACCAAAAGCACACGGAAGGGGGAGATTTCAGGCAGGCGGTTTACCGCGCTATTCGCCAGGGATTGATGCAGGCAAAAAGTGTGTTGTTGGAGCCTTATTATGAATATAAGCTGGAAGTGCCCCGGAAAGCGGTGGGACGCGCCATGTCTGACCTGAATAAGATGCAGAGCAGCTTTACCCATGAGCAGGACGCCCGGGGCATGAATATTTTAAAAGGCGTGGGGCCGATGGCTCTTTTGCAGGGCTATCAGGCGGAGGTGGCCGCTTATACCAGAGGGGAAGGCCGCCTTTCCTGCAGCATGAAAGGATATTATCCCTGTCATAATACGGAGGAAGTTTTGGAGGCGGCGGATTACGACCCAATGCGGGATACGGCCAATCCCTCAGGCTCCGTGTTCTGCGCCCATGGGGCGGGCTTTTTGGTGGAGTGGGATCAGGTGCCGAAATACATGCATCTTGAAAGCTGCCTTAAGAACAAAGAGAAAACGAAAAACGAAGCGGAAAGCCTGTGGGGAGAGGATGGAATCGACGGCAGGTATTTGGAAAACATGGCAAAGAGGGGGAACCTTGGAATAAATGGCGGAGCGCGCGCCAAAGAAAGAGGGGACGGAAAAGGGCAGGGGCCTGTCAGTATGGGACAGGAAGAAATTGAGGAGATTTTAAACCGCACTTTTCATGCCAACAAAAAGGGAAACAGGACGGAAACAAAAGCCGGGTGGAAACGGAGCCGGGAGAGAACGGATGATTTACTGCCGCCCCGGACGAGAGTTTATGAAGCGGCCCCTAAACGGGAAGAATATTTGCTGGTGGACGGCTACAACGTGATTTTTGCATGGGAGGAACTCAAAGAGCTGGCGGATAAAAGCTTAGACGGCGCCAGAGGAGCGCTGCTTGACCTTCTTTGCAATTATCAGGCGGTAAGAGGATGTAATTTAATCGCGGTTTTTGACGCATATCGTCTGGCAGGCCATCCCACGGAAGCTCTGGACTACCATAATATTCACGTGGTATACACAAAGGAAGCGGAGACAGCCGACCAGTACATTGAAAGATTTGCCCATGAAAACAGTAAAAAGTATGATGTGACCGTGGCCACATCGGACGGACTTGAACAGATTATCATCGTAGGGGAGGGCTGTAAGCTGATTTCCTCAAGAGAGCTTAAGGTGGAAATGGAGCGTGCCGCAAGCCAGGCACTGCAGGATTTTCAAAGCAGCCATCCGGCGGAAAAAAATTCCTTTGCAGGAGCGCTGCCTCCCCAGGCAAAACAGGAAATCGAGCGGTTCCGGGAAAAAGAGCTGCTGAAAGAAGCGGCTACCAACGTTCCCAAAAAGCATAAATAACCGTGCTGAAAGCAAGGATCATGAGAATCCCCCAGTTGATGATGTGCATGGAAACGGATTTCACCTTTGCCAAGACGCCGTCCTCCCGTTCATATACGGGGGGCAGGTAGTATTTATTGCCTAACCCAAGAGCAATGGAAACATAAACCAGACAGATTGCCACATAGCGGAAATCGCTGCTGCAGGTGTAAGGATAAATAATCACAAAGGCGGCAAAGGAAATCAACATAACGATATAACCGGTCAAAAGGAAAATGGAATTTTCCCGGCCGGTATTTTTATGGAAAGAAACCGCCACCAGCAAAAAGGCGGTGATAACGCCAAAAACGACCGCCAGCACAAAAGTAATCTGACATAAAATCAAAAGCACATCGGATAAGTTGGCAGGATATTCTTCTGCAAATAAAGAGGTATGAAACATAATGACCCAGGTGTTGTTGCAGGCCCTTGCACTGATTGGGTGGAAGGGGAAAGCAAAATTCCAGTCGGAAAAGGCCGGAATGCCAAGCCGTTCCCAGAGGCTGTAAAGGGCGGTGTACATGGGCGAGGTTTCCCCCGGAACAGGCACGCCGGGTTTTTCCCCAAAGCGTATCAGATTCCGCACAATCCAGCATAAGCCTATAGGGGCGACAATGACGGCAAAAATACAGTAATTTTTCAGCCATGTAAAAAGATGGCTCTTTTTTCTTAAACGGATAACGGAAATAAAGTGCATCAGAAAAATAATGGCGAGGGGAATGGCAAGAACCGCGGAGTTGAGCTTGGTAATCATGCCAAAACCGATGCAAAGAGCCAGCTTCACCAGCCCGGAGAGATTTTTGTTTTGAATCCATTTCAGAGATTCCAGTATGGTGAGACACATAAATAATATGGTCAGCATATCATTGTTGACGCTTCCTGCCATCACGATAGTGGCGGGATGGAAGGCCATAAAAGCAAGCCCGATGTAAAGCCCTTTTTCTTCTATCTCAAGAACCTTAAGTATTTTCCAGGTAACTACCATGCAGAGGCAGGAATAGAAAAGAGGAAGGATTTGCAGATTTTCAAAAGCAAGATCCTCCGCCACCCCCAGCAGAATGTTGAGCTGCAGCCAGAGAAAAGAAATAATGTGGTGCAGCGGGGGATGATAGTAGGCGAACAGCTCGTAAGGATTCAAATCCGGTAGCTTGTGAAATTTGTATATATATTCAATATAACCGATATGACCCGGATTGACAAATTCGGTTCCCATGCCGGTGTAAGCGCCCGCATCATGCTGCCGGTCATAAAGGCCCGATAAAAGTACGTAACCGCACCTTAGAAGAACCCCCAAAAGGATAATCATATAAACGATACCATCCTCGTTTAGACGATCGGATAATTTCAGATAAAACAAAAGTCCCGTATAAGCCACAAAAAGGCAGGTTAAAACCAACACCTTTGTGTAATGGGGCGTGTAAAAAAAGCCGGTGCCCTGGGCTATGGCGGTTGCAATACAGAATACCAGAACAGTCAAAAAGACACACAGGCCGGTCTTCTTTTCCGCACTATCATTTATGAGAGAGTCAAAAGGATGTTTTTTCATTTGCAGGTCCTTTCCATATTTTTATACAAAGACAATTGTTCAACAGGCGGCGCGTTTACAGCAGGGACAGAAACAGAGAAATTCTAAACAGAAACATTTTAAATTTTAACCGGACTCTGCACGTTACCATGAAAGCACCGGACGATTTTCAATAGCGTTAATAAATGGGCGTCACATTCGTAATGGTATTATCTTCCACCTGAAAGCTCCAGATGGAGTGCCCCGGAATGCGATGCTCGGTGAGATACCACTTATCCTCAATGGGAGTAATGTAATAAGGCGTGCCGCCGCCGATAAAATTGTGGTATACATCCTCATATTTTCCGTCGGAGAGATCCTCCAAATTCCGAACACGAAGCATGGTAGCATAATCCTGATTACCGGTTATATCGGTGGATATGGTGATATAATAATAATCCTCAATCCTTGTAAGCTGTATCATTCCGGCCATCTCCGGCAAAACCGGATATTCTTTTTGAATTTCAAAGGTGTAAAGATCCGCTTCGATGATACTGGAATTGCCGGATACAAAATAAATCCGGTCGTCTATGATGGTGAAGGAGCGGACATAAATACCTGCAAGGGAAGGGATGGAACGCACGTCCGTCAGGTATACCCTGGGGTCGCCTTTGGCATGGCGCAAGAGGAACATTTCCCCGCTCTGGGAACTCCAGGCATAAAAAGTATCGGTGTATTCATCATAAATGATATAATGGGGCCTGTTGCCAATGTTCAAAAATTCCTGGGTGGGGACAAAAACGGTTTGCCCGTTTACATTCTTGTCCTTTTCCATTATCAGAATGCGGTTGTTTTCCGTATCGTCAATCAGATAAACTTCCCCGTCGCTGGCTAAGGTGTGCCCCATGGAAATATCGTTTGTCATAACCTGCCACCGGTAAAGGGGATCGCTTAAGTTGTCATGATAAATAACCTGATTGTTGTAGCAGTCTACAATAAAATAAGTATCCTCCACCTTCGTAATATAAGTTGGCACGCTTAAGGAAGGGAAGGGATTATTTGGTATCTGATTTAAAGCAGAACGGTCAAAGGCAATAGGGCTTGATTTCAGCAAATAATTAAGGGGGGTGTAGCCGGGAGCCCTGGCCGGACGGGAATGACCGCAGGCCATTAAAAAAACGGTACAAATGCATATGGTAAGCAAAAGAAATAAGCCCTTTTTTGCCCGAAAAAATTTCGTGATAGGAAAATCGTTCTGTTTTTGACTGTCTTGTGGATTTTTATGTTTCGTGTTCATATTGCTATTATAAATTTTTTGCTTTTATTGTACAATGCTTTTTTGCCAGTGAGGGTTCTGTTTGTGAAGATATGGGTAAAGACTATTGTCAAAATGTTATTGCAGAATGTTCTCATAATCCTGCAAGTCGTGGTAAATTCCGGTAACGTATGCGCAGTTATCAACAATTTTATATATCATAAAATATTTGTGCCGTATAAAATGAATAGTCCGGTATCCTAAAGCGCGTAAATTGGCGTCATCACATAGTTTCAGGCTGCCCGCCATATAGGAAAGCCTTGCAACGGTATCTTTCATGTCCTGTTCAACGCTTAAAGCAGCCTGTACATTTTTCAGTTCATAAACAATATAGTCGAGAATTTTTTGTGCCTGTATTTCCGCCCTGTTCGTTAGTACGACTTTAAAATCCATATCTGCGTTCCAGTTCATCGAACACCTCATTCGCGTTTCTATATCTGCCGGCTGCAATATCGTTTTCCGCAGCCATAATATCTTCCATGAAATCCTCTTTTGACATAGGCTTTAATGCCTGACCCACCGCGAAATCAGCTGATTCATATTCGTGCTGGTAAAAAAGCTTTTTAATCAAATTCTGTATTTTTAACAGGTCAGCTTCCGGCAATTTTTCCATCATAGAAATGGTAGTTTCTAAGGTTGTCATCGTACCGCTCCCTTCTGAAATAATTACATTTTCCGGTCTTATCTATATTATAACATTTTATTTACCGGATAGAAACCATTTGATGCTTGTTTATCTTGTTTTAGTTTATGTTATACGGTATACTTTTCCTAAAAACTGTCGTAATTTATACAAATTTTTGTTCAGAAGTATGTTTTGGGCGGTTTTATGAAAGGAAGCCTAAAGTACTGTGAAATAAACTCATATAAATTAGTAGGCTGACAGCAATTTTATGTGGGGCGGAGAGAGGGAGGAGACGCTATGACTGGTTTCAGGGAGAGAAGATCCGGGGAGAATCATTCTCCTGAGAAAAATTTTCAGGGAAATAATTTCCGGGGGGAATTTTTTCAAGAAAACAATTTTCGAGAAAATAATTTTCTTGAAAATAAGGAGTTTCGAATTTTGTCCGCAATTGGGATTATTTTGGTGGTAGCGGGGCATCTGGGGTACAATCTTTTTGACATAGGCGGACTGTTTCCTTATTATTCCTTTCATGTGTTTATTTTTTTATTTGTTTCGGGATATTTTTATAAAAGAGAGGCGGAAGAGAGAATTGGCAGTTATTTGCTGAGGAAATGCAGGACTCTTTTGCTGCCTTATTTTTTGTGGAATCTTTTTTACGGTATACTGACGCATATTTTGCACGGGGTGGGATTTTCCATCGGGGAACCCATATCCTTTCGGACCTTGTTTTTATCTCCTTTTTTGGACGGGCATCAGTTTATGTACAATTTCCCCGCATGGTTTGTTCCGGTGCTTTTTATGCTGGAGGTTATCAATGTGCTGATGCGAAAAGTTTTATCTTTACTGCATTTAAATTATGAATGGCTGATTTTTGCAGGGTGCCTGACGGCAGGTATTTTGACAGTTATTCTGGCAATAGGCGGGCATGTGTGGGGATATTACAAGCTGCCGGGAAGGCTTCTTTTTATGATGCCCGGATTTCAGATGGGAAGAATTTACCGGGAAAAGTTAGAGCGGTGGGACAGGCTGGAGGATGGACCTTATTTTTTGATTGTGATGGGGATTCAGGTTTTGATTACGATTTTGTGCGGAGGGCTGGCTTTCAGCGCGGTGTGGGTCAGCAGCTTTGCAAACGGCCCTTTTATTCCCTATCTGACGGTGGCCACGGGGATTGCTTTTTGGCTTCGGATTGCAAAGATTATAAGCGTCATTCCTTATCTGGCAGGAAAGCTGTCTTATATTGGAAGGAATACGTTTGCGGTTATGATGCATCATACTGCCTGCTTTATGCTGGTGAAAGAAATGTATTATCTTTGCAGCTTATATACGCCTGTGTGTAAGGAATTTGACAGGGAAATGTTTTATAGCGAAATCAATTTTGTTTACCTGGCAGGGGGATCGGAGGCCAGCAAATGGCTTTACCTGTTGGCCGGAATTGGGCTGCCTCTGATCATTGCCTGGGTGCAGCAAAAGATTGGAAAAGGGGTTAGGGGATTACTTTTTAGACGTTGAAGCTGGTGGAAAAAAAGTTTGACAAGGGGAAATAGGTGTGATATAGTAAATGCACTTACCGCTTAGAAAATCCAACCAAATGAAGAATGAATTATGTACAGGTGAACTGTCTGTGGAGATTCCATGGGCAGTTTTTTTATGCACACGGGCGTCCAAAAGAAGTATGTATACATTCCGGGATGATATCCGGAAAGAAATGGAGAAAAAATGAAGAAAAGATTTTCTAAGTGGAAGGAAAAGTGTGGAAGCGTTATTCTTGTTCTCGCCGCCCTTTCCCTGCTTTGCGGCATGGCAATGCCGGTATATGGGACAGAAAAACGGGAAAGTACGGGAGACAGCGACGCAAACGGCGTGAGCGCGCAACTGAACCAGGCCCCTAAAAAGGTGGTCACTGACATATATCACCGTCATATAGGGAAGCCGGATACTTTGGGAGGGTGCTATACGCTGGCGATAGAACATAAGCATCAGGGGAGCGCAGGTACCGGCGGAGGCTGTTACACGAAGCCCGTATACCACACCCATCAGGGGAGCGAGGACACTGGCGGCGGCTGTTATGGAAAGGAAGTTTATCATGAGCATCAGGGAAACGCTGTGGACGGCGGAGGGTGCTATAGCGAACCGGTCTGCCACAAGCATCAGGATAGCTGTTATGAGGAAAGATCGTGCATGATAAGCTACACACCGGGGAATGTGGTTGGAACGGAGACGGGCAGATGCTTTGCCGGTCATGGGGAGACGACCTTTGTAAGGGTGGAAGGAAAGGCGGAGCATGGCAGCTGTGATGAAGGAAAAAAGGATTCGACTTTTAGTTACTGTCAGCAGTGCGGCTTTATGGCGCCTATAATGCACAGGTATCAGGCGGTAATCTGCGGAAAAGATGATAAAACGGTGGAAGGCTACGAAAAAGGCTGTGGAAAAGAAGATACGGACGTGGAGCGTTACGAGTTAAACTGCGGCCGGAGAGAGGACGAAATAGATTCCTACGAGATAGAATGCGACAGGGACGTTGACGGCTATGAGCTGGCCTGCGGCCTTGGGGAGGACGCGCCCTGCGGGCATTTGATTATCACCAACGAGACAAAGGGCACGGCGGAGCAGGTTACCTTGCGGGTAGAGCTTAAGGATTTGACAGGGGGAAAGTTAGCGCTTGACAGCAACCCTTATATCTGGCAGGACGCGCATGGGAATCAGATGGGAAGCGGCGATGAAATTCAGGTAAAAGAAAACGGCGATTATTCGGTCAGGGTAAGGCTGAAAAATAAGGATGTGGATGAGAGCGGGCTTACCGGCCAAATTCCGGTAGATAATATATTGAAAGAAACTGTAAAACCCACGGCGTCAGCAAGCCCGACTCCTTCTCAAAGCCCCGCGGCGTCTGAAAATCCCACGTCACATCCGACGCCTGCCGATAAACCGGACGATGGCTCAGACGACAAACCGGGGGATAAATCGGATGCCGGGACATCTGAAAACGAGGAAATTTTACCGGAACAAAACAGGGAAACTATACAACCGACCCCCAAAAAAGAAGGTTCGCCACGCAAAGCCGATGAAGATACGTCCGCCGGATCCGAACAAATACGGGAACCCGTAAGGAGCGGGGGAAAGAAAGCGGAGGAGAAAGCGCTGGAGGATAAGCCCGATCCATCCACGACGCCTTCCCCTACAATAAGGAAAGAAACAAAAAAGGCGGCGCTGCCTAAGAAGCAGGCCATGGAAGAAATTCGGTATAAGGTAGGACAGACTGAAAAAAGAAATGGTATTTTTGCAAATCCCATGGTGAGAATGATCACGGTAACGGCGGGCGTGTTGGTACTAATTGCGGGAATGCTGCTCTGGCTGTTTTATTTGAGAAACAGCGTCAAAGTTTATAATGATGATGGTGAAGGCAGGATGATTTACTTAGGACGCTGCTTGGTTGGGCCGGAAGAAGACGTATACACCATAAAGATAACGGAAAAGATGGTGGAAAAAGCGTATACCAACCGATATTGTATCAAGCCGGGCCTTTTCAGAGTGGGAAGAGAGGAGGAAGCCCTTGTTGTGCGCAAGGATCCAAAGAATGCAACCGTTTACATCGCTAAAGAAATGACTGTGGTTTTATAACGCCGTCTCTGATCGATTAAAAAAACAATAAAGGTCTTGATTTTAAGCAATGAAAGTGATAGACTCGTAGTTGTTTATAAAATTAATGCATAATTATGCATAAAAATGGAGGAGCAGTTATGAAAAAATTGATAGCACTTTTACTCGCGGCAGTGATGACAATGAGCCTGCTCACAGCTTGTGGCGGCGGTAATGCGTCGGAAACAACATCGGATGCGGCCGAGGCGGAGAGCACGGAAAACGAAGCGGCCCAGGACGAAGCACAAGCGCCGGAAGCGGATGAGGCGGATACACAGTCCGAACCGGAAGCCGAGGAAGGGGAGACGGAAGCTGACGCAGAGGCAGGGGATGTGTCGGAGGCGTTAGCGGACGGCGTTCTTACGGTAGGCACTAATGCGGAATTCCCGCCTTTTGAGTATGTAGGCGACGACGGGGAACCGGACGGCTTTGACATCGCTCTTATCAAAGCGATTGGCGAGAAGCTTGGCGTAGAGGTTCAGGTGGAAAACATGGAGTTTGATTCCTTAGTAGCTTCTATTGGCAGCAAGGTTGACGTTTCTATTGCAGGTATGACCGTTACCGAGGAGAGGCAGAAGTCCGTTGATTTTTCGGATGCATATTATGAGGCGGTTCAGTATGTAATCCTTCCCGAAGGATCGGAGATTGCGGCTGCGGCAGACCTTGAAGGAAAGGCAATCGGCGTACAGCTTGGCACAACAGGAGATTTCATTGCGTCAGACGACATTGCGGATTCTAAGGTTTCCCAGTACAACAAGGGAATGGACGCAGTAAACGATTTGATTAACGGAAAGCTTGACTGCGTTATTATTGATAAGAATCCTGCCCTTGTGTTTGCGAGCAAGTTTGAAGGACAGCTTACGGCGATTGACGGAGCGGAATTTGGCTTTGAGCCGGAAGAGTATGCAGTTGCAATGCCTAAGGGAGATACGGCTTTGGCAGATCAGGTAAATGCGGCTCTGGCGGAAATTAAGGCGGACGGAACCTTTGATAAATTGGTTGAAACTTATATTGAGAACTAGTTATTTGTACGAAAACTTCAAGTACCAGGTATTAGAGAGTTTGAAAATGTAGTAACCAAACGCAGTCGTGCTTTGCATGTCAGCGTTGAATCGGGCAGGGAAGAAAGAGTTTCTCCCTGCCCGCCGCGTTAAAAAAAGAAAGGAACTTATGATATGCAGGCATGGTTTGAGAAAACGGCTGAAAAGTTTCAGATGGCGTTTGTTTCATCTGACAGGTGGAAGCTTTATATAGAAGGGCTTGGCGTTACGCTTGAGATTGCTTTCTTTGCGGCGATTCTGGGCCTTTTGATTGGTACGGTGTTAGCCCTTATGAAGCTCTCTACCGGCAGGAGTGGGAAAAAGACCATTTGGACGGTGATTTCCAATATTTACATAGATGTGATCAGGGGAACGCCTTCCGTGCTGCAGCTTTTGATTATGTGGTTTATCATTATGAAAAGCTGTAAAAACGGTACTTTGGTTGCCGTTTTGTCATTCGGTATTAACAGTGGCGCTTATGTGGCGGAAATTGTACGTGCAGGTATTTTGGCGGTGGATAAAGGACAGACGGAAGCGGGCCGTTCTCTTGGGCTTAACAAAGCGCAGACCATGCTCTATATCGTCATTCCACAAGCAATTAAAAATGTGCTTCCTCCTATTGGAAATGAATTTATCGTTCTTCTTAAGGAGACGGCAATTGTGGGTTATGTAAGTCTTACGGATCTTACAAGAATGGCAAATCAAATTTCATCAAGGACCTATGAGCCGTTTATGCCGCTGATAGGAGCAGCCGTTATTTATTTTGTCATTATTAAAATACTTACAATTTTACTGGATAAACTGGAAAGGAGGCTGCGTAAAAGTGATAATCGTTAAGGAACTGCACAAGGAATTTGAAGGGAATCATGTGCTGCGGGGGGTCAATTATCATGTGCATCAGGGAGAAAAGATAGTAGTTGTGGGTCCCTCAGGCTCGGGAAAAAGTACTTTTTTGCGCTGCTTGAATCTTTTAGAGACGCCTACCTCCGGTGAAATCTGGTTTGACGGTCAGCTTATTACGGATCCTAAAGTAAATATCGATAAAATCAGAGAGCACATGGGGATGGTGTTCCAGAACTTCAACCTGTTTAATAACCTTTCCATTATGGATAATATCACTTTAGCCCCCGTAAAGCTAAAGCTTATGGGAAAAGAGGAGGCTAAGGAAAATGCGTTAAAGCTTCTTGCAAGGGTGGGACTTAAAGAAAAGGCGGACGCCTATCCCAGTCAGCTTTCCGGCGGACAAAAACAGAGAATTGCCATCGTGAGATCTCTTGCCATGAATCCAAGAGTAATGCTTTTTGACGAACCCACTTCGGCTCTTGATCCGGAAATGGTAGGAGAAGTTTTGGATGTTATGAAAGAGCTTGCGGAATCGGGCATGACAATGGTGGTTGTGACCCATGAAATGGGCTTTGCGCGGGAAGTTGGAACGAAAGTATTGTTTATGGATGAAGGCAATATTATGGAGGAAAATACGCCCGCAGAATTTTTTAATCACCCTAAGTGTGAGAGATTGCAGGATTTCCTGTCTAAGGTTTTGTAAAAGTATAAATGAAAAGGATGCGCGTTTCACGCCTCAGGATTAGATATAAGGCTGGCCGAAAGGCCAGCTCATTTTTTATGCACACGGGCGTCCGTCATTTCTTTTCATCTGCATTATGATGCAGCATAAGCAGGGAGGTAATGATATAAAATGGCAGGGAAAAAACCATAAAATAGGCATAGCGAAATTCCGAGGCAACAGGGGTTGCAATTAAAATGGTAAGCCACACGGCCACGCTTGGCAGATAAAAAATCAGCTTTTGGGTTTCAGATCTTACAAAGGCGTTGCCGATACAGAAGATAAGTATCCAGCAAATGACGCCCATACTCCAAAGAGGGCCGTACAGGGGAAGCATCCCCCCAAGCTTTATAGATATTTCCTTTATCTTTATCACCAAAGGGCCGCCAATAAGAGGTGTATGGGATACGCCTAAGGATGTGGCGCTCACGCCTTCCACATCAGCTACCGGATAAAAGGAGTCCGGATACCAGTAACCGTAGGTCTGGCGAATGTAGGCTGTCATGTAATCGCCCGGATAACGCAGTCCAAGCTTTAACCAAAGCTTAAAAAAATCCCATTTATGATCTGCCAGATAATCCTGATTTCCGGCCCTGACCAGTTCTTTGATATTATCGGCGTAGGATGGATCATAGAGCTTTTTAATATAGGTCAAATCCACTACGTTTTCGATAAAATCTCTCTCTTCCTCCGTAAGATCGCGGTCGTTACAGATAACGGCGGTAATCTGCTGGGTTGGAATGGCAAGAGACTCGACTAAATCCGGCTGAGCTACTTTAAAGGCCTTCATAACGGGATATTTTATGATAATTGCACACAGAAAAATCCCTAAAATGACAGGAAGCATAACCCAGGCTTTTTTTCTGAAATAAAAGAGAAAGAAGGGGAGGCAGAGAATAAACGCATACCAGCCGTTGGAGCGAAACAGACACATGGCAAGCCCCGAAAGGGCAAAAATACACAGATGGAGTATACTGCTCTTTCTATGCAGACATAAGCAGGAGCAGCCAAGACTTAATATGGCGGCGGCGAAAAGAACGTCTTTCCATATGGTAACGGCATGAACCGCATGATAGGGAATCAGCGCGTAAAACAGCGTTACCAGAAGGCAGATACGGGTTCTGACACAGTACTTTTTCATAGTGCTTATCAAATAGCTTACACTAAGAGCAAGGACGCACATTTGAAAAAAGGTATAAAAGGAAAGCGCAATCAGCATACTGCCGGTGAGCGTGTAGCCGATATGGTAGAAAAGCTTAATGAAAAGGGTGTGCACCCAGGGATGATGATTGCTGTAAGGGATAACGCCCAGCACCTGCTCAAACTGATTGATGCTGTCCGGGGTCATGACGCCCGGATACTGATAGAGAAAATAAGGAAACCAGAAAGCGAAGCAAAGCAAAAATGCGCAGAGGGCCGTATGCCTTACATAAAAGGAACGCAAAAAAGTTAAGACTTTAGAAAGCCATGAGAAACGACAGCGGACGGCGGAAACCGGTTTGGCAGGATCGTAAGGCTCCGTAAAAAGTATGCTGCGAAGGAGAACCTTATCTCCCGTATAGGAAAAGAGAAAAATGAGTATGTGATAAAACAGGAATGCAAAGCCCAGAGCGGTGAAAACAATGATGCCCGTCCGGAATAAATGGCTGGTTAGAGTTTCTATATATCTTGGATAATCTACGGCCATATATAAAACAGTGAAAATAATGGAAATGACCACTGCCGTCACAGTTGTCCTTCGGCTTTTCCCAGGATCAGACTGATATTTGTGTTCATCCACATAACAATTGTCTACATGACAATAAAAGAAAAAGCTGAAAAGAAAGAAGACAAGGGTTAAAATATTTCCCGGTTCCATACGGCTTGCTTTCATAAGCGCCCAAGTGGTAAAAAAGCCCTGGACTGCCTTTGTGGTTAGTCTGGTCCTCGACATGTTTTTCATGGTAATTGCTCCTGTTCTTTGCAAAATTTATATGGAATGACATTGGAAATTTCGCGTTCGGTCTTGCAAAAGCTTTTCGTCTATGGCGCCTGCAAGAATCGGAAGCAGAAATTTGTTATGTCGGTTACGATATGCTATAATTAACATATGTGTAAATGCATGCTTTGCTGTAACCATCCGGCAGGCCCGCGCATTTACATTATTTCGTAAAATTCGGTATTCAGGAACACTATATCGTATGAAACCATTGTTGTCAATGAATATGCTGTTACTATGAGCGGCCTTCAGGCCGTGAACAGTAATAATATACTTACAAAAACAGGAGGATAAAAGCGGTGATTACGGTCAGTTTATGTATGATTGTAAAGAATGAGGAAAAGATTTTAGCAAGGTGTCTTGACAGTATTGGAGATTTGGCGGATGAAATTATTATTGTGGATACAGGCTCTACGGACAGGACAAAGGAGATAGCCGCCAGATATACGGATCAAATTTATGATTTTACATGGACCCAGGATTTTGCGGCGGCAAGAAATTTTTCCTTTTCAAAAGCAAATTGCGATTACATTTATTCAGCCGATGCGGATGAGGTTTTGGATGAGGGCAACCGTGAAAAGTTCAGAATATTAAAGGAAAACCTTATGCCGGAGATTGAGATTGTGCAGATGTATTACGGGAACCAGCTTGCCTTTGGGACGGTGTACAATTATGATAAGGAGCTGCGCCCTAAGCTGTTTAAGAGACTGCGCACCTTCTGCTGGATAGAACCGGTCCATGAGACAGTGCGCCTTTCTCCAATCGTGTTTGACAGCGACATAGAAATTACCCATTTGCCGGAGGGCAGCCATACCGGAAGAGATTTAGAGATTTTTCATAAAATAGTGAAAGAAGGCGGGGAGCTGTCAGAGAGGCTTAAAAATATGTTCGCAAGGGAGCTGATGATTTCCGGAACGCCGGAAAATTTCAGGGAGGCGGAAGACTATTTTACACAAATAGCGGATGGGGAAGAAACCGGACCGGATCAAATGAAAGAGGCTCTCTGTATTGTGGTGAAAGCGGCGAGAATGCGTGGAGATTACCTGAAAATGTACCGCTATGCCATGAAGGACGTGGCAAGCGAGAGTGTAAGCGAGGTATGTTTTGAACTGGGAGAATACTATTTTGAGCAAAAGGAATATCAGGAAGCGGCCATCTGGTATTATAATGCGGCATATGAAACACAAAGTATCCTGAATATTCACTCCGGCGGAGATCTCCCTCTTATGAGGCTGTCCGGGTGTTATGATAAAATGAACCTGCCCGAAGAAGCAAAGGAATATAGACTTCTGGCACAAGAGTGGAGGGCATAACCTTATAAGGCGTAAAATGATTTATAGTTTATCAAGGAAATGTTAAAGATATGGTTGAAAGGACGAATTGTGCTTGCGGCCGGGCCTTTATAATGTTACCATAGGGTCTGGCAGTAATTGTAAATTCCGGCTGATGTTCGGATTTATGGAATATTGTCCCGATGTTTCCGCAAGCGGCCCCGGGCCGTAAGAAGCAACGAAGACTTACAACAAGGAGGATGAAATGAGCTGGGAAGAAAATGTGCGGAGGGTAGAGCCCTATGTAGCGGGGGAGCAGCCTAAAATACAAGACGTCATAAAGCTCAACACCAACGAATGCCCCTATCCCCCTTCCCCTAAAATGAAGGAAGTCCTGGAAAAAATGGATTATGGGAAGCTTCGCCTTTACCCTGACATGGATGCAAAAAAGCTGGTGGATGTGTTGGCGGATTACTATCACGTGAAGCCTGAGCAGGTATTTGTGGGCGTGGGTTCGGATGATGTGCTTGCCATGGCCTTTATGACTTTTTTTAATGGAGACAGGCAAATCTTGTTTCCGGACATCACCTATTCCTTTTATGATGTGTGGGCACAGCTTTTCAGGATCCCTTACAAGGTCTGCGCTCTTGACGGGGATTTTTGCATTAAGAAAGAAGATTATCTGACGCCTAACGGGGGAATTGTGATTCCAAATCCCAACGCGCCTACAGGGGTGCTTGAGGATGTGGACTTTTTTGAGGAGATCATTGCAGCCAATCCTGACAGCGTAGTGATTGTGGATGAGGCTTATGTGGATTTTGGGGGCGTAAGCACAATCCCATTGATTTGTAAATATGACAATCTGCTTGTAGTGCAGACTTTTTCAAAATCCCGTGCAATGGCGGGGGCGCGGATTGGCTTTGCCATTGGCGATGAAAAATTGATCCGCTATTTAAAGGACGTAAAGTTTTCTTATAATTCCTATACCATGAATACGCCTGTGATTGAAATGGGCGCGGCGGCTGTTTTAGATGACGCCTATTTTAAGGAGATAGTGGGAAAAATTGTAAAGACCAGGGAGTGGACAAAGGAGCAGTTAAAAAGGCTTGGATTTTCCTTTGCCGATTCAAAGGCCAACTTCCTGTTTGTAAGCCACAAAAAGGCGTCTGCAAAGGATATTTTTCTTGCCCTTAAGGCAAATAATATCTATGTAAGGCATTGGGATAAGAAAAGAATAAGCAATTATCTGCGCATCAGCATCGGTACGGATGAGCAGATGGAGAAACTGGTTTCATTTTTAGAAGATTATTTGAAATAGCATGGAGGCAAAAAATGATTCGAAACATATTAAAAGGTATTGTGATGGGAACAGCCAATATTATTCCCGGCGTCAGCGGAGGGACTATGGCGGTTTCCATGGGGATTTATGATAAGCTGATTCACAGCGTTACCCATTTATTTAAGGAATTGAAAGAAAGCCTGAAATTTTTGATTCCCATTGCCATAGGGATGGGGATTGCCCTTGTAGGGCTGTCTTTTATTATTGAACCTGCCTTTGAGCATTTCCCGCTGCAGACCAACTGTCTGTTTATAGGACTGATTGTGGGAGGGCTTCCTGCTGTCTGCAAGAAGGTGAAGGGAAAAGGAATAAAAGTAAGTTATATACTTCCTTTTCTGCTCTTTTTTGCTATTGTGGTAGGAATGGCTGCCATAGGGGAAAAGGAGGGCGCTGCCGCCGACCTGTCCTTTAGTCTTTGGTCCGTGATAAAACTTTTTGTGGTGGGCGTTATTGCTTCCGCTACTATGGTAATCCCTGGCGTGAGCGGTTCTATGATGCTGTTGCTGATGGGATATTATAATCCAATTGTAGCGTCAATTAAAAATTTTGTTACGGCGCTGGTGGCCTTTGATATTGCCGGTATTTTGCAGGGCTGCGGCGTTTTGGTTCCTATGGGGATTGGCATTGTGGTAGGCGTATTTGCCATTGCAAAGCTGATTGAAATTATTTTTGAAAAGTTCCCTATTCAGGCATATTGGGCTATCATCGGATTGATTGTGGCGTCTCCGTTCGCTATTTTCCTGTTAGGAGATGTTGGGACAATCACAGTGCCTGGGATTTTGGTCAGCGTGGTAACTTTTGGAATCGGTTTTGTGATTGCCATGAAGCTTGGCGAATAATAATGTGAAGAGAATTTCTAAGTCCGCAAAAAACGCGGACTAAGAAATTCTAAGACTTCACATTTAGAAGAATGCCCAGGTGGGCATTCTTCGCACATTGTTTGTGCCGCAAGGCGGCATGTCGGGAAGTGTGAAGAGAAGTTCTAAGGCGTCAGAAAACGCGGACTAAGAAATTCTAAGACTTCACATTTAGAAGAATGCCCTGACGGTCATTCTTCTTACACATTGTTTGTGCCGCAAAGCGGCATGTAGGGAAGTGTGAAAACGAGATGAAGATTTTCTAAGGCGGCATGTTTGGAAGTGTGGAGAAAGGTTCATATTCAGGATGGAGGCGGCCGTGGAGGCATATACGGATTTTGCAGGGGTGTATGATATTTTTATGGAGGATACGCCCTATGAGGCATGGGCGGATTTTTTGTCAGATTTGATAGAAAAGTATGGGATTTCAAAACCCTTGGGTGAGAAAGAAAGACTTTCAAGTAGAACAGGCAATTTAAACCTTGCGGAGGGAACTTTGGCGGAGGCGGAAAGTACGGCGGCGCGGGAGGAAGCTTTGGAGGCGGAGCGGAATCTGGTGTTGGATTTAGGCTGCGGAACAGGCACGCTGACAGAGCTTTTATATGCAAAGGGCTACGATATGATTGGCGTAGACAATTCTGAGGATATGCTTCGGGAGGCTTTTGAAAAAAAGGAGAAATCCGGAAGCGAAATCCTTTATCTTTGTCAGGACATGCGGGATTTGAATTTGTACGGTACCGTTGGGACGGTGATTAGCGTCTGCGATTCCCTCAATTATCTTTTGGAGGATGATGAGATAGAAGGCGTGTTTTCTCTTGTGAATAATTATTTATATCCGGGCGGCCTTTTTATCTTTGATTTTAATACGGTATATAAATATGAAAAGGTGATAGGAGATACGACGATTGCGGAAAACAGGGAAACCTGCAGTTTTATTTGGGAGAACTTTTACCATGAGCAGGAGAAAATGAACGAGTATGACCTGACAATATTTGTAAAGCAGGAAAAGGGAGAGCTGTTTCGCCGGTTTACGGAAACCCATCTGCAAAGAGGATATACCCTTGATAAAATGCTTGGGTTTGTGGAAAGGGCAGGGATGGAAGCGGTGCTTTGTCTGGATGCGGATACCCATGACAAGCCGGGCGAGATGAGCGAGAGAATTTACGTGGCGGCCAGAGAGCGGGGGAAGGAGAAGCGTCCGCCGTATGAAAAATAGCAAAATCCCGGTATGAAATTTTGCCCTCAGGCGCAAATGCTAAGGTTTGGAAAGGAGCATGGTTATTAAATGATGTCGGATTATATTGTAAGGGCAACAGCGGCAGGGGCTCAGTTAAGGGCCTTTGCGGCAACCACTAAAAACTTGGTGGAGGCGGCAAGAAGAGCTCATGACACCAGCCCTGTCGTAAGCGCGGCGTTAGGGCGGCTATTGACAGGCGGCGTGATGATGGGCGCTATGTTAAAAGGCGAAAAGGATTTGCTTACCTTACAGATAAGCGGGGATGGTCCGGTGAAAGGAATGACGGTTACCGCCGACGGACAGGGAAATGTAAAGGGCTATGCGATTAATCCTCAGGTAATGCTGCCGCCAAACGCCTCAGGCAAGCTGGATGTGGGGGGAGCAGTGGGAGGCGGAATGCTCCGGGTAGTGAAAGATTTGGGTTTAAAAGAGCCTTATGTGGGGCAGACTGCCTTACAGACAGGGGAAATTGCGGAGGATCTCACCTACTATTTTGCCACATCGGAGCAGGTGCCGTCCGGTGTGGGGCTGGGCGTTTTGATGGAAAAGAACAACACGGTGAGGCAGGCGGGGGGATTTATCGTGCAGTTGATGCCTTTTACGGAGGATAAGGTGATCACGGCTCTGGAGAAAAATCTGTCGGCGTTTTCTTCCGTGACAAATGTGCTCGATGAAGGAAAAACCCCGGAGGAAATGCTGGGAATGCTCTTAAAAGGGCTGGATTTGGAGATTGTAGATACCATGCCCGCGCGGTTTTACTGCGGTTGCGATAAAAAGCGTGTGGAGAGGGCAATTATCAGCATTGGCAAAAAAGAAATCAAAGAAATGATTTCCGAGAACAAAGACATTGAGGTGAATTGTCATTTTTGCAACACCGCTTATCGGTTTTCGGTGAAAGAGTTGAAGGAATTACTGGAAAAAAGCAGATAATTCAGGGGCTGATACCGCATACTTAAAATTTCCGGGGATATTTTTCGAGAGCGCAGGGTAAAATGGGCCGGGATATACGCGCAGGAAATTTGAGTATACGGCACATGGAAAGGAGCAGGGTTTTAAAGTGAAGCACGGGTTTATCAAAGTGGCGGCCGTTACGCCGAAGGTGAAGGTGGCGGATACAATTTTTAACGGAGAACAGATTTGCCGGGGAATCGAGGAGGCGGCGAAGGAAGGGGCGAAGGTGATAGTCTTTCCCGAGCTTTGCATAAGCGCTTATACCTGCGAGGATTTGTTTTTACAGGAAAGACTTCTTTCCTCCTGCAAGGAAGAACTTATCAGGATCGCGGAATTTACCCGGGGAAAGGATGCGCTGGTGTTTGTGGGGCTGCCCTTTGAGAGAGAGGGAAAGCTTTATAATGTGGCGGCGGCGGTTCACGACGGAGAGGTGCTTTGTATGATTCCCAAGACCTTCATCCCGGCTTACGGCGAATTTTATGAGACCCGGCATTTCCGGGCGGGAAATAAAAAGGCTGTTTGGGTGTCCTTTCACGGGAAAGAGATCCCTTTTGGGACAAACATTCTGTTAAAGGGCGAGGGAATGGAAGGGCTTTATATCGGCTGCGAAATCTGCGAGGATATTTGGGCGCCGGACGCTCCCGGCATTTCCCACGCCATGGCGGGCGCTACCTTGTTGGTGAACCTCTCCGCCTCCAATGAGACGGTAAATAAGGATACTTATCGGGAAATGCTGGTGAGATCCGCCAGTGCCAAGCTGATTGCAGGATATGTTTATTGCAGCAGCGGCGAGGGAGAATCCACCCAGGATTTGGTTTTCGGCGGTCACAATATGATTGTGGAAAACGGCAGCGTGCTTGCCAAGGGGGAGCGGTTTGTAAATCAGACAGTTTTTGGGGATATCGATATCCATAAGCTGCGGATGGAAAGGCGCAGGATGAATACCTTTGCCTGCGGCGACTGCCAGGATTATCAGATTGTGTCTTTTGCTCTGAAAAAAGAGGAAACAAAGCTTTCGCGCACTTTTTCCCGTATGCCTTTCGTGCCGGAAAAGAAGGAGGAAAAGGAAAAGCGCTGCGATGAAATTTTGACAATTCAGTCTATGGGACTTAAGAAACGGTTAGAACATACGGGGTGTAAAAAAGTGGTAATCGGCGTGTCCGGGGGACTTGATTCCACGTTGGCGCTGCTTGTAAGCGCAAGAACCCTGGATATGCTGGGAATTGCCAGGGAAAATATGACTGCCGTTACCATGCCCTGCTTTGGGACCACCGACAGAACTTATGAGAATGCCTGCAAGCTTACGGAGATTTTAGGAGCATCCTTAAAAGAGGTGGATATCAGGGAGGCGGTGAGCGTTCATTTTAAGGATATCGGCCAAAGTATGGATAATCATGACGTAACCTACGAAAACAGCCAGGCAAGAGAGCGAACCCAGATTTTAATGGACATCGCCAATCAGGTAAACGGCATGGTGATTGGCACCGGGGACATGTCGGAGCTGGCCTTGGGATGGGCCACCTACAATGGGGACCACATGTCCATGTATGGGGTAAACGCAGGGGTTCCCAAAACGCTGGTGCGTCATCTGGTGCGCTACTATGGGGATACCTGCCAAAATGATAAACTGAAAGAAATTTTGCTGGATGTGCTGGATACGCCGGTGAGCCCTGAGCTGCTTCCGCCGGTGGACGGCGTAATTTCTCAGAAGACAGAGGATTTGGTGGGCCCTTACGATCTTCATGATTATTTTCTTTATTATATGCTGCGCTGCGGCTTTGAGCCGGAAAAGATTTACCGGATTGCAAGGCTTTCCTTTGCAGGACAGTATGAGGACGGCGTTATTTTAAAGTGGATGAAAATTTTTTACAAAAGATTCTTTTCCCAGCAGTTTAAACGATCCTGCCTGCCGGACGGCCCGAAGGTGGGAAGCGTGGCGGTATCGCCAAGGGGGGATCTGCGGATGCCCTCCGACGCCTGCGTAAGAGTATGGATGGAGCAATTAGAGCGGCTTTAGAGATTTATTCCTGCCGGCAATAAGCCGGGCAGATGCGCCTGCACGGGTTTTTGACGGGCGTTTATAGCCGGCAAAAATACCCTGCAGTTCACCGTCTTGTCAGCTTGAGGTTTTATATCCTGCAATCCGGTGAACCGTAGGTATTCGGTAATTATTGGCCCAGGACTTTGCATTTCCCGGAAGGCTCATAAGAAAGCAGCGTTCTGCGCCTTTGGAATTTGTTGTGGATGGCGGCCGGATTGGCAGGGTCTTATGTAGGGGAAGGCGAAGCGGAGGGGCCTGTGGAGGGTGAAGGAGCTGCCGCCTTGCCAAGTGAGGACTTAATGGCGTTTAATAAAACCATGGAGGTATATTTGTTGTCGTCCGCATAGGTAATGTTATCCAATGACTGGTTCTTTAAAATTTGATTTGCCAGCTCGTCAAAGGAAGGCTCTAACAGCGGAAACATGGTTGCCACGGCTTCGTCCAGATTTACGATACGGATATCGTTGATGTTGGCTTCGTCCACGGTAACCTCCACGTCCACCGTATTGTCGTTTAAAACCAGGGATGTGGTATAGATACCCGGTACATAGACGGCGGAGGGCGCTTCCACAGTAGGCTCCTGCTTTTTATCCTTTGGTACAAACATAATGATAAGGAGAATGATAAATAATATTCCCAGCAGTGCAAACAGGCCGGTATATATTAATTCTTTCAGATGAAGTACAACAATTTTGGTTTTGGAGCTCATAGGCTATCCCCATTACGTTCTTTTTATCATATTATTATTTATGGCAGGGATTTATGCCATGTTGCGTTAGAAACTTTATGGGTATTGACAAAGGGGCAGGGAGCCTGTTATCATTATACGGAACGAAGGCGTTCTTATAGCAGTGGAGTGAACCGCTGGTATAGGGGCGCCTTTTACCTATATGAAAAAGTCTTTTGCCCATCATGTCGTGTGGGCGGAAGGAGGTATTTTTCGGGCATGCTTTAGTAAACTAAAATAGAAAGGGAATGAAGAGATTAAAAACCGGAGAAAGGAATGGAAAAGTTATGAGAAAAAATTTTTCAAAAGAAGATATTATGGCACTGGTAAGCGATGAGGATGTGGAGTTTATCAGGCTGCAGTTTACGGATATATTTGGATGTCTGAAAAATGTGGCGATTACGGCCAGCCAGCTGGAAAAGGCGCTGGATAACCAGTGCATGTTCGACGGTTCTTCCATTGAGGGCTTTGCACGGATTGAGGAGTCGGATATGTATTTATATCCGGATTTAAGCACTCTGGAAATTTTCCCATGGAGACCCCAGCAGGGCAAGGTGGCCAGGCTGATTTGCGATGTATACCGCCCGAACGGGGAGCCTTTTGAGGGAGACCCAAGATATATTTTAAAGTGCGCCGTAAACGAGGCAAAGAGCATGGGATACAAATTTGAGGTGGGGCCGGAATGTGAATTTTTCTTGTTCCACACAGATGAAAACGGCATGCCTACCACCCTCACCCATGAGAAGGCCGGATACTTTGACTTAGGGCCTTTGGATTTGGGAGAGAACGCAAGACGGGATATGGTGCTGACCCTGGAGGATATGGGATTTGTGGTGGAGGCTTCCCACCATGAGGTGGCCCCCGCCCAGCATGAGATTGATTTTAAATATGATGAGGCTTTGGCCACAGCCGATAACATTATGACCTTTAAGCTGGCGGTCAAGACGATTGCCAAGCGGCACGGACTGCACGCAACCTTTATGCCTAAGCCTAAATATGGCGTGAACGGCTCCGGAATGCATATCAATATGTCTTTGTCAAAGGACGGAAAGAATATTTTTGACGATCCGTCGGATGCGCTTGGCTTAAGTAAGGAAGCATACTATTTCATCGGCGGCATTATGAAACACATGAAGGGAATGACGGCGATTACAAACCCTCTGGTAAATTCTTACAAAAGGCTGGTTCCCGGTTATGAAGCGCCGGTTTACATTGCATGGAGCGCTACCAACAGAAGCCCCTTAATCCGCATTCCGGCCATAAGGGGGGAAGGTACAAGGATTGAACTGCGGTGCCCTGATCCTTCGGCCAACCCTTATCTGGCGCTGGCAGTGTGCTTAAGGGCAGGATTGGACGGCATTGCGGGGCGGATTAATCCGCCGGCAAGCGTTGACCGCAACATCTTTGCAATGTCTAAGGAAGAAAAGAAAGAGCTTGGCATTGAGGCCATACCGGGTACGCTGATAGAGGCTGTTTATGCCCTTGAGGAGGACGAATTTATCCAGGAGGCTTTAGGCAGGCATGTATCGCAAAAATATATCGAGGCAAAAAAGGCGGAATGGGCGGATTACCGTTCCCAGGTTACGGATTGGGAGATTAATCAGTATTTGAATCAATTTTAATCTGCCGGGAAGAATACTTTTTTATGAATTTGTATTGTTTTAAAACGGCAGTAATATGTGGGGTTGATTCATATTATTGACTGTAATGTAAAAATGCATAAGGCAAGGAGGTGTGCACATGACCAGTGTGATTGTTGCCCTCCCTAAAATAGAGGACGCGAAAAATATGAAAAATGTTCTGGTCAGAAACGGTGTTTCGGTGGCCGGAGCCTGCATAACAGGTGCACAGGTACTTGCGCTTGCAGATAACTTAAACGATGGGATCGTTATCTGCGGGTACAAAATGGCAGATATGATGTATTCTCAGCTGCAAGAATATCTTCCCGCCGGCTTTGAAATATTGTTGATGGCTTCCAGTCAGGTAATAAGCGAGAGCATGACGCGAAGCGGCGTTGTGTGCCTGACCATGCCGATAAAAATACACGACCTGATTGGCACCATCAATATGATGATTCAGGCCATGGAGCTAAGGAAAAGAAAACGAAGGGCAAAGCCCAAAGAGCGGAGCGAAAAGGACGCGGAGCTTATCAGGGACGCCAAGGCGGTATTGATGAGGCGCAACCACATGACGGAGGAGGAAGCCCACAGATACATACAAAAATGCAGCATGGACAGCGGCACGAATATGGTGGAAACGGCGCAGATGGTGTTGGAGATGATGAAGTGACGGCCGCGGCGGCGACAGAACAATGACCGGAATGAATATGATATAAAATAGATTTGAAAGAACCCTTATGTCGCTTGAAGACGGGGCTTTGGTATGGTATGATTTTGACAGGTATTATTGATAACATACGAAAGTCTGAAAGGAGACGGCATGAAGGGTTCATTTTTTTTAGGGGCGGATGCAAGTCCGAAATTTGAGGTTCGCGAAATGCAGATTGGCGAGCTGGGGGAGGAAGAAGTATTGGTGCGCAGCAAAACCTGCGGTATTTGCGGAACGGACGTACATATTTACCGGGGAGAGCCGGGTTCTGCGGACGCGGTGCCGCCTGTGGTGTTAGGCCATGAGTTTGCGGGTATTGTGGAGAAGGTTGGCGCGAATGTAACAAAGGTGAAAGTGGGCGACCATGTGACCTTAGACCCCAATATTTATTGCGGAACGTGTATGCCCTGCCGCATGGGACATAAGCAGAACTGCGAGCATCTTTTCGCCCTGGGGGTTAACACCAACGGAGGTTTTGCGGAGTATGCGGTGTGTCCCCAGTCACAGTGTTTTAAGGTCAATGAGGACGTTGATTTTGATGTGGCGGCAATGGCGGAGCCGCTGGCCTGTGTGATTCACGGGATAGATTTGGCGGGGATTAAGCCGGGGCAGAACGTATGCGTGATCGGCGGAGGCACCATTGGCCTTTTGATGGTTCAGATGGCAAGGCTTTGCGGCGCAGGGTGCGTTATTTTAAGCGAGCCTGTGGAGATACGGCGTCAGATTGGACTTGAAGTGGGAGCCGACGCGGCGATTGATCCTATTCATGAGGATTTGCAGGGAAGAATCAGGGAAATCCTTGGGGAAGGTATTGTGGACATTGTAATCGAATGTGCAGGCAATCCCATTACGGCTAAGCAGGCCCTTGAGGTGGCGGGATTAGGGGCTACCATCCTGTTTTTCAGCGTGCCGGGCGTAGGCTCAACCGTACAGCTGCCCTTATTTGACGTGTTCAAAAAGGAGCTGAAAATCGTGGGTTCCATCATCAATCCGGATACCCATCAAAGAGCGGTGAATTTGATCAATGCCGGAAGGCTGGAAATCAAGAAACTGATTACCCACAGCTACGATCTGGAGCATTTGGAGGAAGGCATTAAAATGCAGATGAGCAGCGAGTCCATTAAGGTGGTAGTTCATCCGTAAGAAAGGGTAAACCAATTTGTACATATAAATTCATGTGAGCAGCGGGCCGGGCGAACATGCATAAGGGAAACCATGAGCCGGATTAAATATTTAACGGTTATCGTGGGGCGTGGTTTTTAAGGAAAACAAGAAACGTTCACAGGCGGCCGCTAGAAGAGGATATTACAAAGAAGAAGGGAGATTTCAAATGGGAAAATGGGTCAGGAGCCGTTTTCAGCCCGGGGTTGGCTTAGGTGAAAACGGGACAAGGGTTACGGCGTCAAAAGAGCACATAGAGCTGTCAAAGGAAGCGGCCAAGGAAGGCATGGTTCTTTTAAAGAACGAACAGGGGGTTCTGCCTTTGGAAAGGGGCGCCAAAGTAGCGCTTTTCGGCAAAGGAACTTTTGACTATGTGAAAGGCGGCGGAGGCAGCGGGGATGTAACCGTTTCTTATGTAAGGAATTTTTATGAGGGCCTTTCCCTGCAGAAAGACTGCGTGGAAATTTTTGACAAGACAGCGGATTTTTATAAAAAAGAAGTGGAAAGACAGTACGCGGAAGGGATGGAGCCCGGCCTTACGGTGGAGCCGGAGCTTAGCGACGAACTTGTGGCGCAGGCGGCCCGCTTTACGGACACCGCCATTATTTCCATCAGCCGCTTTTCCGGAGAGAGCTGGGACCGCAAGGCATATAAGGGCCAGCATATTGACATAAAAGGCGAAGGCGAGGACATGGTCCAAAAATCCGAAAAGGTTTTTGAAGACGGGGACTTTTATCTGACTGCGGCTGAAAAGGCCATGGTGGAGAAGGTAAAGGGTGCGTTCTCCAAGATAGTTGTTGTCATGAACGTAGGAGGCATGGTGGATACGGAATGGTTCCATTCGGACGAGCGGATTCAGTCCGTATTGATGGCATGGCAGGGCGGAATCGAAGGCGGCCTTGCGGCGGCGGAGCTTATTGTGGGGAAGAGAAATCCTTCGGGTAAGCTTTCGGATACCTTTGCCAAAGAGCTTTCGGACTACCCTTCAACGGAAACCTTCCATGAGTCTCAGGACTATGTAGACTATATCGAAGATATTTATGTGGGATACCGCTATTTTGAGACGATACCGGGGAAGAAGGAAAGGGTGAATTATCCTTTTGGCTTTGGCTTATCTTATACAAGCTTTGCACTTTCAAAGCCGGCGGTGACCATGGAGAACGGATGCGTTACGGCATGTACCACGGTCTGCAATACAGGGGCAAGAGAAGGCAGGGAAGTGGTGCAGGTTTACTATAGCGCGCCTCAGGGAAGACTTGGCAAACCGGCCAGGGTTCTGGCAGGCTTCCAAAAGACAAGACTGCTAAAGCCCGGCGAGAGCCAGAGCGTTTTTATTTCCTTTAAAGTAAATGACATGGCCAGCTACGACGACCTTGGAAAGGTGGCGAAATCGGCATGGGTATTGGAAAAAGGCGAGTATCGCTTCCATGTAGGCACATCTGTGAGGGATACCGCTACGGCGGATTATGTCTATTGTCTGGAGGCGGACACGGTGGTGGAACAGCTTTCAGCAAAGATAGCGCCCAGCTCTTTAAAGAAGCGTATGCTGGCGGACGGCAGCTTTGAAGAACTTCCCCTTACCACCCCCAACGACCCGGACGAGACTATCTTTGAAAAGCATAAGGAAGGCTCCGCTACCTATATCATGCCCGCTGAAAAGGCAAGAGAGGCTTATTTCAGGAGAGAAGAAGATCAAAAGCCGCAGCTTTTGGATGTGTGCGAAGGAAAAATGACAATGGACGCCTTCGTGTCCGCCCTTCCCGATAAAGAACTGGCGGAACTTTTGGGCGGACAGCCAAACCTGGGCGTGGCCAATACCTTTGGCTTTGGCAATCTGGGCGAGTACGGCGTGCCCAATATTATGACCGCGGACGGCCCTGCGGGACTGCGTATCCTTCCGGAATGCGGCGTCTGCACAACCGCATGGCCCTGCGCCACCTTACTTGCCTGCACATGGGACAGCGAAGTGACGGAGAAAATCGGTGTTGCGGCCGGAAAAGAAGTGAAGGAAAACAACATAGCCGTATGGCTTGCGCCTGCCATCAATATCCACAGAAGCCCTCTATGCGGCCGGAATTTTGAGTATTATTCGGAAGACCCGCTTCTCACGGCAAAACAGGCCTCGGCCCTGGTGAAAGGGGTTCAGTCCAACAGGATTGGCACCAGCGTAAAGCATTTTGCGCTGAACAATAAGGAGACCAACCGCAAGGATTCCGATTCAAGGGCTTCCGAGCGCGCAATCCGTGAAATTTATATTAAGGCTTTTGAAATGGTGGTAAAGGAGGCCCAGCCATGGACCATCATGTCCTCTTACAATATTATTAACGGGCACCGGGCAAGTGAAAACAAAGACCTCCTTACCGGAATCCTTCGGGACGAATGGGGTTTTCAGGGTATGGTCACCACGGACTGGTGGACCTATGGAGAGCATTACAAGGAAGTGAAGGCCGGCAACGACGTGAAGATGGCCTGCGGATATCCGGAGAAACTGCTTGAAGCGAAGGAAAAGGGCGTACTTTCCAGAGAGGAAATGGAAATCTGTGGGAAACGGATTTTGGAATTGATTCTTAAGGTGGACTAAGAAAACAGATACAGTTTAAGCCATAAGACCGACAGAAGTTTCATTCTGCCGGTCTTGTTGTACATAAAAAGACAAGGGGTTGGAAAAGTGTGGGAAGGTGTAAAAATGAAAATCATGCTTGTAGAGGACGATGAGGCACTGGCAGGGGAGATCAGCTCTTTTTTGACAAAGTGGGGCTATGATACGGAAATTGCAGGAAAATATGATGAAATCCTTAAGGAATTTATGGAATGGAAACCGCATTTGGTGCTGATGGATATTAGTCTGCCCCTGTATGACGGCTTTTACTGGTGCGCCCAAATCAGGCGGGTTTCCGCCGTACCGGTTATCTATATCAGCAGCCGCGGCGATGACAGGGACAAAATTATGGCCATTGCCCAGGGCGGGGATGACTATGTGGAAAAGCCCTTCCGCCTTGATTTGCTGCGGGCGAAGATAGAGGCGATTTTAAGGAGAACCTATGAATACAAGGTAAAGGAACAACTCTTTTTAAAACCGGGGCTTTGCTTCGATGCGGTTTCCCAAATCCTGTTTTATGAAGGGAAAGAAGTGGAAATGACCAGGTCGGAGAGAAAGATTTTGGCCAGGCTGATGGAGGCCAGGCCCTTGGTGGTATCCAGAGAAGATTTGATGATGGCTCTCTGGGACACGGACGAGTATGTGTCGGATCAGGCCCTCACAACGATGGTTAGCAGGCTGCGGGGAAAGGTGAAAGCGGTCTGCGGGGAAGAAATGATAGGGACGAAGAAGGGGCAGGGATATTTTATAGTATGAATTATCTGAGAAGATGTTTTAAATATTATCTCTTTTGTCTGGCCGTATTTTTATTTGCCAATCTATATTTTCTTTTTCTGCTGCGGGACAGGCGGATAGAGTACTTGACGTATTTTGATATTCTTTTGGGGATTGCCTTTCTGATTTTTGCGGGAAGCGATTTTTTCAGCTACAGGAAGAAAAGGCTTAGGAAGGAAAAACTTCTGCGGCAGGAGGATGTGATTTGCGATATGATTCCTTCCCCTGAACACTTTGAAAACAGGGAGATTGCGGAGCATGATATCAGGATTTTAAAAGCGAAAATACAGGAGCAGTTTCAGGAAAGCTGCGAATTGCAGGATTATGTGGCAAAGTGGTGCCACGAGTTCAAGATTCCGCTGTCCACCTGCCTTTTGATAGATGAAAAGATTGAGGACGGGAAGGTTAAAAGGGATTTGAGGGAGCCTCTGGAGAGAATGAATCGGCAGATTAACACTATGATGCTGGGATGCAGGCTGCAGAGCCCTCTGTTCGACTTGCAGGTAAAGAAAACCTCTTTACAGGAATGTGTGAAAACTTCTGTCAGAAATAATCAGTTTTTTCTGATTCGGAAAAAATTTGCATTGGATGTGCTGGTGGAGGATTTATTTGTCTATACGGATCCGGCATGGCTTGTTTATATTTTGGACCAGCTGATAAATAATGCCCTCAAATATTCCGGCCGGGAACCAAAACTCCACATTTGGTCCGAAAGACAGGGAGCGAAAGCCGTGCTCTTTGTGGAGGACAACGGGGAAGGCATCAGGGACAGCGATATAAAAAGAATTTTCGAGAAAGGATTTACGGGAGATAATCACCATAATGGTAAATATAAGTCGACGGGGATGGGGCTCTATATGGTATCAAAGATTGCGCAAAAGCTGGAGCATGAAATAAGAGTGGAGAGCGAATATGGGATTTATACCAGATTTTCCATAGAGTTTCTCACGAATATTTAAAGCCTGCTCGTAATTGCCAGTATACTTCCTTACAAAAAATGTAAGCTTCGGAACCGCTTTGTAATGTATCCGTAAGGATTTTTTATATTGGTCATTTTATAATATGTATATCGGCAAAAGCAGGAAGGCCAAAGTCATGATACCTGTTTTTAGCCTAACGCCTGAAAAAATGTGGGCTGTTGAAAACATGGAGGACTAATATGAACAACAAAGTAGTGGAAGTGAAAAATCTGGTAAAGAATTACGGTGCAAAGGATGTTCAGACGAAAGCGTTAAAAGGAATTGATTTGACCATTTATGAAAATGATTTCCTTGCAATCATGGGGCCGTCGGGTTCAGGGAAGACCACCCTGTTAAATATCCTTTCCACCATCGACAAGCCTTCTTTGGGGGCTGTTATTTTGGATAACAGGGATATCACCAGGATATCCAACAAGGAATTGTCAAAACTGCGGCGGGACAAAATAGGCTTTATTTTTCAGGATTACAATCTCCTTGACACCATGACGCTTGAGGACAATATTGCGCTGCCCCTGTCTCTTGGAGGGGTTCCCGCGAGAGAATGCGTGAAAAGGACGCAGGAGCTTAGCGGCCTGTTTGGGCTCAGGGAGCATTTGAAAAAGTATCCTTATCAGCTCTCCGGAGGACAGAAGCAAAGAGGGGCGGCCTGCCGGGCTCTTATCACCAATCCGGAAATCATATTTGCGGACGAACCCACAGGAGCGCTTGATTCCAAGTCCGGCCGGGAGCTTTTAGAATGCCTGAAAAAGATAAACGATGAAGGGCGCTCTACCATTCTCATGGTAACCCACGACCCTTTCAGCGCCTCCTATGCAAAGGACGTTTATATATTAAGCGACGGTCTGATCAAATGCAGGGTAAGTAAAGGAGGAGAGAGGAAAGAATTTTATGACAGAATTATAGACGTGCAGACTTCCATGGGAGGTGATTTCTTATGCGAATGATGAAATTGGTCTTCTTAAACTTTAAAAGCAGCTTTAGGAATTATCTGTCCCTGGTGGTCTCTCTGGCCTTTACCATCCTGATTTTCTATAATTTTCAGAATATTATCTATTCTGACAGTCTGGCGGTTTTAGGGGCCAAAAACAAAGAATACACGGAAATGGTGGTGCAGGTCATTTCCTTTGTGCTTGTGTGCTTTATGTTTTTCTTTATCTGGTACGCTACAAACGTTTTTTTGACAAAGAGGAAAAAAGAAATCGGAATCTATGTGTTCATGGGATTGTCCAACCAGAAAATAGGGAGCCTGTATGCCATTGAGACGGCGCTTATAGGCTCGTGCGCACTGCTGTTTGGAATCGTTTTCGGAGTACTTACCACAGGCCTGTTCCAGATGATTCTGCTGGCTCTTTCGGACATTGCGGTGGAGATTAGTTTTCAGTTTCGCCTGCGGCCGGTTTTCATCACAGCGGGCGTTTATCTGGCGGTGTATCTGGTTTTTGTGTTAAAAGGGTATGTAAATATTTTAAGGAGCAGCGTAATCAGCATGCTTTCCGGTACAAAACAAAACGAATACGTGAGACAAAAAACGGCGCTTCTTTTTTTAAAAGCGGTTGCAGGAACAGGCATACTTGGAACGGGATTTTATATGGCGGTCAGGGAAAGCGGCGATGGCTATAATATGTTTGGCAATCTTTTTCTGGCCGTGGTTTTCGTAGTGGCAGGCGTTTATCTGCTTTTTGGCGGTCTTCTCCCCCTTATTTTTCAGGGGCTTGCAGGGAATAAGCTTTTTCTTTATGGGAAAGGGCGGTGCCTTTGGGTAAACAGTGTGGTATTTCGGATGAAAAAGAACTACCGCACCTACGCTATGGTATGTATCTTGATTTTGTGCTCCGTGACCGCGCTGGCCACAGGATTTGCCATGAGAAACAGATACGAAAACATCAGGGTTTTTGAGAGCGTATATACCTTTCAGGTGCTGAGCGGCCGGCCGGGCCTGGGAGAAGAGATAAAAGGGATTATGGAAGAAAGTACGGGGATTGCCTGCCATACGGAAATTCCCGTTATCGAGCTTGCCGGGGATGTGGTTTGTGCAAATGAAAATTTTGGAACTTATGCGCTGGCCGCTTATTCGGATTTGAAAAAGCTGGCTGAGGAGGCAGGGCTTTTATTTGAACTGGAAGAGCCAAAGGACGGTCAGGTGATCAGGGCTTCTAATCTGGTTCTCCTGTCCATGATTACGGAGCGTTCCAACATCAGTGTGACAATCGGCGGAAAAGTTTATCAGCAGACGGAAGAAACCAATATTCCCTACCTTGGCTATTTGCAGGATAAGGTCAGCTTTTATATTGTAAACGATGAAGAATTTGAGAAACTGGCGCCCCTTGGACAAAAGGTGTATACTTATAATTACAGGATTGGGGATTTGAACGCTTTTGGATCGGTACGGGAAGATCTGAGAGAGTTTATGGCAGGCACAGGCGACGAATATATTGGAACCGTTTCCATGGACCCTTCTAAAAATACCATGGAATGGATTAAAATTGCCTACTCGCTTTGCGTTTTTATGTTTATGGTTTTTATCCTGGCAAGTGGGAGCATTATGTTTATGAAACTGTATAACGATTCTTTTGAGGAAAAGGAGCGCTATCTGGTCCTTAAAAAAATGGGGATGAACCATAACGTACTGCGAAAATCCATTGCGGCCGAGCTGGGGGCGGCCTATGGCCTGCCTTTTGTGGTTATGGGGATTTCTTCTTATTTTTCCGTCCGCGCGCTTGAACTTATGATGAAGGCGGATCTGCGCATGATTAATGTGGTGAGCGTGGCGGCAGTGTTTGGGATATTTTTATTATGTTATATATTGTCTGTTTTGGCCTATCGGAGAAATGTGGGAGTTTCGGAGAACGGTTTCCTGTAAATATGGAAGGACATTCCGGATACCGAAAAAAGGGATTCCGAATAGCTGCCGGGATGGAAAAAGAGGAGGAATACACGGTGCATTTTGTAGACGCAAAAGGAATCTTGTCACCTCAAAACGGCATGAATCTGTACCGGGGCTGTACCCACGGCTGCATCTATTGCGACAGCCGCAGCAAGTGTTACCAGATGAAGCATGATTTCGAGGATATAGAGGTAAAGCGAAATGCACCGGAGCTGTTGGAAAAAGCGCTGCGCGCAAAGCAGAAACGATCTGCCAAAGGCGCTATGATTGGTACGGGAGCCATGTGCGACCCTTATATGCACTGCGAAGAACAGCTTGGGCTTACGAGAAAATGTCTGGAAATCATAGACAGATACGGATTCGGCCTTGCCATACAGACCAAATCCGACAGGATTCTGCGGGATTTGGATCTTTTAAAAAGCATCAACCAAAAGGCCAAATGCGTGGTACAGATGACTCTCACCACTTATGATGAGGAACTGTGCCGGATATTGGAGCCTAATGTCTGTACCACCAAAAGACGGTTTGAGGTGCTCCGGATTATGCGGGAGAACGGGATACCCACCGTTGTGTGGATGAGCCCCCTGCTGCCATTTATCAACGATACAAGGGAAAATGTGGAGGGGATTTTGGATTACTGCGTAAAGGCGGAGGTTTACGGCATCGTCTGCTTTGGCATCGGAATGACCCTGCGGGAAGGGGACAGGGAGTATTATTATGAGGCCCTGTGCAAAAATTTCCCGGGATTAAGGGAGAAATACCATCAAAAATACGGCTATTCCTATGAGATTGTGAGCGACCATAACAGGGAACTTATGAAACTGTTTTATGATGTGTGCGGACGGCATAATATCGTATGCAATGTGGAAGAACTGTTCGCGTATTTTAAGCAGTTTCCTGAGGATGGGGCTTATGAGCAGATGAGTCTGTTTTAAGCTTATTTTAAATACGGAAAACCGGCCATGCATCCGTTATGAAGCATGGCCGGTTTTTTATGCACAGGCCCGTGCAGGGGAAGTATGCCGCTGGAGCGGCGCACGGGCCGCGCGGCGAGTAGGGAGAAAATCTTCCCTACTCGATTGCACGGACCCGCATAAGGCAGTTTGCTGCTGTTTTTGCCTGCACTATCCAATAAATTATTCGCTGAAAAGTTTGAAAAGGGAATAAGCGTCGGTTGAACCATTCAGTAAGAGTAATCCGCAGATAATGTTTACCTGATTTTCCCTGTATGTTTCCAGGAATTTATTTATGAATGATTCTTTCCTGCCCGTGGTAGGATAAGTGCTTTTACGCAATGCAATTGTTGACATAATTCGGATCTCCTTTCTGATCAATATTTTAGCTTACAATGACATTATACAGAAGCAGGAGAGACAAAACCAGTGAGATAATTGACTTGTTTTAAGGCAATATTAGCCTTGACAATAGAGTTTATGACAGAAGCTAATATTCAAGTAGTTTTACGTATTCATACATCAAAAGATGAAGCAGGATACAAGAATTCTATTATCTCATGTCGGTGGATAAATGAAAGAAGATTGTAAAATTATTTGAGAAATAAAGAAATTCTTTACAAGAAAGAATAGATAGAGCTGTCGGAAATGGTAATAGGCCGGTAATAAATTACCATTGATTTTGTGAAATAAATTGCATATAATATACTTGACAAGAGCACCGAAAGCTAGATGAAGCCTAGCCGCCGGCAAAAAATTGCTAAAAAGATAGCGCCTTAGTTTACCAGACCGAGGGCGCTATTTTTTGCGTTGTATATAAATAACAAGAGTTATAACAGCACAAAGCATAATTACAAACTGGATTAAGTCCGAATATGTAACCATTGGCACCAGCTCCCTTCCTTCAACGTCCGGCAGCTGACAGAATCGCCCCTTCGGTTCCCTTGGCAAATATATTATATTTTCTATGTGCGTGGCATCCTTAGAACTTCATTTGCCATTGCGCATTTTATTACCTCAAAGTGACTATAACACATCTTCCTTTTTCTGAACAGAATCAAAATGAATAACTTTTCCTGTAAACTCGGCATTCGCGCCATATTGTACCGAACACTTTTTTATGGTACGATAAACATAACAAAAATTTTGAAGCAGTATCGTAAGCAAAGCCTGCGGTATGCGGGTATAAGGTTGAAAGAAAATTAAACTGTAGAGCATGGAAAAAGTAGGAACGGAGGATAAAATGGCGCTGATACAAGTTAATTTTATGTCAAAAGCTTTGATGAGAATGGTACCAATGAATGTAATTCTGCCGGTGGATAAGCTGACTTTTCCGGGAATGCCGGAGAGAAAAGCAGAGAAGTTTAAGACCATGTATCTGCTCCACGGGGTATTTGGAAATTATACGGACTGGCTTTCCGGCACCAGTATCCAACGCTGGGCGGAGGAGAAGGATTTGGCGGTAGTGATGCCTTCCGGCGACAACATGTTTTATGTAGACCAGCCGGGAGTAAACAATTTTTACGGGGAATTTGTGGGAAAAGAGCTGGTGGAGATAACCAGAAAAATGTTTCCCCTTTCGGACAAAAGAGAGGACACCTGTATTGCAGGGCTGTCCATGGGTGGCTTTGGCGCAATCCGCAATGGCTTAAAATACCACGAAACATTTGGACACATCGCGGCCCTGTCGTCTGCGCTGGTTCTTGACGGAATTGAAAAAAGGACCAACGATACCCCTCTTTTTATAGAAAGCAGAGCTTACGCGGAAGGAGTTTTCGGAGACTTGGAAAAGTTGAAAGACAGCGATAAAAATCCCAAGTATCTGGCGGCCGCGCTGGCGGAAAAGAAGGTCAAATTTCCGCGTATTTTTATGGCTTGCGGATTGGACGATTCCCTTCTTTTCGCAAACAGGGATTTTAAGGAATATCTTGAGGGCCTGGGTGTAAAGGTGGATTATGAGGAAGGCCCGGGAGCCCACGAGTGGGATTTTTGGAACCGGTATATTAAGAAGGCTGTGGACTGGCTGCCCTTGGAGGATAATGCGGCGGGGATCAACAGTGGGAATGTGGGAATCTGAATAAACCGGATTTTCTTATAAGGAAAGTCAAATCCATGTGATAAAAGCGGATAAGCAGAGACTTTCCGGATGTTGACAATGAGAGGATAATATCTGATAATATAGGCATAAAAGATTGGAGAAGAAAATGCTTGCAGATATAAATGAGCTGGGAAGCTGGGCCAGCATTATTGGGCTTGCCATTACAATTGTTACATTCTTCCTTGCCGCTAATGTAAATAGAAAAGTTAACGGAATATTGAAAACCAAAAGTGACAATTCCTTTTTCAACAAAAAGGTGGGCGGCGTTATCGATAACCTGAAGAGGCTGCAAAAGACAGCCGAAGCTGGGAAATATGATATTTTATATGGAACAAAGCAATTCTCCCAAATAAATAGCGCGGTTGAAGTAGTAAATTCGTCCTGGGATGTACTGCTGCAATACGAAAACAAAATTTCCAGAAGGATGAAAATAAATTCATGGAAAAGAAAATTTAAAAGAATCAGTATTATATTTGCAGAGCAGTCGCCTCGTAAAACCAATGAGGTCATAGCATTTTTAAATGAATTCATAATATTTTTAGAAAAGGAGCGGGGAAGCCATGAATGATAAGCTGGAAAAAGCGGTAGATGCGGTAATAGACAAGACGGAAAAAGGGAAAATCAACTGGGAAAGAACGGATACTAATTTTTACAATAGAAATGCATTTTACCATAAGTATGTATCCAATAATGGCATGATATTAGACGGAGTCAACAATTACGTAGCCCCATACGGGGAGGGATATATTTATTTTACGAATCAGGTTGATGACGGGTATAGGGAAATCGCTATCCAACCCAATAAAAATGCGGACATTACCGTTTTATCTACCGGAAGAGCTTCAAAGCTCATGACATTGGAAGACATTATAAAGGACAAATTGGACAATCCTGATGATTTTCTTGACAGTCTGCTTAGCTGATTTTCGTTTCCGCGGGCAGCGAGCCAGGCGGAGCTGCAGACGCTATAAGAGCGGTTGGAGGAGGCAGGAAGTGCAAACTAAAACGGAGCTTCAAAAACAGCGGGAGGAATCCTGCGAATACGGATTACCGGAATACTTGCAACACGATCCGGACGCATACAAGGAGGCATTAGAACATGGGTTAAATCTTTTGGATTGCCTGTGGGGAGAGTTGTACGGGAGCAACAATATGGCGGCGATCAGCGATGGAATTATAACGTCGGAGCACGCAGATTATTTAAGAAATAAATATTTATGAAGATAGCTGCCGATGGTTGCTTTATCTGAAATGAAACAGGGACGGCAGCGCCGTCCCTGAAATTTTATTTCGTCCCAAAAATCCTGTCCCCGGCATCGCCAAGTCCGGGGCAGATGTAAGCATGTTCGTTCAGGCATCTGTCAAGATGGCCCACATAAATCTGAATATCAGGGTGCGTCTCCCGCAGTCTCTTAAGCCCTTCGGGGGCGGCAATAATGCACATAAATTTAATGTGTTTCCCACCATGTTTTTTAATGAAATTTACCGCTTCGGCGCCGGAACCGCCGGTAGCCAGCATAGGATCCACTACGACAATGGTTCTCAAATCAATGGGCTCAGGAAGCTTACAGTAATACTCATGAGGCTCATGGGTCTCCGGATCCCGGTATAAACCGATATGTCCCACTTTAGCGGAGGGCACAAGGGCAAGAATACCGTTTACCATACCAAGACCGGCGCGGAGAATGGGAACAATGGCCATTTTTTTACCGGAGATAAAGGGGGTCATACAGGTCTCAATGGGAGTCTTAACCTCCACATCCTCCAAAGGAAGATCGCGCAGGGCCTCATAGCCCATCAGCATGGCAATTTCTTCGATCAAATTGCGGAATTCGTTTGTTCCGGTGTTCTCGTCGCGAAGACGGGATATTTTGTGCTGGATTAAGGGGTGATTCAGTATAAATACGTTATCCATGTTTTCAAAATGTTCCATAAGTATCCTCCATTCTTGTTTGGCCTGCAAATTTGGGCGTAAGCGCAAATTTGCCTGTAAAAAATTTATTTTTCACAGTATCCTCATTCTTGCTTAATATGCCCTTATTCGGTCTGTCAATTTGTTGCACTATGTAAAATTTTAGTGCAACTTGAACAGTTCGTCAACTGATTATGGCATTTATTTCTTCCTTTTTTTACAAAGTTTTTCTTGTAATATGGAAGGATACCCCTTATACTTGTAAAGATACCAAAATTTCATAACAGCAACAAGTAAGTCGTGAGGAGGGAATTATTATGCCGAAGCAGCAGGAAGCGATTCGTGATGCAAGGACCCTTGGGATACCCAAGATGCTTATCCTTGGATTACAACACATGTTCGCCATGTTTGGCGCAACAATTTTAGTACCAATTTTGGTGAATGTTTATTTTGAGGGAGAAGGGCTTTCAATTCAGGTAACCTTAATCTGTGCGGGACTGGGAACGTTATTTTTCCACCTTTGTTCCAAACTAAAGGTACCTGCATTTTTAGGTTCTTCTTTCGCATTTTTAGGAGGTTTTCAGACCGTAGCGCAGTTAGATACGGGCATTTTTGCAGGGATGAGCATGGGAGAAAAGCTTCCCTATGCCTGCGGCGGTATTGTGGTAGCTGGTATTTTGTATCTGGCGCTGGCGCTGGTCATCAAATTGATTGGGGTAAAAAAAGTCATGCGGTTTCTCCCGCCTGTGGTTACGGGACCGATTATCATCTGTATTGGATTAAGCCTTGCCCCTTCCGCAGTTTCCAATGCTTCCACCAACTGGCTGCTTGCCATAATCGCATTAGGAACCATTGTTATCTTTAATATTTGGGGAAAGGGCATGTTTAAAATTATCCCCATTCTGATGGGCGTTTTGATTTCCTATGCCGCAGCGCTGCTCTTTAACGCGGTTGGGTTTACAAATCCCGACGGCAGCGCCATTTTGAATTTTGCAGGAGTACAGGCGGCAAACTGGATTGGGCTGCCGCCATTTCAGATTTGTAAATTTGATATAACAGCAGTCCTTGTGATGGCGCCCATTGCACTGGCGACTATGATGGAGCATATCGGCGATATGTCGGCTATCTCGGCGACGGTAGGTGAGAATTTTATCGAGGATCCCGGCCTTCACAGGACTTTGGTTGGGGATGGCCTTGCCACTTCATTATCCGCGCTTTTTGGCGGCCCTGCTAATACCACATACGGAGAAAACACAGGAGTGCTTGAGCTGAGCAGGGTTTACGACCCGAAGGTAATCCGCCTTGCCGCCATTTACGCGGTGGTGCTGAGCTTTATCCCTAAAATGTCGGAAATTATCGGTTCCATTCCCTCTGCAATCATCGGCGGGGTAAGCTTTATGCTTTATGGTATGATTTCTGCAATTGGCGTGCGTAACATAGTGGAAAACAAAGTAGATTTTACAAAATCCAGAAATTTGATTATAGCGGCAGTGATTTTGGTAAGCGGGCTGGGATTTAGCAGCGGACTGACCTTTACGGTGGGCGGAACTTCCATTACCCTTACAGGTCTTGCGATCGCAGCCCTTGCGGGAATTATTTTAAATGCAATTTTACCTGGAAACGATTATGTTTTTGGCGAGAATCCGCAGGGCGACCGGACACGCGGCGTGGCAATCCGCCCTGATGTGAAAGGAAAAGCTTGGAAGTAAACTTCCAAACTCTTTATCGGTAGCAGTACCGCAAGCATCGCTTGCGGTATGCAGGGGGTATAATAATGAAAAAAGCGCTCCGGAAATCTTTATCAGAAAAGTAAAGTGTACCCGGAGCGCTTTTGATTATGTTTGCTTAAGCATAAAACAGTTACTCTTGTTCTTTCGGATCATGGGTTTCAATATATTCTATAATTGCAGGTATTTCATCACTGCTTATACCCTTTTCTTTCAGTTTACGGATAAGGTTAACTATCTCTTTACCGGTCATAAGATCACCTGCTTTCTATATCGTGGCTTGTATTTATAAGATAAGTATATTATAGCTAAAATGTAAAGTCTATCCAATTATCGAAGCGCTTTCAGCATGAAATTTTCCAAACCCTCTAAAGTCTTTTCAAAAATATCCGATACAAATAATGTAAATAAAGAAATCATTTTTTATGAATGGGAAATCCGTGCAACATCCCGGGCAGTGGACAGACCAAACCGGATTGCTGCAAATCCATGGAAGGAGGAATACGGATGCGTATAGAAGCATATACACAGGTTCAGCAGCTGTATAACACAAAAAAGGTTTCAAAGGCTCAGGCAAAGGGCAGCGCGGGACTCTCCGATAAGCTGCAGATTTCCGACTTTGGCCGGGATATACAGATTGCAAAGCAGGCTGTGGCAGCCAGCCAGGATGTGAGGGAAGATGTGACAGCTTCCATTAAGTCACAGATGCAAGTCGGCACATATGATGTAAGCGTTGAGCGCTTTGCGGATAAATTATTGAAAAGATATGAAGAAATGAGGTAATCCAAGTGGCAAGTTTAATGGAAAACTTGATTGAAGTATTAAACCTGGAAAGCCAGGAGTACGAAAACTTGCTGGGATTATCAATGAAAAAGACGCCGGTTGTCATAGCCGGCGAGCTTGAAGAATTAGCCAAAATCACGGATGAAGAACAAATCGTTGTCGGTAGGATTAACCGTCTGGAATTAAAAAGACAAGAGGTTTTTGCTGATATCGCCAATGTAATGAACAAGGATGTTAAAACATTACTGCTCACGGATCTGATTGAAATGCTAAAGTCAAGGCCCGAGGAGCAGCAGAAACTGGCTAGAGTGCATGACAGATTACGCACCGCCGTTTACGAGGTAAAAAAGGTAAACGGCCAGAATGCAATTTTAATACAAAATGCGCTGGAAATGGTGGAATTTGACATGAACATGCTGCAGTCCTTAAATACGGCGCCGGAGACGGCCAACTATAATAAGGGCGCCTATAATACGGGAACCCATATAGGAACGGATGGGGGCAGCTTTGATGCAAAGCAGTAATCCTTGCAAAATTTCAAAAGCGATAAGAAGAAATAAATTTTTGCCAATTCCCTTATAAACGGGATTGGCATCAGGAGGAACGGATATGTCTTTAATGGGAAGCTTATATGTAGGCTTAAGCGGATTGCAGATGGGGCAGAATGCTCTTAATACTACCGCCCACAATATGGCAAACGTGGATACGGTTGGGTACACCAGGCAGCAGGTGCAGCAGGGTACCCGCATTTATAATACAATTTCTACCAGCGCTTCTGCCGTTGCTTATCAGCAGCTCGGTCTGGGCGTCAATTATTCTCAAGTAAAACAAGTCAGAGATATTTTCCTGGATAAATCATATAGAAGGGAATCGGGGAGAAGCGGATTCTACGATACCTTTGCGGCAGCTGTTGAGGAAGTGGAAAATCTTTTTCAGGAGCTGCAGGGGGAGGCTTTTGCCAAAAATATCGAAAATTTATGGAAATCCGTTCAGGATCTGGCAAGGGATCCGGCCAACTCCGTTAATCAGGGCGTTTTTGTACAGCGCTGCAACGAATTTATAACACGGTCTCAGGCGGTATATACGGGTCTTAGCGAGTATCAGGACGATTTAAACGATAAAATTGTACGTCAGGTGGATACCATAAACGCTTATGGGGATCGTATAGCGGCGCTTAATGTGGAAATCCAGAAGATTGAATCCGGCCAGGTTGAAAAGGCAAACGATTTAAGGGATGAAAGAAATCAGCTGATAGATGAACTTTCAACCATGGCATATATAGAATGCAGGACAGACGTTTCCGGAAATATTCTGATTCAATTGGAAGGAAAAGATTTTGTCAGGGCGGAGTCTGCTAATAAGATAGGGCTTGATTATGATGAGAACGGCTTTGCAACCCCTTATTGGACGCAACTGGCAAAGACAAAGATGGTAAATGGTGTTAAAACGGTAACCTCCATTGACGGGGCGAAGGTATTTAATCTGGACAGGGTTATTTCCAGCAGCGCCAACACAGATATCGGCTCACTTAAGGCGTTGCTGTATGCAAGGGGAGATCACCGTGCAACCTTCCGGGATTTGGAAGCGGGAAGCACCTATGACCGGAGCATTTCCCAATCCGTGATAATGAATGTGCAGGCAGAGTTTGATAATCTTGTACATCTGATTACAACAGGCATTAACAAAATTTTTAAAGATGCGGCTGATAATGCAAGAATAGATAATCCGGACAGCAACTACATGAGGGATCCTGACACCGGTGAACCTTATACCATATTCAATGTTAGATCGAATCAGTACGGCGATGAAAGAGATTTTACAACACAGAACATCATCATGAATGGCGTAATCAAACAGTCCCCCTCTCTGCTTGGATTTAAGAGGGATGACGGGGTAGTTGATCAGGCAACGGCGGACGCCTTAAAAGAACTTTTTATGAGCGAAGATCATAACGTAAACCCTCATGTAAAAACGAAAACGAATTTCATTCATTATTATGACGATATGGTTTCGCTGGTTGCCAACGACGGCTATGTTCTTCGTGGAATCAGTGAAAACCAGCAGATTACCGTGGACAATGTAGCCTCCGCCAGAGAGCAGATTTTAGGAGTCAGCGCAGACGAGGAAATGAGCAATATGGTTATGTTCCAGAATGCGTATAATGCGGCCAGCCGTTACATTAATGCGGTCAGTGAAATGTTAGAGCACCTTATTGGCACATTAGGAAGATAGGGAAGGAAGTGGAATAGATGCCATCACAATTTTTAGGATTATATATAGCAGGCTCAGGACTTCGGGCATCCAATGCGGCTTTAAACACCACAGCCAACAACATTGCCAATGCGCAGACAGTGGGTTATAGCAGACAGCAGGCCACAACCCAGGCAAACGAGGCCCTGCGTGTTTACACTACATATGGCTGTGTCGGCGCCGGTGTAAATACCATAGCAATCGAACGCATCAGGGATAGCTTTTATGATGTGAAATACTGGGATAACAACAGCAAATACGGGGAATACGCCGTTAAAGATTACTATATGAAGCTCATAGAGGATTACTTTGACGACGACAATACCAGCGGATTCAGAAGTATTTTTAATAAATTCAGCGCCAGCCTGCAGTCCGTAACTACTAATGCAAGCAGCGACAACTCCAAGGCTCAGTTTATCGCTTCCGCAAAGGCCCTGACGGATTATTTCAATAATATGTATGGAAACCTTCAGGAACTGCAAAAGGATATTAACCTGGAGATCAAGCAGTGCGTGGATGAAATTAATTCCCTGGCGGAAAAAATTGCCAATTTAAACAGGCAGATTAATATGATAGAGCTGTCCGGGCCGAAAGCCAATGAGTTAAGAGACCAGAGGGAACTTCTGGTAGATGAGTTGTCGGAGCTGGTGGACGTGGAGGTGCGCGAAACCCCAATCTATGACGCCAGCAAGGGCGAAACCGGAGCAAACAGATATATGGTCTGCATTGCCGGAGGCCAGCCCCTTGTAGACGGCGTCAGCTTTAAGAGCCTTAAGTATGAGGCGAGAGCTCAGAATGAAAAGGTAAACCAGACGGATGCGGACGGCCTTTACGATATCAAGTGGGGAAACGGAAATGCCTTCAAGCTTACCAACCTGGCTATGGAGGGAAGGCTGAAAGGACTTGTGGAGCTGCGGGATGGTAATAATGGCTCCAATTTCACGGGAACAGTGCAAGATGTGGTTAAAGACGCTAACGGGGTTAAGGTAACGGTTAAGGTAGACGCAAACTATCTTAAGAATATGCAGGAATGTATGCTTTCCGATACCGGCGGCGTAATTAATATCGGTAATACGACGTGCTATTATAAAGACTGGGAGTGGAATTTAGATCCCAATGATCCCGATAACTGTACCTACACTTTCACCATAGATGAGGATAAATCTCCTACAATCAGTACGGAGAAGATAGGCAAGGAAGCAAAGACGGAAGCCGCGATTAAGTATCAGGGCATTCCTTATTACATGGAACAGATGAATGCGTGGATACGTCAATTTGCCGAGAAGGTAAACAATATCTTTACCAGCGGCTATGATGTGAACGACAATCAGGGAGACATTCTTTTTACCGGAACCTGTCCGGATGGGAGCACCTATAAGAAAGAAGATTTCGATAATTCACCCGGACAAAATGGATATTATGAATTAACGGCAGGAAACTTTGCCATCAATCCGGCGCTTATTTTAGATGCTTCTCTTCTGGGAACAAGAAGCAGCAAGGACGTCGGCGTGGAAGAATGCGGACAGATAGAAGAAGTGATAGCCCTCCTTGCCAGCAAGGAAAAGTTTAATTTCCGCAACGGAACCGCAGGGCAGATGTTGGAAAGAATCTTATCCGACGTGGCATTAAATTCCAGTGATGCAGGAACATTCTGTAGTACTTACGAAGGTCTTAAGAACAGTATCGACAACCAGAGAAGCGCGATTTCCAGCGTGGATGAGGATGAAGAGGCCGTAAACCTTGTGAAATTCCAAAATGCCTACACCCTGGCATCTAAGATGGTTCAGACATTGACAGAGGTTTATGACCAGCTGATACTGCGGACGGGCGTTTAGTACAAAGAGAATTTCTAAGTTTATAAAAAACATGAACTAAGAAATTTTCGTCCGGCCCAAATTTGAGGACTGCTTGTATGAGAAGAATTTCAGGTATTTTTGCATGAATATTGTATCGGCAAGCAAGAGAGGCAGCGGTAAAAAGGCCCTATGACATTGTATAGAAGGAGACGAAAGGCATGAGAATGACAAATAAAATTATGCAGAATAACTCTCTGTATAATATTAATAATAATAAGATACTACGGGATAAGTTAAGCACAATGATGTCAACCCAGAAGAAAATCACAAGACCTTCTGATGATCCGGTTATCGCCATCCGTGCACTGCGCCTTCGCACCAGTGTTGCAGAGCTGACACAGTACTATGAAAAGAATGCGCCGGATGCGGAAAGCTGGCTTGAAGTTACGGAAGGCGCCCTTAAGACGGTTACGGATGTGCTTACCGAAATGAGCAAGCAGGCAAATAAAGCGGCAAATAAGGATTTGCAGCCGGCTGAATTGGAGATTATTATCGGCCAGTTAAAGTCCCTTCGGGACGAGGTTTATTCTACGGGTAATACGGATTATGCGGGGAGATATATCTTTACCGGATACAGGACGGATACCACTTTAAGTTTTGAGGATGATGTGAACGAGCAGCCGGACGGATATCCCAGGTATGAGATTACAGAGCCGTTTACCATAGAAGACTTTGATACCATTAATTATACGGACAGAGACGTTCTTGATGGAATTACCAAGGATAATTATGCGGGATATGGAGATGCGCTGGAAGAGAATATTATAAATGATGAAAACAGCGATATCCACAGGCTCCGCCTTTCCTATGATGGCCTTTGGGGTGATGACGCAAATGACATAGGCGTACTGGAAAAAACGAAAGTAACATTACCGGCCGGCACTAAGGTTAAGCAGCCGGATGGAAAAGAGGTGACATTAGCTGCGCCTAAGGATGTTACTTTGGTAGCCGGCACAAAGGCTGATGTGAATAATAGAACGGCAACTTTGCCCAAGGATGGAACGGTAACATTGGCAGATGGAAGCAGCGTAACACTGGTAGAGCCTACCAACGTAACATTGCCTGCAGGTACGGAGGCGGTGAACGCCCAGGGGCAGCCGGAGGCAATAACGGGCAACGGAACGGTAACGCTTTCCGGATTTACCGCAACCAAGCAATTTATGGGGGAAACCGTTGAGGTAGCTGCTTCAAGTAAGGATGCCTATCAGGCGATATATGATGCAAATAAAGCAGGTGATAGTAAGGTAATACTGATACCGGAAACCGGGGAACTTCTTTTCAGCAATAAATCGTATGAAGCAATAGAGGCACAGAGTCAGTCGCAGATGTCCATAACCTATAGAAAAAATGAATGGCAGAAAGGCGATCTCCGCCCGGAGCATTATTTTGCCTGCACCGGAACTGTTAAAACCAAGGAGGGAACGGATAAGGCGGTAAACTATAACCAGGAATATTTAAGAGGCGAAGGCAAAAAGCAGGTCATTGAATATGATGTGGGTTACAATCAAAAAATACAGGTAAATACCACTGCCGATGAAGTGTTTGGCCACGGCATTGACAGGGATATTGACGATTTGGAAAGGGCGCTTGAGGACTTAAAAGAAATAGAAGCAATAAAAAACGAATTAGACGGCGTCTTAAAAGGCTTAGATGAAGAAACGAATAAGGATGATTATGAGATGGCGTTAAAGAGGTATGAAGCAGCAGATAAGGCATATTCCTATATACGCGAAAATATCCATAACATGTTTGGAAAAACAATAACCAAAATGCAGGATCATTTAGATGACACCAATGTGGCCTTAACGGATAATGGAACCAGGAGCCAGCGTCTTGATCTTATCGGCAACCGTCTTATGGATCAGCGCACCACTTTCCAGACACTGCAGTCGGAAAATGAGGATATAGATATTGCGGAGGTGGTGGTTAAGCTTACCAGTACGGAGCTTACCTATAATTCGGCGCTTATGGCAACGGGTAAGATTATGCAGACATCCCTTATGAATTACATTTAAGCGCATAATACGCAGATAGGAGAAAGAGTGAAAGATTTTCAATCTTTCACTCACAAGTTTGTGTCTGCGCTGCATCCACAAACTTGACATGCACAAATAAAGCAAAGGTGAACTTTGTTCACCTCGCAGAAATGAGGAAATCTATGAGAATTGAAACAAAGGTTTTCGGGGAAATTGAAATAGCGGAAGATAAAATTATCAGCTTCCCTTCCGGAATTATCGGATTTCCGGATCTGACAAAATTTACCCTGATACATGATGAGGAGAAAGGCATTGGAGCCATTCACTGGCTGCAATCCATACAGGAGCCTGCCTTTGCCATGCCGGTTATGGATCCATTGATAGTATGTCAGGATTATAATCCCTCGGTGGAGGATGAGCACTTAAAGCATCTTGGGGAACTTAAGCCGGAGGAAATGTTGGTGATGGTTACGGTTACAATTCCCAGTGACCTTACCAAAATGACCGTTAATTTGAAGGGCCCTATCATAATTAACGCGGCAAACCGGACAGCCTGTCAGGTCATTGTGGATGGAGACGAATACCAGGTGAAATTCCCGATTTATGACAGATTGAATGCAAAGAAAGCAGGTGAATAAATGTTAGCTTTATCCAGAAAGAAAAATGAAGCCCTTATCATTAACAATAATATTGAAGTTTCCGTATTGGAGATCAAGGGGGAACAGGTAAAGCTGGGCATCAGTGCACCGAAGGAGGTTCCTATTTACCGGAAAGAAGTATATCTGCAGATACAGGAGGCAAATCAGGAATCGGTCAGCATGGATGGGCTTGAAGCTTTAAAAAATTTATTGGGGCAATAAATTAGGAAAATATATAACGGACTGCGATTTGAAAACGGGGAATTTCCCCGTTTTTCAAGTTTTTTAGTTCCGAGTATAAATTTTTTTGCTCATAATCCGATATATACTAAGAAGACAGAAGAACTCTATAGTTTTGCATTATTTTAGTACCACATTCAAATTTATATCACACGGAGGTGATTACAATGGCAATTGAACCATTAAGCAGTGCCATGACTTATCAGGCACAGACAACACAGCAGGTGAAGCAACAGGCAAAGCCTGTACCAAAAGTGGCAGAGAACATGGATGTTGCTACACAGGAGCAGAATAATGTACTTGATTCCACCACTGTGAAAGTAGCCGAAACAGAGCGAAGCGGTGATCATGAAAATGATCAAAACAGTGGAGACGGCAACACGGGAAAAGAGCGTCAGCAGACCAGCTCGGATCAGATCAGAAAGGCTGTTGAACAGTTGAACAAAAATATGCCCAATTCCGAAGCGGTATTTGGGATTCACGAGGGCACGAACCGTTTGACAATCAAAATCATAGACAAGGACAGCAAAGAAGTGTTAAAAGAGCTTCCGCCTGAAAAGATTCTTGATATGATAGCAAAGGCTTGGGAGCTTGCGGGCATTGTAGTGGATGAGAGAGGATAGGAGGAATTATAGATGGCAATGCGTATGACCGGCATGATGTCCGGACTTGATACGGAAAGTATTATTCAGGAATTGGTTGCGGCAAGAAGAACGAAGGTAGATAAGCAGAAAAAGGCCCAGACGAAATTGGAATGGAAACAGGATGCCTGGAAGGAATTAAACACTAAGATTAAAAGTTTCCAGCAGAAATATTTGTCCAACATGCGTTTTTCCGATGCATATACAAAGAAAGTGACGAAGGTTTCCAACGCCAATGCAGTCAGTGTAATTACGGGCGCTAATGCGGTAAACGGCGTACAGACCCTGGAAGTTGAGCAGCTTGCCAGAAATGCATATCTGACAGGCGAGGGTATAAAGGATCAGAATGGGAACAAGGGTGATTTTACAGCATTGTCCAAGCTCAGTGAAGTGAATGGAGGTTCGCTGGGGACCGGGGAAATTAAGATAACGGCGGGCGGAAAAGAAACTGTTATTGATGTGGATGATAACACTACAATTTCAGATGTTCTCAATAAATTGAAGGAGGCAGGTTTAAACGCCAGCTTTGATGAGAAGTGGCAGAGACTGAATATCAGTTCTAAAGAATCTGGGACAAATAGTAATTTTACGATAGAAGCTAGCGACGCCGGAGTTGACGCGCTTAAGAGCCTTGGTTTGGAATCCAAAATGGATGCCGGAAATAAAATTGAAGCCATAGGCGAGGACGCGGTTATTTGGCTAAATGGTTCTAAATATGAAAACAGCACCAACAGCTTTGAAATTAACGGTCTTACGATTACGGCATTAGCTGCTAATCCGGGCGAGGAAATTACCATTACCACTGAGCAGGATACGGACGGTATCTATGATATGGTTAAAAATTTCCTGAAGGAATACAATGCTCTGATTAATGAAATGTCGAAGCTGTATAATGCTGACGCAGCTAAAGGATACGAGCCGCTTACAGACGAAGAGAAAGACGCTATGTCTGATAAAGAGGTGGAAAAGTGGGAAAAGAAAGTCAAGGATTCCATTCTGCGCCGAGACGAGAATATTTCCAGCGTCAGCAGCGGATTACGTGGGATCATGTCCCAGGGCGTAGACGTAGGCGGAAAGACAATGCATTTATTTGACTTCGGTATTGATATGCTAAGTTATTTTGAAGCGTCGGAGGATGAAAGATATGCTTACCATATTGATGGAGATTCGGACGACGGATATACAATGAATAAAGACGATAAGCTGAAATCTATGATCAAAAATGATCCGGACACAGTTATTTCGTTCTTTACGGGATTATCCAGAAATCTGTATGAGAAGATGACAGATATGTCCAAGTCGGTTAACGGATATCGCTCTTTTGGCAGCTTCTATGACGACAAGAAAATGAAGTCTGATTATGACGATTACACGAGCAAGATTAGAGAGATGGAAGCGAAAGTAAACGCTTACGAGGACAAGTGGTACAAAAAATTCAGTAAGATGGAAACCGCACTTGCTAAAATGCAGTCTAATGCAAGCGCAATAACAGGATTATTAGGAGGCTGATGATATGGCGTTGCCCAATGCTTTTGCGCAGTACAATAATAATAAGGTGATGACCGCTTCACCGGCGGAGCTTACCCTGATGCTTTATGACGGGGCTATTAAGTTTTGCAATATTGCCATTGACGCTGTTGAAAATAGAAATGCTTCTAAGGCACACACCAATATTGTAAAAGTTGAAAATATTGTGGCATACCTCAGAAATACCTTGAATATGGATTACCCGGTTGCCAAAGAATACGACAAAATGTATGATTATATTCAAAGACGGCTGGTTGAGGCTAACTTAAGGAAGAATGTGGATATACTAAAAGAAGTCAATGATCATCTGCATACAATCCGTGACACATGGAAGGAAGTAATGCGTATTAACCGTGCAAAAGGGAACTTATAAGTATTTAATTTCCCTTATGGTGCCTATAAGAGCAGTATTGAAGTAAACTTCCTGCTTTTCAGTACGGTATTGTAAATGTAGCCTGCAATATATGACGACAGACTTTATACATTGCAGGCGGGGGTATGAGTTTGGAGGCAATTTCCAAACTATTTATTGGTGCAACATTGCAAGCAAAGCTTGCGGCACGCGGAGGGTATTAAGCATGATTGAAAATTACCTGGGGATATTAGAAAGCAGCCTTGAAAAAAAAGTGATGGTGCTTGACGAAATAGGGGACTATAACGACAGGCAGCAGCAGCTTTTAAAACAGGAAAAAGTGTCAATGGAAGAATTAGACGCCAATATGGAAGAAAAAGACGTATTAATTCAAAAGTTGACAGAGCTAGACGAGGGCTTTGAGACCTTGTATGAAAGAATCAGAGAGCAGCTCCTTGCCAACAAAGACGCCTACAAAGAGCAGATTAAGCGGATCCAGGGATTGATTTCTCAGGTGACAGATAAAAGCGTGTCCATCCAGGCCCAGGAGAGCAGGAATAAGAAGCTGATCGAAGATTATTTTGCGAGGGAAAAAAGTCAAATCCGCCAGGGCAGACAGGCGTCTAAGACAGCATATAATTATTATAAGAGCATGAGCAACGTAGATGATGTATCATCATCCATTTTGGACCAAAAGAAATAGAAATTTATATTGAAAAAAGCTTTCACAGGTATAAAGTATTTCAATTTATGCCCGATATATAATGCAACTAAATTAAATAACGTGTTATGAATATATTATAAAAAGAATATAAACATGAAAGTGTTTATAAATGTAACGCATAACACAAAACAGGAAGAAATAATTTGTTTCCAAAAAAATAAAAAAAGGTATTAAGTATCTGAAAAAGTATCCGATATATAATACGAGTAAAACGAAGCGAAGCATTTAAATAGTAAAGTGCAGACCTTCAGGAAACAAATAGTTTCTATATTTACAGCACGTAATGACTCTTGGAAGCACGTACGACTTGCAGGAATCATTACAAAAAACAAATCAGCCGCATGGAAGCGGTGTTAAATTCAAGGAGGAATATATTATGGTAGTACAACACAATCTTACAGCAATGAACTCTAACAGAATGTTAGGACTGACAACCAAGACACAGGCTAAGTCAACAGAGAAATTATCTTCCGGTTACAAAGTAAACCGTGCAGCAGATGATGCAGCTGGTTTGGCAATGTCTGAGAAGATGAGACGTCAGGTAAGAGGTCTTACACAGGCTTCTTTGAACGCACAGGATGGTATTTCCATGGTGCAGACAGCAGAAGGTGCTTTGAACGAAGTTCATGACATGTTACAGCGTCTGAACGAGCTGGCAGTTAAGGGTGCTAACGGTACTCTTCAGTCAGAAGACCGTTCTTACATCAACTTGGAAGTAGAACAGCTCATGAGCGAAATCGACCGTGTAGCTTCTACCACAACATTTAATGAGAGAAATCTCTTAAATGGTAGCTGCTCTGCTGGCGTTAAGTTGCAGGTAGGCGCAGAAGTATCACAGTTTATTACATTGAACATTACAGCAATGAGCTGTGCTTCTCTTAGCCTTAGCGGTAACGCTAAAACACAGAGTGCTGCAGGCGCACTGAATGAGAGCGTAAAGAAGGCAATTAAGAACCTTAACCTGCAGAGAGCTAAATTGGGTGCTGTTCAGAACAGACTTGAGCACACAATTAACAACCTGGATAACGTTGTTGAGAATACAACGAGCGCTGAGTCCGCTATCCGTGATACAGATATGGCTACAGAGATGGTTAAGTACTCCAACAACCAGATCCTTGCTCAGGCAGGTCAGGCAATGTTGGCTCAGGCTAACCAGACCAATCAGGGTGTTCTGTCTCTTCTTGGTTAATCATTGCAAATTCATTAAAACTACCATAGGAGCTGACGAAAGTCAGCTCCTACTTTTTTAAGGAGAAAAATGTAAAAACAGAAATGAATTTCTGCTTTTACATAACAAATTTGTGCTTATGCCCAAATTTGAAGGTTATTGGAAATTTGGAGGCTTATTATGTTAGATTTTCCACAAGAATTTTTTTTGGAAGAGGTAAGAGAAGGATTTACAGTTGACACTACCATGAAGACATTTTGGGCGGCTGAACTTGAAGTGCTTCGGGAGGTTTCGGAGGTATGTGAGCGTCACGGCCTACAGTGGTATGCCGCTTATGGAACACTGTTAGGAGCAATTCGACATGAAGGATATGTTCCCTGGGATGATGATATGGATATCTGGATGAAGCGGGAAGACTATGACAAATTCATGGAGATAGCGCCTAAAGAACTACCCCAAGGTTATTTGGTGGAGAGCTCATTGACGGAGGAAGGGTATAAGGAATTTCATTCCTGCGTCTTTAACGCCAATACGATTAGTATTAGTGAGGAACGTCTCCGCAATTTCCATGGCTGTCCGTTCCTGGTAGGGATAGACATCTTTCCCTTAGATTATCTTCCGGATAATGAGGAAGACCGGGAAGGGCAGAAGGCTATTTTTTATGTCCTTGGGACGACGGCAATGCTGTTAAAACAGGAAGAAAGAGACGAGGATGAAGAAGCAGATCTTCAGGCTGCTTTGGATATGATAGAGGAGGTATGCGGTGTAGACCTTGAGCGGGAAAAGAAGCAGAGGATGGAGCTGGTTTCGGCAATTTTTAAGGTGGCAAACCGATTATGTAAATCTTTTCATGAGGAAGACGGCGACTATCTTGTGATGTACATGGACTATGCCAACTGGTCTCATAAAATATATAAAAAAGAGTGGTTTGATGAAGTGATTTTACAGCCTTTTGAAGACTTTTTGATACCTGTACCGGCAGGCTATGATGAAATTCTTAAACGGATTTACGGGGATTATAGTATACGTATAAATGCATCGGCAATGCATGAGTATCCGCTTTACAATAAGCAGTTGAAATACCTGCGGGATGTTGTAGGAGACCTGGAAGAAAAGTATGCCCGGCTTGATGAACTAATTGCAAAGGCCAAAAGAGAACGGATGGAAGAGTTAAAGATGAAGGAGCAGTGATGTTAAACTTCCCTAAAGAATTTTTCAAGGCGCAGGAAATAGAGGGATTTCAGGTGGACGCTACTATGAAAACCGTATGGGCGGCGGAGCTAGAGGTTCTCCGTGAAATTGCGGAAGTCTGTGAAAGACACGAAATTACCTGGTACGCGGCATATGGAACGCTGCTTGGAGCAATCCGCCACGAGGGATTTGTCCCCTGGGACGACGATATGGATATTTGGATGAAACGGGATGACTATATGCGCTTTTTGGAGGTTGCGCCAAAAGAACTTCCGAAAGGATATCTGGTTCACAGTCCTCTGACGGATTTGGGCTATCTTCAATTTCATTCCTGTGTGTTAAATGCCCGTTCGGTCAGTGTGGAGGCGCAGAGGCTGCAGGATTTTCATGGATGCCCATTTGTAGTAGGAGTAGATATCTTCCCATTAGACTACCTTCCCATGGAAGCGGAAGAACGGGAGAAGGAACGGGAACTGTTCGATGTCGTAAGTACTACCGCTACTATGGTAAATAAGGAAGAAAGAACGCCTGAAAATTTTGTCAGGCTGAAGAAGGCTCTCACATTTCTGCAGGACGAGTGGGATCTATCTTTTGATTCGGAGCTTCTAAGGCCGGAGCAAAAGAATGCGCTTGTTTCAAAATTGTATTGGCTGGGTAATCAGGTGGTCATGCGATTTGGGCAGAAAACAGGTGATTTCCTTGTAATGTACATGGATTATATCAACTGGAATCATAAGGTCTATCAAAGAGAATGGTTTGAGAGCGCGGAATATGCGGCCTTTGAGGGGTTTGGGGTTCCTGTACCAGTGGGATATGACTTTGTTTTAAAAACAATATATGGGGATTATCACCAGAGGGTCAGAAACACAACCATGCACGGTTACCCCATGTATCAAAAGCAGTTAGAGCAGATGAGGGAGATGATCCGTAAACTGGAGGCAGAGCAGAAAAGCTGAAGATTTTTTGCAATGTTGCCATAAAACAAATATAACTCAGGAATTTTATGGAAATGGAAGAAAATGCTAAACTTTGAAGAAAAGTTTTTTTTGCCGGAAATAAGAGAAGATTTCCGGATAGACGCAACCATGAAGACGGTTTGGGCGGCGGAACTGGAAGTTTTAAGCGAGATTGCAAAAGTGTGTGAGAGGCATGGGCTGACCTGGTATATGGCCTTTGGCTCTCTGCTTGGCGTGGTCAGACATAAGGGCTTTATCCCTTGGGACGACGACATAGATATCTGGCTAAAAAGAGAAGACTATATGCGGCTTCTTACCTATCTCCCCGAGGAGCTTCCCAAAGGCTATATTGTGAGGAGTCCCTTATTGGAAAGCTGGTATCCGGAGTATCACTCCTGTGTGGTCAACAGCGATTCAATCAGTATTGAGCCGGAACATTTGAAACAGTTTCATGGCTGCCCTTTTATGGTGGGGATTGATGTATTCCCACTGGATTTTTTAGAAGAAGGGGAGGAAGATTCCTTGCGGTTTCACCTTTTTAAAGTGGCGAGACAGGCGGCTCTCATGGTAAAAAACGGGGAGTGCAATGAGGAATTGTATGATATGCTAAGCATATTGGAAAAACAGTGCGATGTAACGATCGACAAAAGCGGCCTGTCGGTTCCCGTTTCAGACGACGCGCGGAACGAGCTGTCGGCAGGGCTGTGGGGACTAGCCAATGAAATTATTATGTGCGGTAACGGGAAAAAGTCAAATGAGATGGTCATGTATTTGGACTATATAAAGTTTGGCAAGCGTTACGCGGCAGAGTGGTTTGAGCGGGCGGAATGGATGCCTTTTGAAGGATTTATGGTGACGGTGCCAGGAGAATATGATAAAATATTACGTGTAATCTATGGAGATTATTCGGTATGCGTCAGGAATACTGCGCTTCATGATTACCCATTTTACAAGAAACAGTTAGAACAGCTGCGAAAACATGTGGCGGAGGTGGAAGCGGCCAGAAAGAGGGAAAAGTAATGCTGCAATTTCCGGTAGATTATTTTCAGGACGAAGAAAGAGAAGGTTTTTTGGTGGACGCCACCATGAAGACGGTTTGGGCAGCCGAACTGGAAGTGTTAAATGAAATCGCGGTTATTTGCGAAAGACATGGGCTGGAATGGTATGTTGCCTATGGCACACTGCTTGGCGCCGTGCGGCATCAGGGGTTTATCCCATGGGATGATGATATAGATATCTGGATGAAACGCAAGGACTATCGGAAAATATTGGAGCTGTTGCCGGAGGAATTACCGGAAGGGTATGTGGTCAGGGCGCCTTTTGCAAGGGAGGGGTATCCGGAGTACCAGGTTTATGTGAACAACAGCGATTCTATCAGTATTGAACCGGATCATCTGCTGCAATTTCATGGCTGTCCTTTTTATGTGGGGATTGATATTTTTCCGCTGGATACAATTCCTTCCGACACAAATTTGTCCGATATGCAGAGAAGCATTTTTGCAAGCGCTCTTATGCTGCAGCAGTTAGAATTTGAGGCAAAGACGGCCACAGCAGAGCGGCAGGGAAAGCTGCAGGCGGATATAGAAGGGGCAACGTTGCAGATAGGCAGGCTGCTTGATTTGTTAAAGGATCAATATGGAATTACAATCCGGCGCAGTCTGCTGCAAAAAAGGAACAGAGAGGCGTTATTAAAAGAATTATGGCATGTGGCGGAAGAGCTTTCGTATGGCAAATTGGAAAGGGAGCAGGGGTTTTTACAAGGGAATAGAACCGGAAGCCATCAGCTCGCAATGTATTTGGACTATTTAAAGTTTGGAAAAGTATATGAACCGGCATGGTTTGAGAGGACGGAATATCTGTCCTTTGAGGGATTTGACGTTCCGGTACCCGGAAATTATGATGAGGTTTTAAAGGTGATTTATGGGGATTATAAAAAGCCTGTGCGCAGTGAAGGGATGCACGGCTATCCCTGTTATAAAAGACAGCTTGAGGAGCTTAGAAAGAAAGTGGCAAAAGCGGAGAGTAATAATTAATACGAAAATAAAAGCGTTACCAAAAGAACGATATAAAATAAAAGAAATGAGCAGTGAGGAGAAATGGAATGAATTTTGAACTGAATGCATCTATGATGTGCGTAAATTATGGAAATTTGGAGAAGGAGGTTCGCATGCTCAGCGAAGGTGGAATCGATTCCTTTCATATTGATATTATGGATGGACGATATGTGCCTAACTTTGCCATGTCCTTAAACGATATGGCATTTATAGCATCTGCCACTTCAAAGCCTATGGACGTACATTTAATGATAGAGCATCCCAATAATAACATTCAATTGTTCATAAATAAACTGCGTAAGGGAGATACCGTGTACATTCACCCGGAGGCTGAGTATCATCCCTCCACTACTTTGCAGAAAATTATTAATGCCGGCTTAATTCCGGGCATTGCGATTAACCCTGGGACAAGCGTGGAAACGGTAATTGAAATGCTGCGTATTGTGGATAAGGTTTTGGTGATGACGGTAAATCCGGGAAATGCGGGGCAGATGTACATGCCCTATGTGGGAGAAAAAATTGAAAAATTGCTGCGGCTTAAGGATAAAATGCATTTTAAGCTCTATTGGGACGGCGCCTGCAGCAAAGAGAAAATTATAGAATTTGCACCGAAGGGAATGGACGGTTTCGTACTGGGCACTACATTACTGTTTGGCAAGAAAAAGCCTTACGGAGTAATTCTGGAGGATATCAGGAGGCTTAAATTTGAGGATGAGATTGGAGAAAAGATTTAAGCTGAAAAGGGCATGTAGGAAAGATGGATAAATTTAACAATATTGCTGCAAGCAACGAGGCTTTCGTTGTCGGAAATTCGCAGGTTGGGAAAGGAGCATGGATATTATAATGAAGATAGGCATGCTTACATGGGACTGCTTTGGCAGGGAGGATATGGCGGAGGCATTTACAAAATTAGGGCATAGCGTGACGGAATGCCCTTTTTTGGATAATGGGGAGCCGGAAGATAAAGGGGCGGTGGAAGAATTAGAGAGACAGTTCAGGGAAATCTCCCCCGATGCTTTATTTTCTTTTAACTATTTTCCCACTGTGGCAGTGGCATGTAAAAACATGGGGCTCCCTTATATATCCTGGGTTTACGACAGCCCTCATGTGCGGATGTATCATTATACCATAGCTTATCCGACGAATTATGTTTTTGTTTTTGACAGCGCCGTCTATGAGGAGTTCCATAAAGGCGGCGTTCCCACGATTTATTATCTTCCTATGGCGGCCAATACGGATCGTTTAAAGGAAATGAAGGATTTGAATTCCTTTGCGAAAACATCATGGAAGCCTGACCATGAGATTGCTTTTGTGGGATCATTGTATCGGGAAAAACATCAATTTTATCAAAGGATGACGGGAATAACCGATTATACCCGCGGCTATCTGGAGGGACTGATAGAGGCGCAGAAGCTGGTGTATGGATATAATTTTATACAGGAAGCGCTGCCTGATAAGATTATAAAAGACATGCAAAAAGCGCTGCCCATGCAGGTAATGCCCGGGGAAGTAGAAAGCATTGAATATCTGTTTGCACAGTATGTGATTAACCGTCAAATTACGGCGTCAGAGAGATTTGACTTGTTAACGTTAGTTGCGCAAAAGTACGGTTTGGACTTGTATACGCCGGATCAGACCGTACGGATTCCGGGATGCGCCAATCATGGCGCTTTGGATGCGTATTCATGGGCGCCCTATATCTACAAAACGGCTTCCGTAAATTTGAACATCACCTTACGGAGTATTTTAAAAGGGATACCTCTTCGGGCTTTTGAGATTATGGGGGCGGGAGGATTTCTGCTTACAAATTTCCAGGAGGATTTCCTTTCCTTCTTTACGCCGGAGGAAGATTTTGTGTATTTTGAGAGCAGGGAGGACTTGATTGCTAAGATTTCTTATTATCTAAAAAATGACGAGGAAAGAAGGCAGATTGCCCGAAATGGTTTTGAAAAGATTGCCTCAGGGCATACTTATGTGCATAGGGCTAAAGAGATGCTTAGCTACTTAAATTCAGGATAGAAAAAAATATCTATTGGCGGCAGTATCGTAAGCAAAGCTTGGGGTATGCAGAGGGATAAGGTTGAAAGAAAATCTTTCAACCCTGATTCCCGCGAGCAACAAGCCAAGTGGCTGCCTGCAGCGGGGTTGTTGACTTGAGGGTCAAATGAACATGCAAGCATGTTCGCTTGACCCATGGAGGCCAAAATGATACGATGTGGTATTTGACTGGCAGGTAATCGGGAAATGGGGGATTAGATGAATATTGCATTAATACTGGCAGGAGGAACCGGCAGCAGATTTGGGGGAGATATCCCTAAGCAGTATCTTGAAGCGGCCGGAAAACCGGTTATTGCATACTGCCTGAAAACTTTTGCAGAGCATGAGAAAATTGACAAGATTCAGATTGTGGCGGATGAGGAATGGAGGCCTTTTATACAAGAGTGCGCAAAAGCGGAAGGGGCGGAAAGCTGCGGAAAACTGCATGGATTTTCCGTGCCTGGGAAAAACAGGCAGCTTTCTATTTGGAACGGGCTGAAAGATATACTGGAATATGGCGGCGAGGAGGATATCGTGATTGTGCATGATGCGGCAAGGCCGTTAGTGTCAAAAAGGATTATTTCGGACTGCCTGGAAGCCTGCAGGGAGCATGACGGAGCTCTGACCACAATTCCTGTGAAAGATACGGTTTATTATGGCAGGGACGGTAAGATAGAGTCTCTGCTCGACAGAGACAGGCTGATGGCGGGACAGGCGCCGGAGGCTTTTCGGGCCGGCCCTTATTATCGTGCCAATGAAAGACTTTTGCCGGATAAGATTTTGCAGATAAACGGTTCCACCGAACCGGCTGTCCTTGCGGGTCTGGATATCGCATGTGTGGCGGGGGAAGAACGGAATTTTAAGATCACGACCAGGGAAGATTTGGCGCGCTTTGAGCAGATTTTGCGGGGCTATTGCGTTGCAGATGATTTTATTGTAAACTGAAAACAAATAGATAATTTGAAGGATTCGGCAGAACAAGAAAGGAGATTCGACATGACACTGGAGCAACAAGCTATTCATATCATTACGGCCCTGCCTGCCGATAAGTTATCACAGGTAGTCAACTTTGCAAAATTCCTGTTAGCGCAGTCGGAAACAGATATCGCATCAGAACGTATAAAAACAAATGGAAAAGAGAAAATTCGCCAGTCAGGCATCCTTAAAGGACAGATCAGTATAGCGGATGACTTTGATGAAACACCTGAATGCTTTAAGGAGTATATGTAATGTATCTAATGGACACCTGTACTTTTCTCTGGTTTCTCGAAGATAATGTAAGCCTTTCCAAAGGAGCCAGGGAAGTAATAGAAGAAAGTGAGAATCTTTATTTAAGCATTGCTTCGCTATGGGAAATTGCTATCAAAAAGAGTATCCGAAAATTGGATATCGAAAAATCAATTACGGAGCTCGAAGAAATGTGTTATAATCTTCAGATTTCCATTTTGCCTATAAAATCACAATATCTTGAAAGAATTCAGCAACTTCCGATGCTCCATGGAGATCCATTTGACCGCCTGATCATTTCTACGGCTCTGGAGGAAAATCTTATGCTAATTACTTGTGATATGAAAATAAAACAGTATGATATTAAAATATATTGGTAATGTTTTTAAGAAAAGTCACCTTACGGGGTGATGATTGAAGGATAGAAGGTTTGATGCTGATAGTTGATTGAATGTTGGATGACAGTATTGCAGGGATGGCTTGCGATATATGGGGGATAAGAATGAAGGCTTACGTATTACATGGAATTGGAGATTACCGATATGAGGAGACGGAAAAGCCCGTCGCTGCGGCAGGCAGCGTTCTGGTGCATGTGCGTGCAGCCGGTATCTGCGGTTCTGATATTCCAAGAATCTATCGGACCGGGGCATACTCGCATCCGCTCATACCCGGCCATGAGTTTGCGGGAGAAGTAGTAGAAGTGGGAGAGGGCGTGAGCAGCAGTCTGCTTGGCAAGCGGGTGGGCGTCTTCCCCTTGATTCCTTGCAGGAACTGCCCTGAGTGCCAAAAAAAACAGTATGAAATGTGCGGCAAATACAGTTATCTGGGTTCAAGGACAGACGGGGGATTTGCGGAATATGTGAGGGTGCCCGAGTGGAATTTGATTGAATTACCGGATTCCGTCACCATGGAGCAGGCGGCAATGTTAGAGCCTATGGCAGTGGCAGTGCATGCCATACGCAGAATCCGGCCCTCTGGAACGGACAAAATCGCAGTGTGCGGACTTGGGACGATTGGTCTTTTTACCCTGATGTTTCTAAAAGAGATGGGATGCCAGGAAATATATGCGGCAGGAAATAAGGATTTCCAGAAGAAGATGGCGTACAATATCGGCATAAAGGAAGAAAATTTCTGTGATGTAAGGCAGGAGGATTTTTCCAAATGGCTTATGGATAAAACGGATGGCCTGGGCGTAAATATATTTTTTGACTGTGTGGGGAAAAGCGATGTTTTGGCGCAGGGAATCAAAAGCTTAGCGGCGGGAGGCAGAATGATGCTTGTGGGTAATCCGGCGTCGGATATCGCTCTGGAAAAAAGTCTCTATTGGAAAATCCTTCGCAGCCAGCTACAACTAACCGGAACTTGGAACTCATCTTTTACACACGAGAAAACAGATGATTGGAATTATGTTTTAGCTTGCCTGGAAGGAAAAAGAGTGAAACCGGAAAAAATCATTACCCATCGGATGACGCTCGAATCGTTTATGGAAGGCTTTGAGATTATGCGCAACAAGAAAGAGGACTATGTGAAAATCATGATGCGCAACGATGAATGACATACCTAATGAAATATTCTTAATTTACTTTAGAAAGATTCACAGCGGCACACATAGGGATAGTCTGCCAACCGATTGTAAGGCAAATTTATTTTGTACAATGCTGTACTAGTACATCGAATAATAAGTTTTTGACATTTTCAATTCTCCGAAAGCATTGAAAAATCGACTTTTGCAGGAAATGAAAGTATCAGAAACTTAATATTCGTTGTACTAGGAGCCGGCCGGGCAAATTTAAAGGATGGAGGCAATCATTGTGCGGATACGATGGGGATAGGTATGCATGGAGCAAACCTTTTGATATCCATTTTGAGCAATCTGCGCCCGTTCCTGTTCATGGGAAAGATAATAGGCACATTTATCCACCAGCTCTTCCAAAGAAGAGTAAGTCTCCAGATCTATACCAATATCAAAATAATTCTGCAGCTCGCTTTGGTAGTTGGTCATGAGAAAACCACCGCATCCAAGAATATCAAAAATGCGCAGTGGCAGGCCGGTTTGGATGGGCTTGATGGTCATATTCAAATTAATCCTGCTTAAATGGAATATTTTGGGCATCTCAGTTAATGTATGGACTCCTCCATGGATCCGTACATTTTTTAATGGGGAGGTATCGCTGCGGGTAAAAAGATCTACCGGAAAATGTAAAGCCAATTGATTTAAGGTTCGAATACGTTCCGTCTGGGCAATTTCCATGCCGATATAACTGTGAGCGGCCATATAGCGGTCAGAATTGGCTACGGATTTTTTTAGAGTAAAAAATTTGGAATCATTTTTCTTGATATCAGCTATTACATTGTCGGTAAGGGCGTCCTCCACAGGATTGTAGCCGTATATTTTTAAGGACGCCTCCACAAGAGCCCGTATATATCCTTGTGAGTATTCAGATAAATCGGACAGAGCGCGGAGAGGATTTTTTTCATTATAAAGAGAACCTACAAAGGAAATATCACAGCAAAAGGAAGCGCGATCGGCGCCGGAAATGGAACTGATGACACGATCAAAACGTTCCGTGCAGGAGGCAAGAGGAAGATGATAAACATGCTCCGGATTATACGGGGAAAAGGTCTGATACTGCGCCTGGTCAAATAAAAATATCCGGTTGGTATCATGACAGATAGAGGCGGAAAACAGCTCAGGAACAGGGCAGTCTACCGTCCAGCATAAATAAGGCGTGCGGTATATGTGGCAAATATCAGAGATAACAGGGTAGAAGTTGATGCTGAATACAAAGAGAGGATGTCTCTCATTGATTATTCGCTCTACGGACAGAATGCGGTCTGCATCTGATATGGATTTTTGGGTTATTTCAGTGGTATCCTCTAAAACCGTCAGGCTCATTTGACGAAAGGCCCGGATGATATCGGGCTCACATATACTTCCATAGCGGTAAAATAAAATTTCCATAATAATAACCATGCCTTTCTCTCAGCCTGCAAATTTGGGGCCGTATACAAAAACTTGCCTGTGAAAAATTTATTTTTTACAGTATACTGCTTGTTATGTCATCTACTATATTTTATCAAATTAGATGAAAAAAACCAGTTTAAAATATATATTTATATAAACATATTTTTACATTCAATGTTGCCGGATATACGGAACGATGCAAAGCAGGGTTTTTCTTATGACGTGATTATGACGTTAGTTTATTATTTTACACAGCATAAAGCTACACCGGTGAGGGCAAATAAAAAATATATACAATAGATATCGAATGTAACGGATAAGGACAGATTACGCAGGCATATTGATGGATACCGTAACAGGAACAGGGTTATCTATATAGAGCAAAAGCGATTTGCTCTGCAAAAGGGGGAATATATTGCAGAGCAAAAGCGGAAAGATACCTGGAAACCGGGAGACGGATGGCAATATGGAGCCGACTATTTATGTGCAATGGTATTGCTATCGGAATGTGCTCTATTTATTGCGTCAGGAGACTGTACTGGTACCGGTCTGGTACAGAAATTAGCAAAAAATCGGCAGAGACAGTCTTTTATCTTTGATTTGGGTTTATATGAATAAAAAATATAGGCCAGCCATGTAGAAGTTCAGCTGCTGAATAAAAAATATATGGAAGAAGTGACTGGGGGATTCCCCAGATTATTGGTTATCATATGGCAACGATGGGAATGCAATAGAGAATGCCATATATTATGAGAAAGCAGCCGCATTCCAGGACAGCAAGATGATTGAAGCTTGATAAAAGTTTACTGCAGACTAATTTCGTCAGAAATAGATTTTATCTTGCGGTAAAAAGTAGTTCTTGAAAAATTACATAAATTAGCGGCCTCCTGTGCGTCTATTTCTTTTTCCAGCCATTGGCTGTAAATTTGGCCGAAGTTTTCCGGAAAAATTTTGGGGGGCCTGCCAAATTTTACACCCTTTAACTTGGCGGCCTCAATCCCTTCCCTTTGCCGTTGTCTGATTGCGCAGCGCTCATTTTCACTTACATAGCTTAAAAGACTTAAGACAAGATCCGCAATTAAGGTTCCCAGCAAGTCTTTCCCCTTTCTGGTATCCAAAAGAGGCATATCCAGCACTACTATATCCACGCCCTTTTGCTTGGTCAATATTCGCCATTGCGCTAATATCTCTTCATAATTTCTTCCCAGCCGGTCTATGCTTTTGATATAAAGCACATCGTTAGGTTTTAGACGTTTAAGGAGCTTTTGATACATGGGACGGTTAAAATCTTTTCCGGACTGCTTTTCCACATAAATATTCCGCTCCGGTACTTGTACTTGACTCATGGCAATCATTTGCCGGTCTTCGTTTTGCTGTTGTGTGCTGACACGCACATACGCATATACATTACTCATTTTGTTCCTCCATTCTTGCCATCAACCCGAAAATTTGGGCTTCGGACATAAATTTCCTTAATTTTCCATATTTGGTAGTTTGATTATACTATAACTGCCACTGAAATTCCTGAAAGACAGAACAAAAGGTTTGGTATTAGAGCAATGAAACGCTTTAACGACATATTTTATTGTACGAATCTTTGCACAATAAAAGTCCCACAAGACGCTGTTCATACGCCTGCAGGACTATTCTTATCAAAACGCTATCAAACTTAGAGTAGTATAAGTTAAGAATAGCGTAGTTATTTAGTTGGCCTACCGTACTTTTTCCCAATCAGGTGAAAATGTTTCTCCAACCTGAATAAACGACTCTTTGCGATTCCAATTACAATGAGATGACTGATAACACCGCTTGCACGGTTTATCCATTTTTTCCTGATCATTTACAGTTTTTCTGTAATTTTGATATTCCGGTGCGTTCCACATTTCCATAAATGGCTTGCTCATATCATATTGAAAAAACTGTATTGGCGTTGACATGCATGGGCGTACATAACCATCGGAACCAAGAAAAAAGTCTCTCCAAGAAACAAAGCAGTCCTTGTGGAAACGGTCTTTGGCGATATCTTCTCCCACATAATGTGGTAACTTTAACACGATCCCCAGTTCTTCTCCGACACGAATTGCTTCTTCAAACATTTTATGTACCAAAGCATCCTGCCCCCAAAGCGATTCATTCATCAAATCTTCACCAAATACGGTCAGATAAACCACCTTGACCTCCTCAATTCCGATCTCCGCAGCCAAACGAACCAGATCCGGCAGTTCCTGTATATTAGAGCGCATTGCGCAAAACACAAAATTGATCCAGGGATACTTTAATCCGCGCTCCTTCTTGATCCGAACAATCTCTTTTAAATCCTTTGTAATCTGCTCAATCTTGGAACCTCTTCTAATTCGACTGTTCGTTAAGTCGGTTGCCCCGTCCAGGCTCACAGCAAATACGTCAACTTTATAGTCAAAAATAGCATCTTGAATCTTTTGGAGATTCATTCCATTAGAACAAAAATATTTTCTGGCACTGTGCTTATTGATAATTTCCAGCATCTCATTAAAGTGAGGGTGAATTGTAGGCTCCCCCCATCCCATCAGGGTGACCTCTTCCACAGTATCCATCAATGGCTCAAAGCTGCGGAAAACATCCATGTCAAACATTGTCGGTTTAAAATCAGCTGCATTTCTCCCGCACATCACGCAATTTAAGTTACATGCATTGGTCAGTTCAAAAACCAACCGTCTGGGGTAAGACTCTAAGACAGTTTTTCCGGCTTCCAGCTCGCGGATATTTAAATCAGTATTTCTTTGTTGTTGCTCTGTCAGCTGTTTTCCTGAAAATAATGTTTTGGTTTTTGCTCGTAATATCATGCGTATGGCCTCCTTTAGCAATCATTTAATAAACAGTAAGCAAAACAGATTTCTATAATGATGTTTGCAGTACATCCTCTACATAAAATATTTCCGATAAAAAGTATGAACCTGAAGGATGTTATCAGGACACTTTTTATGCCATGCTAAATATCCGGCTTCCGTTTCCTGTCTTGTCCCATTTTTAATCTCGACACCTTTCGGAAGTCTGCACTCATAAACAAATGTAACAAAATGACCTCTTGTTTTCATTTCTTTTATAATAATGGGAACAATCTCAATTGGCTTTGCCGAACAGATTACATTGCATCCAATTTCATTTAGAGCCGTTTTTTGGATTCGATCCTCAAAGCTTTCCTTTAATCTGAGAATCCCTCCCGGGACATGCCAGCCTTTCCCGTAAAATCTGTCATCTCTCCATGATAAAAGTATTCTGCCTTCTTCATCCCGTATCAATAAATCAACGTTTAGCATTGGAGTTATTTCCGTTGCAAATAAGAACACTTCCTCAGGCAATCCTTCCTCAGGATTATTGATCTGCCGGCTTACTTCCTGAAGCAATTCATTAAGTCTGTTCAAATTCAATACCTCTCACTTGTTTTTACTATTTTTGCAAATCATTTGAATTCCCTGTTCGAACTCAATCATTGGAACCCAACCCGTATCATGCTCCAATGCCGAAATGTCGGCACATAAATTCATAACAGGATTCGGCGGATATGGAATTTCCCCAAACCCAAGCTCTGCATCCGGGTTTACTACATCTCTAATTATTTCTATATATTCCCGAAGCTGTCTTGTTTGTCCGCTTCCGAGACAATAAACATGATTTCCAGTTACCTTTTCTCCTGCCAGATAAAAGGCCATGCCGGCATCCTGGGCCTCCAAAAAATCCCAGTTTTGCCGGGATGGTGTAAAGGAACAATGTTCTCCGTTTTTAAGCTTTGTAACTGTTGAACTGATTAGGGAATTCGGGCGGTCATATTTTCCATATATGCTAAAAATCCGCATCCATATACAACTTATTCCCAATTTAGCCGACAAAATTTGCGCCAATTGCCCTGCTGCCAAATGTATAATTCCGTCAGCCCGTACAGGATGGCAGGGTGTCTGTGGGGATAGTTTTCCGGTATAATTCACTCCATATTCGGATTGTGAGCCTGCCCCTACAAATTTAGAGCACTTCATAGATGACGCCGCACGCACAGCTTCCAGCACAGTCTGAATATTTTGACATTTAAGGATAATATCCTCATATCCTTCTTCATAAGTCGCAGTCCGGGGCCATGCAAGATGATAAAAGACATCACAAGTATCTGAGACCAATGACGGAAGACTTTCATAGCTATCAATATCACATGGAATAATTTTTATTCGCAGGTCATTTGGAATTCTTCCCAATTTTCCTGTGTTGGGTCTGACAACAGCATATATTCTTTGCATGGACTTATCTTGTAGCGCTGCGTTGATCAAAGCAACGCCAATCATACTGGTAGCACCGGTAATTACTATTTTTTTCATCTACCACCTCATCTGTTTAGCTGCAAACTATTATTTTGAATTTAACAGTGCTTCCTTTATTATCTCTATCATGTAATCAACTCTGTCATCGTCCATTCCCGGATAAACGCCAACCCAAAATGAATCTCTCATAATGCGATCTGTGTTTTCCAGACCGCCTACAATACGGTATCCGTCACTTTTGTTGCGCATTTCAACAAAACAAGGGTGTTTTACCAGATTCCCTGCGAAAAGTCTTCTTGTCTGGATTCCCTTGCTTTCAAGGTGTTTAACAACGCCAACGCAGTCTATACCCTCTCTGACAGTGATCAAAAATCCAAACCAGCTGGGATTGCTGTTTGGCTGTGCTTCCGGCAAAATTACTTTGTCAGTAACACTTTCAAGACCATTTCTGAGACGTTTCCAGTTATGCCTTCTGGCTTCAATAAAATCTGGCAATTTTTTTAACTGCTCACATCCAATAGCAGCCTGCATATCGGTCATTTTCAAATTGTATCCAAAGTGGCTGTACACGAATTTATGGTCGTATCCTTCCGGCAGCTCGCCGTATTTCCCGATAAACCGATGCCCACACATATTATCCTGGCCGGATTCACACATGCAATCCCGTCCCCAATCACGGAAAGAACGAATTAATCTGTGCAGCTGGGTATTATTTGTGTAGACACATCCGCCTTCTCCCATTGTCATGTGATGCGGCGGATAAAAACTGGAGGTACCAATATCTCCAATAGTTCCTACTTTATATTCTTTTCCCTCAAAAATATATGTACCTCCTAAAGCATCGCAGTTATCTTCTATAAGCCATAGTTGGTGTTTATCACAGAATTTTTTAACCGCAGCCAGATCGAAAGGGTTTCCCAATGTATGTGCTATAAAAACGGCTTTTGTCTTTGGCGAATATGCCTTTTCCAGCATTTGTACGTTTATATTGTATTGAGGAATCGTAACATCCAAAAAGACGGGCACCGCACCGTACTGGATAATTGGGGTTACTGTAGTAGGAAAAGCAGCTGCTACAGTAATGACCTCATCCCCACGGCCTATTGCACGCTCCTTCAACTCCGGAGCCGTGAGAGCCGCAAATGCTACGAGATTTGCAGATGAACCGCTATTTACCAGACTTGCGTAACGCACACCCAGCCATTGAGAAAATTGTTCTTCAAATTCTCTGACGAATTTTCCGGATGTCAGCCAGAAATCAAGGGCTGATTCTGTCAGACGGCACATTTCTTTGTCATCATATATGCGTCCTGCATAGGAAATCCGTTCCCCTTTCCTGTAGACATTCTTGTTCTCTTTATATGCATAATAATAATCTGCAACCATGTTCAAAATATCCTGTCGGGCTTCCTTCTCGCTTTTCCATTCCCTTTTCATTTTTATACCTCCTTGCATATCGCAAGCTTTGCTTGCGATACTGCTACCGATAAAGAGTTTGGAAATTTACTTCCAAACTTTTCCTCCATTCCGAAGCGTTTTACGCTGAGGAGGCGAGCGAAATGTCAGATTTCGCTCTGCCTTATACCTCCTGCATAAAATTCTGCAATTTGACGCATACATATCTGGCGTTCCCATTCACCAGCTTTTTGGCACTTAAAAAATTCAACTACCTGCTCAACCACCTTTTCACAGGATAATACAGGTTCCCAATCTAACTTATCTAAAGCCTTTTGAATATCTAAACCTAAAGTCTTTGATTCGCCGACCTCAAAGAGTTCACCTTCTTTATAATCCAGACCTTCAAAGGAACTTCGGATTTTTTCAAAAATCCATGAAACAGTTCTTACTCCGTCTAACGTCGGACCAATATTCCATTCACCCGAATAACCAGCAGGATCCCCATATAGCAGCCGTGCCACTGAGAGATATCCGTTTAATGCATCTAAGACGGACTGCCATGGTCTTGTCTGTAATGGATTACGCAGTTCGACAGCTGAGCCTTCTGATACGGATCTTAAAATGGAGGGGATTAACCTTGTTTGAATATGGTCTCCTCCCGCCAGCACATTACTTGCTCTGACAACCGCTATTCCTGGCATACCGGCATTCACTTGAAAATAGGATTTCCGGTAATTTTTGATCATAAATTCCATGCAAATCTTGCTGCAGGAATAAGCATCTGCGGCTCCTAAAAAATCTTGCTCACGATAAATAGCTCCATCACCTTTGTTATCATATACTTTATCTGTAGATACCATAACGATGCTTTTCACAGAATTACAATTTCTTAGGGCTTCTAATAGATTCATGCTTCCGATAAGATTTGTTCGGTATGCTCTTGCCGGATTATCAAAACATTCCTTTACAAACCCAAATGCGCCCATATGAATAACAATTTCGGGCTGAAAATTATCTATTACTTTTTTTAAGAGCTGCTCATCCAGTAAATCACCCGTTACATTGTGAATCAACTCATTGCCAAGAATCTTTTCATATAGACTTTGAGGCTCCGGGGCAAGCGCATATCCCATGGCATCAGCGCCCAAATAGTTTAGAATAACGGTCAGCCATGCTCCTTTAAAACCCGTATGTCCAGTTACCAAAATGCGTTTTCCTTTATAAAATTTTTGATTATTTAACAATGCACTTTTCATCAATCATTCCCTAAGTGGCTATATCATGGAAAAGAACTGGTTTTTCATCATCATTTAAAAATGGCGCCAAGTCATCAAATTCCGCTGCCTTAAGGCTTCCATCCGGCATTACTTTGGAAGCAATTCTGGGCGCAAGAGGTCCAAATTGCTCCAGCATAACTTCGCAGATTACCGCTCCATCCATAGACAAGATCTCCGTAATTTTTGCCTCTATGTTATCTCCATAAGAAATTCGCCTGTTTGGAATTCCATAAGCGTCAGCTACCTTGCAAAAATCAGGCGTCTTTACTCCACTTTCAGGACCAACTCCTAAAAAACGATCGTTCATATAATTATGCTGATTATGTCGGATCAACATATAACCGTTATTTTGGTATACAAATAGCTTTATAGGGAAATTGTGGTAACACAGGGTGGCAAACTCCTGAACATTCATGGATACACTACCATCCCCTGATAATACGATAACCGGCTTTTTGTCTGTACAGCATCCAATAGATGCGGCCCAAAACCCCATGCAGGATAATCCACCTGATATGAAATATTGCTGCTCCCTCTTAACCGACCATGTTTGAGACACCACATTGCAGACACTTCCCGTATCGACTACAACAGAAGCATCTTCGGGGGCCAGTCTGCTAAGAACGCTGGTAAAATAATAAGAATTCAGTGGATTGCATTTGTGATAATCCTCTATCACAACCGGATAGCGGGTATTCAACGATTTACAATAGGAAACCCATTCACTGCATTCCGGCTTATCTGTGGCTGCAAGACTGTCAACAAATGCATCTGTTGACATACATAGTTTTCTGTCAATCGGTACATCTGATTTTTCTAATTCTTTTGGATCTATATCTACCTGAATCTTATAGGCATTTACCGCAAACCTATCCGGATAATAACCAATTGAAGAAACAGAAAGCCGACACCCAAGGATCAAAAGCAGATCTGCCTGCTGAATAGCAAAATGAGCTCCCCTCTGCCCATAAGCGCCTATACGCCCTGCAAAAAACTGACTGTCAGAAGCAATACGGTCAATTCCCATTCTTGATGTCACTACCGGAATTTGAAGTTTTTGCGTAATAGCAGAAACAGATGCTTTGCTCATTCCGCCTCCGGCTAAAATTAAAGGTCGTTTCGCATTGGATATCCTTTGCGTAATTTCCTGAAAATCATTTTGGGAAGTCATGCTTCGAGTATCCCTGCTGTCTGCATCCTTGCTATTTTGATAGCTAAATGGCTTCATATCCTCAGGAACCTGTCTGTTCTGTATATCTACCGGCACGTCAATCCAAACAGGTCCACGCCTTCCATTCATGGCCTCGAAATATCCTCGTTCCATATGATAACGTATATCAGCCGGATCCATGACAGCGGCAAAATACTTTGTAATGGAGGAAACAAGCGGCTCCAGATTCAAACTCTGGGTACCATGCTGGCGTATGCCTGTTTTCTGCTCATAAGAAAGGAGCTTAGAGCTTGCCTGTCCGGATATGATAAAAAGAGGGCTCGAATCGACGTAAGCTTCTGCCACACCTGTAATGGCATTAGTCGCTCCCGGTCCGATTGTTACCAATGCTACACCCGGAATTCCATTTTTTCTGCCATACAGGTCGGCAGCCATGGCTGCTACCTGTTCGTGGTGGGTACAGACTGCGTGCAGTTTCTTATTTTTGTAAAGGGAATCTGTCAACCACATGGAAGAACTGCCTGAAACCATATATACTGTTTCCACACCTTTTCTTTGCAAAAAATCAAAAATATACTCGGATACTGTCATAATCATTTCCCTCGGCTTTAATTTAAATTCATAAGTTCGTTGTACAGTTTTCTATCCAACGTTGGCCATTGATCTTCATTTGGCTTTCCAAATTCTAATTTAGGGAGTACATAAGTGTCTTCAAAAATTCGAATTTCAATCAATGCGGGAGAGTCATCATAAATAATGTCCTTACATCTTTCAACTTCCGTAGGAGAAGTTATAACCATATGCTCCAAGCCATATGCTTCTGCAATTTTGTCGAAATCAGGCGATGTAAACCCGCCCGAAGGATTTGTCTGATAATAGCAATTATCAAAGTACATCTCCTGAAAATGCCGAATCATACCCAACGCATTGTTATTCATAACAATGATTTTAATTGGGATTCTTTCTCTCGCAAGATACTGCAATTCCTGAATATTCATCTGCATACCTCCGTCACCGCATATACAGCAGACTGCTTTGCCATTGCTGCCATAATATGCGCCAATCGCTGCCGGAAATGCATATCCCATTGCTCCCATCCCGCCGGAAAACAGAACTTGTTGGCCGGCCTTTGGTATAAAAGACTGCGCGACCCACACCTGGTTTTGCCCAACATCTGCTGTGATTACAGAATTTTCCTGTATCAAATGACTGATTTTACGAACATATTCGTTGGGAAGTCTGTCGTCATATCCGTGCAGTTTCTTACGTATCTGCGTACATACGGATAGCCAATGTGAATAATCCCTGTCTATCTTTAATCCTGCCATGATCTGCAAGGCATCTTTTGCTTCCATACAGAAGGAATTTTCGTCCTGGTGTACTTTATATTTCAATTCTTCCACATCAACGTCGATGCGGACGATTACAGCATTCTTTGCAAAATTTTCTCTTATCGCTCCTACCTGACGAATATCCATACGCGATCCTATGGAAATTATTAAATCACTCTTAGCAGCCACAAAGTTAGCTTCCCGCATACCGTAAGCACCCAGAAAACCATAATAATATGGATTGTCTGCCAGCACATCAAATGATATCATACTCGTAACATACGGAAGCTTTAAATTTTCTACTGCTTTGCGTGCCAACTCAGTAGTATGAGATATTTTAATTCCATTTCCCAAAATAAGACTGGGAGATTTTGCTTGTGAAAGCAATTGTACTATTTTATCCTTAAATTCTGCTTTACTGTCGGGCATTACGTTTGGCGTTTGTACGTAACTCTTTAAGCCCTCCGTATCTATTTGCGCTCGTTGTATATCCATAGGAAGATCAAGTAAAACAGGGCCCGGTCTTCCTTCCATAGATGAGAAATATGCTTTTTCCAGATAATAGCGGATTTCTTCCGGCGTGCTGACATATGCACAAAATTTTGTCAGTGGGCTCACCACAGATATAATATCGGACTCCTGAAAAGAGCGCTGCCTGATGTTTTGACCGTTTTTTGCCTCATATGTATTGACGTTTCCCGTAAAGAAAATAATCGGAACAGAATCATAATATGCGTTCCCGATTCCTGTAATCAGGTTCGTTGCGCCCGGTCCGCCTGTTGCATAGGCAACGCCCGGATGCCCTGTTATCTGTGCGTAAGCACATGCTGCAAAGGCGGCTGCCTGTTCATGGTACACCACATGGGCGGAAATCTCGTTTTCCCGTTTACGAAAGGAATCCATAAGATTAGTAACAGAACCGCCCGGATAGCCAAAAGCGTGTTTAATTCCTTTCTCTACAAGAAACTGTACAATATAATCGGAAACTTTCATGCGCATGTAAATTTATCCTCCTTCTGGAAAATATGGTATATAACACACAATTAAAGCTTTTCTCTGAGTCCATTTTTGTCCATGGCAGCAATAGAAACATCCGGCGAGCATTTCAAACGGATTTCTTTTACTATTTCATCAATATAAATAGGGCCTAAAATCAGGATTGTTTCCACAGGCTCTTCCTCAAAATGTTCACATCCTGTAATTAATACATGGGAACCCGGAGAATAACACCCTTGCTTAAACTTTGCATTATCAATGATGTAGCTCACCTGCTCTCCAATTCCGGTAGTAGAAAGCACGGTAAATGCAAAATGTCCTGCGCACCAGATTGCTAATTTCTTTCCATTTTGCGTGGATTTTTTCACAAATCGTTTCACTTCGTCTGCCAGGGTACCCACATTTGACCAGATCTTTGCCATATCATACGGTTTTCGCTTTCTTACAATGGCATAAATATATATTTGGGATACTTCTCCGTGTTCCAATACTTCAAATCCATTATTTTGAAGGAGAAAATGTAAGGTTTCTTCACTATAGAATGCTATATGATCTCTTACAATGTCGAAAAATCCCTCCGGTTTTAAGAGATGCTCCAAGCTTGGCACCATAACTAACCCGATGCCGCCTTCTACCAAATTATGAAAAGTACAACGCAACATGGTATTTGGATCAATCAGCCTTGCCGGATATGCAAACGACGTGAATGCATCAAACGGTCCGTCAGGGAGCGTCATTTCAGGAAAATCCATATAACCCTGACAAACATTTACTCCCTCTGTTTCCCTTGCTATTTTTACAAATTCCGCGTTATTCTCAATTCCATATTCCTTTATCTGGTACTCATCCATTTCCTTCAAAGTTTTCAGGAATCCTCCCTTGCCAGCGCCAACTTCTAAAATCTTTTTTCCCTGGAGGTGATAAGTTTCTATTAAATGTTTGTACTGCTTTTGGCGCAGCGCAATCAGTGCTTCGCAGCGTTCTCCCGCTCTGGTTGAATCTTTATAATACGGCACCGGTTCACAATCAAACTGGACGAGGCCGCAGCCACTGCACTGGCATAAGTTTAAATCCATCGGGGCATCCATATTTAGGGTTTCCTTTACAGGAAGGTTTTGTGACACTTGCGGCATATTTTGACATATATACAGCGGAGGTCTTAATAGCGGCGCTCCGCAAACGATGCATTTTTCTCTCATTTTTCTCCCCCCTGCATACCGCAAGCCGTGCTTGCGGTACTGCCACCCAAAATCTCATTCTACTTTACGGATACCAAAAAATATTGGTCATCTTTTTGGCAGTCTTTTTCGGGACAAGTGATATTACCCACAACAACATATAATGAAAATCTGTAACTTTTGCGCCGGTAGCAGCTCTGATTTGTCTTCTGTATTTAAACGACTTTTTAAGTGTAATATTGTCATCGGCTCTTAGCCACCAAAGATTCGAAGGAAGAAGCATAACTTTCCCTCTGGAAAAAATCCTTGCCACTTGTTCTTTCACCGGATCATATAATCCGGGAAGTCGATTCACAGCTGCTGGCATACGATCTACAACTGCCTGCAGAAAACGCCCGCTCTTCACCCATGTGGATCCTTCTTTATATACATTGTTGATACAAAATTCCGTATCTACAACAACTACATTCATTGGTCTTCTTGCAAAAATATCAAATATCCCTCCTAGTGGTACATTAGCTGTATATAAGGAAAAAAGTTTGTTCCACTCCTCTTCCAAAAAAAGGTCTCCCTTATAAATTGTTCCCCCATACAATGTAAGAACCATCCATTGTTCTGTAATCAACTTAATAGGATCCGTATATTCCAGATATCTTTCCTTTCTGTCGATAAAGTTAAATACAATCAGATCCCTGCCCTTTTCCATCTCCTTGCTGATAAACGGCACCACATTATCCAGATATAGGACCGCACCATCCCCACAAAGCCAGACATATTCATAACCACTGTCAACCAATATATCTTTTATTTTCTTTTCCGGAAGCAAATCGGCATCATATCTGTGATAATATAAATTAGAATATCCCTGTGCTATTTTTTGGCGGACAATATGTTCTGTCAGATCGCTTTCGCTGCTATCAAGGATATGCAAATCAATGCTATATGTTTTTGCCTCATCCAGTACCCTGGATAGATAAAATTGTATATATCTTGGATGATCTTTTGTTGGGATACCTATCATTAACTGTTTTTCCTGCATATTGCTTTCTCCTTCTTACAAGATATCAACTGTGCTATCTTCAGAAAGATTACAAACCAAAGATAATGTCCTCTATTGATAGAATTGTGCAGTCGGTTTTGGCTGAGAGCATATTCCTTATTTGCGGAAAAACATTGATTGGAGTTACGATAATCGCATCTACTTTGGGAAGTTCTTCACTTAGGCTTATCCTGGGAGCAAAAGTCGTATCTAATGTCATATTCTGATCCATAACATATTTGATATTGATTGTTGTTCCCCGTAATTCTTTACAAAATCTGATTCCTATGTCACCCATACCATAAACAGCGATGGTATTTATGTTTTCATGCTGCAGATATTCGGCAACGCTTTTTCCCCGTTGTTTTGCCCCTACCCAGCAGCTGCATAAATTGTAGTATAACTTGAATTTCCTGATTTCCGCTTCTTTGGCATCGATCTTTTTGTCTGCAGCATTTACCACTTTTATGAGATAATAGGTACATGCCAATCCCCATAATCCTAAAGATATGTAACCAAGAATTTTTTTCATTGCTTCCTCCCGATATTTAGTTTTGTATTTATGCGTACGAAAAAATATTTGATAGTTTTTTTGCAATTTTTTTAGAGACAAAAGAGCCTCCCAAAAACAGCAAATAATTTGTATCTGTAATTTCCCGCAATTGTTTTCTATACTTGATAACTTTTTGAGGGGTTACATTATTTGTAGTCCTTAACCACCAGATATTAGGCGCTAAAAGCATATCTCTACCAGAGGAAAAAAGTTTTGCCACTGTTTTTTTTACAGGATCATACCTATGAGGCAAATTATTTACTGCTGCGGGCATATCGTCAACAACTGCCTGCAGCAAACGTCCGTCTGTAATCCATGTTGATTCTTCCTTATATACGCTATGAACACAAAACCATGTATCTACACTGACAACATTTATTGTCTTTCTTGACAAAATATCAAAAGTACCTGCCAATGGTATATTTGCCGTATACAACGGAAAAAGCCTGTCCCATTCCTGTCCTGAAAAAAGCTCCCCTTTGTAGATAGTTCCTCCGTATAAAGCAATAGATACCCATTGCTCTAAGATGAGCTTAATCGGATCATCGTATTGTGTATATCTGCCTTTTCCATCAATACAGTTAAATGCGATCAAATCCCTGTTCTGCTTCATCTCACGGATAACAAATGGAAGAATGTTCTCCAAATCTAAAACCACACCATCCCCACAAAGCCAGACATATTCATAACCACTGCCAACAAATATATCTTTTATTTTTTTTTCCGGCGCCAGGCCGGCATCATATCTATGGTAATATAAATTGCTATATCCGCTTTCTATTCTCTTATAAATGATATTTTCCGTCAGATTGGTTTCGCTGCTGTCATATATGTGTAAATCAATACCATACTCTCTTGCAACATCAAGAACTTTAGACAAATAAAACTGTATATATCTCGGATGATCTTTTGTCGGGATGCCTATCATTAATTGTTTTTCACGCATTCAACTTTCCCCCACTGAATCAAATTGCTTATACTTTTCATCCCCTGGATTCTATGTAAGATTTTTACCAGACTTTCCATGGCGCGCTTCCGCTTTTCCAATATTCTTCCAGCACGGCTCTGTCATTTACAGTATCCATAGCATGCCAGAATCCGTAATGTTTATATGCATCAATCTGTTTTTCGGCGACCAGCCTGTCATAGGGCTCTTTCTCCAGTTGTTCTTCTTCGCTTTCCAAATATTTAAAAAGGTCCTGTTCAAATATGGCAAATCCGGAATTCACCCATGCTTCATTCATCTTGTCTTTTTCCTGGAAAGTTTCAACAATTCCTTGTTTCTCAGAAATTTGGATAGCGCCCCATCTTCCTGCCGGTTTTGCAGCCGTGATTGTGGCAACCCTTTTGTTCTGGTTATGGAACTCAACAATTTTGTTGATGTTTACATCAGAAACTCCATCCCCATACGTCAGCATAAAAGGTTCCCCATCAAGATATTTCCTGACCCGCATAATACGTCCTGCAGTATTTGTATTTAGTCCGGTATCCGCCAATGTAACATTCCATGGCTCTATGATATTCTGATGTATTTTAATAAAATCATCACGCATATTGACGGTTATATCAGATGTCCTGATTCGGTAATCTGTAAAGTATTGTTTTATTAATTCCCCCTTGTATCCACAGCATATAACAAAGTCATTGTAACCATAGTGAGAATAAATTTTCATAATATGCCATAGGATAGGCACATCACCGATTTCTACCATGGGTTTAGGTTTTATATTTGTCTCTTCGCTTAATCTGGAACCTCGTCCACCCGCTAATATTACAACTTTCATGCTGCCGCCCCTTTTTATCTTCTTTGAAAACTTAAATTTTCCGCAGCGATTCAAATGCTCACAAACACATGTATTCTTCAAAAGATATTAATTTTTTGTCTTTTTCTGAAATACAAAAATCTTGTACCGGCCACCGGATTTTTAACGTAGTATCGTCATACCGGATCCCTCCACTGTATTTTTCATAATATAGTCCGTCGCTCACCACTGAAATCGTCGTATTATTTTTTAAAGATATTGTTGCGACTCCAAACCACTCAGGCACATAAATTAATTTGGGGTCTTGTCCCTTTAGCAGGAATGTTTCATATTGTCCTAACTGAGATGATTTTTTGTCCAAATTCACCACCGTGATATATGCCTCTCCTGCAATTACTGATATAATTTTCTTTTGAGGTTTATGATACTGCAAATGGATTCCTCGAAATATCAACTGGTCTTCTGTAATCCTGTATTCCTCCGTAGGAACAAAATCTATGCCATGATCTGCATATAAACCTCTTTCATAGTTTTTGACAAATATATCTTTTTTTCCTTTATTCATTTTGGGAGTAATCTGCCGAACATTACGCAATAGGCATTTTTCAAATATAAAATCTTTCATAATTCCTCTATTTATGTTTCAGCATCAATTGAGCTGGAGTAAGTGTGATTCAGCATGCTATATTCAGCACTGATCGGCAAATGCTTCCGATTCGCTTATGCTCATCTTAAATATTGTCCGGTAAATATCTGGTCATCCGGTATTTTCCCTTTTATTGTTTCAAGAACTTCCTTTGTATACTTTGGAATAAGGCCTATAATAAGTCCGCTTTCAGGTTCTAATTTAAAATTTTTAAATTCCTGCGTATCTTGCTCGTCCGTATCTTTCTTTTCCGTAACTATAAAACCTGCAAAGGGATATCCATAGGCGTCTAAATATGCTTTTACATTCTTTCCATAATTCCCTGCCCCATAAACATATATTTTTTTATACTTTTTACAGAATTTATTTATTTCTCTCAGATTAAAATATGACCGTTCATTTGCAAAACGAATTGAATGACTTTTGATTAATTTTGTGTCATAGAGATGGTTTTTTTCCAGAAAATCCATAAGCTTTTCACTATCCGCCATATTGCCCTCAATGCTGAAGGTTTTACATTTTAAAATTGGGAAGTGAAGTTTCTCCACCAAATCATAAGCATATATGAAATACGAGATTTTATTAAATTCTTTTTTCTCGCCAAGTTTTTCCACCGTATAATATGCCTTGCTTTTATAACCCCTTTCATTAAAATAATGGGTAAAACTCTGCTCATATTGAATCAGTACTTCCGTAAATTTTTCGCAATAAGGCATATTATTCCAGAATTCTAAAAAATCCATGCTATGAAGCATCCGGCTCTTAATATATAGGAAATAAGATTGGAGATGCTCCGGTATATGTATCCTGTCATCAGGGGCATTGCCCGGCCATTCCGTAAACCCCCAGAAATTTACGTCAGGTTCTTTGCTTGTTCCTTCAAAAAAATCCGACAGGGGATAGAAGAACCCCCAGAATGTATCATTATATATAACGAGCTCATCAAATTGCTCAAGCATATTTGTATTATTTAAATCTGCAATTACATCCTTGATTGCACCGGCGTCAAATCCTTTATTATCACGTATCAATAATTTGTCAGAATGTAATGCAAGCTGCTCCCGGCCTTCTTTTTGTACAAAGCCATTGGCAACAGTGTAGATATAGTCTGTGTAATCGTGCATTCCATCTAACAGCTTTATTACATATGGCTCGACAATGCCTTCATGATCATAAAATACAAATATTGCAATTCTTTTTAGGGTTTGTTCCATCTTTGTCTCCATGGGTTAAACGAATATGTTTGAAAATTCATTTGTCCCTCAAATCAAGGTTGAAAGAATTTCTTTCAACCTTCACCCTGGTATGGTGTAAAGTATATTCACATTAAAATGAATAAATATGCATATAATATTCAGTCCCAAAAAGTATACTTTT
>CAJUKV010000002.1 GCA_910587305.1 uncultured Lachnospiraceae bacterium | reverse complement strand
CCATAAACAGGGAGATTCAGCCATTTTACTTTTTAATAAGTGTTTAAAACGGGATTCTACTACAAGCCCAAAATCGAGTCAACAAATATTTTTTTAATTTTTGGAAATTTTTTGTAAATTTTAATATTAGTCGAAATCGAGCAAGGAAAATTTTTCCCTGATCGCCGCGCGGCCGCATGCTGCCCTGGCAGCAAGTTTCCGTATGCGGGCCTGTGCATCAAACGCTGCCACGCTTCGCGAGACAGCTTATTAATAAAAAAGACTGTGTACCGCAAAGTGCAGATACACAGCCTGATAAACCTTTGAAACTTATGTGCGGATTACTTTAATGTAACCTTAGCGCCTTCAGCTTCTAACTTACCCTTAATATCCTCAGCTTCTTCCTTGGAGATACCTTCCTTGAGAACCTTAGGAGCGGAATCAACAAGATCCTTAGCTTCTTTCAGGCCAAGGCCCGTAGCTTCACGTACAACCTTAATAACCTTAACCTTGTTAGGGCCAATCTCTGTGAGCTCTACATCAAACTCTGTCTTTTCTTCCTCTGCTGCGCCTGTATCAGCTGCTGCCGCAACTACAACGCCTGCTGCTGCGGATACGCCAAATTCTTCTTCGCAGGCTTTTACAAGATCATTCAATTCTAATACTGTTAACTCTTTGATAGCGTCAATTATTTCCTGTGTGGATAACTTTGCCATTTTCATTTCCTCCGTTTTTATTTTTTATAAATCGTTTTTCATGTTCAAATTGTTCCGGCCAGGCTTTATTCCGCCGCCGGTTCACCTGCCGCTTCTTCTGCTGCAGGAGCTTCAGCTGCCGTTTCCTCGCCGGCAGGAGCTTCGCATGCACCGGCGCCGCCTTTTTCCGCCAACTGGTTCATAACACGTGCGAAGTTTGCAATCGGCGACTGAATGCTTCCAAGCAGCTTGGAGAGCAATTCCTCTCTTGAAGGAATCTTTGCAATTTCCGTAATGCCGGCCGCATCATATGAAAGTCCTTCAACAATACCGCCCTTAACTTCCAGCTTAGGCGCTTCCTTTGCAAATTTGCACAGGATTCTTGCAGGAGCCGTCGCATCTGTCTTAGAAATTGCAATTGCACTGGGCCCTTCCAGATAAGGGGTCAGGCTTTCACAATCTGTTCCCTTAAACGCAAAATTCATCATTGTGTTCTTGTAAACCTTGTAAACAATGTCCGCTTCGCGAAGCTGCTTACGCAAATTCGTATCCTGCTCCACCGTAAGTCCGCGGTAGTCAACAAGAACAACCGACTGAGCGTCTTTGATTTGCGCGGAAATTTCATCAACGACAGGCTGTTTCAATTCAACTTTTGCCACTTTCTTTACCTCCTTGTTAGATTTTAGTGCCGAAAGGAGTTCAAACACCGGATGCCACATTTTACGTTTCATCCTTATGTTAATCAAATGCCGCCGCACTTTTAGCGTCAGCTTATTGATAAAAAAACCTCTCCAAAGACGGAGAGGCAGAATTTTTCTCAAGTCAAACTCTTCTCCTCGGCAGGCGATTCGCATCGCAAAACACTTACGTCCCTCCGGTTCATCCCGGAGCCGGACACCTGCTGTCTTCGGCATGGTCAAAACGACCTTCTTTAAAATACCATATACAAATCTTCATGTCAACCGTTTCCGTTAAATCCAATTACTTTTTACTGACCACTATGTAAAAAGTAACCAATCACCTACTTTTTACTCACAAATCCATTTTCGTCTATGGAAACATCCGGCGACAGTTCCCGCATCAGCGCCAGAATCCTCTCCTTCTCCTCCCCCTGCACCAAATCCACCCGGCAGTCGGACTGCAGTCCCGGCACAAACTGAAATGTTTCAAGTCCTTCTTTCCCTATTGTAACCTGAACCATTCCCGTATCCACGGTTCTGGAATTAAACCAGAAATTTCCCATGCTGTAAATCACCGGCGTATCGTCAAAGTAAGTAATGCCCTGTAAACAGTGCGGATGGTCGCCAATAATCAAATCTGCCCCGGCCTCCGCTATGCGCGGCGCCTGGTCGGTCTGAAGCCAGTCGATTTCCGTCTGGTTTTCCGTGCCCCAATGGATATAGACGATGACGAAATCACTGTTTTCCTTCGCCTTACCCACCACTTCGTAAAGCTTTTCCGGATTCAGGCACCGGAACACGCCGGCGCTGTTTTCCGTAGCGCCTTTTGTGTCGGGATTGTCAAGCCGTTCTATCTGGGTGGCCGCCACAATGGCAATCTTCATGTCATTTACAATAAAATAAAGGGGCGCGCTTGCTTCCTCCAGGTTTCTGCCTGCGCCCACCAGCGGTATTCCGGCACTTGTAAGGGTATCTAAAGTATCCAAAAGCCCTGTTTCCCCAAAGTCATAAATATGGTTGTTGGCCAGCACCGCCACATCCACCCCCATATCGTGCAGATAGGAAACCGCCCCGGTGTCCGCCCGGAAAGTAAATGTCTTTCCCTCCGTAGGCGTCCCCCTATCCGTAAAGGGAAATTCATTATTGGCTACCAGAATATCTACCCCCCGCATTTGCTCAAGCATAGCCTGTGAAATGCCGTTCTCTATTGTCCTGCCCCTGTTCAGCAGATTAGCCATAATTGCATATTCATCGTCCATAAGGATATCGCCCACAAAGCCAATCGTCACCTTATCCCCGTCGCTGGCCTCCCATGGGAAAATATTATTGGCTTTCATGTAATCCGCATCAGATAGTTCTTCCAAATACCTAGGTGTGGGCGTAGGCTCAGGCTTTGTTTTCGTCCCCGTTAAATCTTTCTCATCCAGCCTCTCCGATATGCTTTCCGGAATAAAATGAATGGTCTCCTGCGCATATAACCCTTCCGCAAAGGCTTTATTTTCCTCCCCTTCCTGACCAATGAGCTTTAAAAGCAATATCCCGGCTATCCCCAGTGAAAGCATGATAAAAAGAGTAACAAAAAAAGTGCCCGCCACTCCAAAGCCGCGCTTTCCCCCTCTTTTCCTCTTTCCTTCCTTCAATTGTAAACCTTGCTTTTTTCCTCTTCGTTTCATACAAACAGCATACCACATTTTCTCCATTATGCCAAATATGCTTTATCGCATACCGGCCCATATTCTAAAAATTGGTTATCACAGGGCATATTAAAATCCGGCTTTTCTTAGCCGGCAAAAAAAGCCACCCTTTAAAAGAAGTGGCTTTTCGTCCGGTTTCATTATTAGAATTTTGCAGTGCTCACCTTCACGCCGGGTCCCATAGTAGAAGTAATGGTGATATTCCTTAAATACTGTCCTTTCAGCGCCGAAGGTCTTGCCTTAACAATTGCCTCCATCAAAGCGTCAAAGTTTTCCTGAAGCTTTGTATTGTCAAAGGAAGCCTTTCCAATCGGAACATGAATAATATTGGATTTATCAAGTCGGTACTCAATTTTACCGGCCTTGATGTCATTGATTGCTTTGGTAACGTCCATGGTTACCGTTCCGGCCTTCGGGTTAGGCATCAGGCCTTTCGGTCCTAAAATTTTACCCAGACGGCCAACAATACCCATCATATCAGGGGTAGCAACCACTACGTCGAAGTCCAGCCAGCCTTCATGCTGAATTCTTGGAACCAGCTCGTCGCCTCCAACATAATCGGCTCCGGCAGCCTCCGCCTCGTTTACCTTATCGCCTTTTGCAAATACCAGAACCTTCACCGTCTTACCTGTTCCATTCGGCAGCACAACGGCTCCACGCACCTGCTGTTCCGCATGACGTCCGTCACATCCGGTTCTGATATGAACTTCCACTGTTTCATCAAACTTTGCGACTGCCGTCTTTTTTACTAATGCAATTGCATCTGCAGGCTCATACGCTGTTCCGCGGTCAACCTGCTTTGCAGCCTCTAAATATTTCTTTCCATGTTTCATTATTAATTCCTCCTATGGTTCAATCGGCGTATTTTCATACATTCCAGTTCCTGCCGGCGCCTGCTTTTTGCCTGTGTGCAAAATCCGCTTTGCGAGGGCCCAAATTGGCTGATTGAAAATCTCTTTTCTAATCCATACGCCTCCCACTTTCACAAATTTATTGTTTAGTCCTCTACTGTGATACCCATACTTCTTGCTGTTCCGGCAATCATGCTCATAGCCGCCTCGACGCTTGCCGCGTTAAGATCAGGCATTTTCATCTCGGCGATCTCCTGAAGCTTCGCTTTGGAAATCGTTGCAACCTTCGTCTTGTTAGGCACTGCCGAACCTGATTTTATATTGCATGCCTTCTTAAGAAGTACTGCAGCAGGAGGAGTTTTCGTAATAAAACTAAAGCTTCTGTCTGCATATACCGTGATTACAACAGGGATGATCACATCCCCCTTATCAGCCGTCCTTGCGTTGAACTGCTTTGTGAATTCAACGATGTTAACCCCATGCTGTCCAAGTGCAGGACCAACCGGGGGCGCTGGCGTAGCTTTACCAGCAGGGATCTGTAACTTAATATATCCTTCTACTTTCTTTGCCATTGTGGCACCTCCTTAAATAATGCAATTTCTTCCGTCTCCCTCCGGGACAGAAACTTACTTTTCCGACCACTCGTATTCCTGTCGGGATACGGTTGCATCGTGGTATGGCGCAGAACCTGCTTCTGCTCCCACAGCCTGCGCTTGCGCAGACTTACTAAAGTTTCTCTATATTTACGCCGGCCCATGGCCTGCCATAAATATCATAACTTGCCAATAACGAAGCGCTAATCGCCCAGCCTTCGGTCAAACCACTGTCTTAAACATTCTTGTTCTTTTCTATCTGTCTCAGGACATCTTCCTGACTTCCGCAAAACTGATTTCCACAGGCGTTTCCCTTCCGAACAAGTCTACGTTTATGGTAGCCGTCTGTTTCCCGTAATCCATCCGCTGTACCACACCCACGGTATCCTTCCACACGCCGGCTACAACGGCTATGGCGTCTCCTTCCGCAAAATCAACGGAAATGTTTTCCGTCTTGATTCCAAGAGGTTTCATCTCCGCCTCCGATAAAGGAACCGGCTTGCTTCCGGGGCCTACGAAGCCTGTCACGCCTCTTGTATTGCGGACAACATACCACGTATCGTCATTCATGACCATATTAATCAGCACATAGCCAGGGAACATTTTTTTCTGGACCGTTCTCTTTGCACCGTTTTTTAATTCCACCACATCCTGCAAAGGAACGCGAACCTCCAGAATCTCTTCCTCCAAATGCCTGTTCTCGATTGTTTTTTCTATATTGGCTTTTACCTTATTTTCATATCCGGAATAGGTATGCACCACATACCAATTTGCCTCTGCCATACAATTACCCTCACTCTACAGACTTGTCAGGAAATCCACACCGTACTGCATCAGGAAATCCAGCACTGCAATCACTGCACCGAGCACTACCGAAATACAAACAACTGCAACGGACTGCTTCATAAGTGAATCCTTGTCCGGCCATGAAATCTTCTTAAATTCAACCTTTACGCCCTTAAAGAAATCAGGCTTGGCTGCCTTTGCCGCTTTTTCCTTTTTATTGTTTTTAGCAGAATCTGCCATTTCTAACTCCTTTCAGATGCCAGCAAAACCTTTTATTTTGTTTCCTTGTGCAGCGTATGGGTTCTGCAGAATCTGCAATATTTCTTGATTTCCATCCTGTCAGGATGTGTCTTCTTATCTTTTGTGGTATTGTAGTTACGCTGTTTGCATTCCGTACATGCCAATGTAATTCTTGTGCGCATGATTTTTCCTCCAATCTTTTACCGGATTTTGTGCATAAAAAAAAGACCTAAAATATAATCTCGTTTGATTACTATAACATATACTTGCCTCCCCGTCAACCTGATTTTTACTGATTTTTTTACGAGTTCACTCTCGGCGGAATATATGCGTTCTCACGGACTTTGCAACAAATGCAAAGTCCTGGGCTGAATAGTTACCCCGAATAGATTTTTCTTGTATTGACAACCTTTGTATGTTAAAATTATTTTATAAATTTATAAAAATTTCATTTTTTAGTCTTCATTTTTTGCCCGGATCTAACGATATATAATTATGTAGAAGTATGTTTAAATAAATAGGTTTTTGCCCCGTATTTATGAAAATTTTCTTAATTTTAAAATTGTACGGCTCATAAAGCATTTCGTATTAATATTAAGAAAGTTTTCCCGTCAAAAGGCGTTGACGGTACGCGATTCATGGAAGAAAGGAGAGGGTAGCCTATGTCGTATTATAATATTTCATTAAATAGTGTTTACAATCACTATCTCACTACCTATGCCTCCAAAGCCGATACCAAATATGATATGCACGGCAAGCGAGAGCTGCGCAGTATTTACAATTCCATCGTTAAACTTAATAAAGACTCGCCTTTGTACATTTTAGATTCCAGCAAGGAATCCCGCGAATTTGCCGTTGGCCTGAAAGAAAATGCCAGGGAGCTGCGCAATACCATTGCCTCTCTCGGCGGCCTTGACGAAAATAAAATGCTTGCCAAAAAGGGAGCCTATTCCAGTAACACGGACATTGCCACGGCCTCTTATATAGGGGATGGCAGCGCCGAAGGCGTTATTCCGCCTTTTGAATTGGAAGTAACTGCTTTGGCAGCCAATCAGGTGAATCTTGGGACTTTCCTTCCGGGTAATGAAAAGTCTAAGCTTTCGCCGGATTCCTACTCCTTTGACATAACCATCAACGATTTGAGCTATGAATTCCAGTATAACGTCCGCGAAGGCGAGACAAACCGCGAATTACAAGATCGTCTTGCCCGGCTGATTAACAATGCGGATGTGGGCCTTACCGCTGACATTCTGGCAGATGACAAGGGAAATTCTTCTTTGCGGCTTTCTTCCACCGGCAGCGGTTTACGGGACGGTAAGAATTATATCTTCCATGTATCCGATGACCAGACCAGTAAGCAGTCCGGTACGGTGGATTACCTTGGTCTTGATTATGTGGCAAGGCAGCCTTCCAACGCCCAGTTCCTTATAAACGGAGAGCCCCGCAGTTCTTCCTCTAATCAGTTTTCCATCGGCAGACTGTTCGAAATTACTTTAAACGGTATCAGCAGTATGGAGGGCGAGACCACAGAAATCGGTTTAAAAACCGACTTAGATTCCTTTACGGAAAATGTCAGCGATCTTGTATACGGTTATAATTCCTTTATCAGGGCGGCGGCAGAATATCGGGATTCACATCCAAGAAGCGGCAGGCTCATGAAGGAAATGGATCATATATCCCGTAATTATCAGACGGATCTGGAAAAAATCGGCTTTACGTTTGAGGATAACGGCCAGCTTTCTATAGATAACACAGCATTTAAGCACTCTATGTTAAGCAGTGGAATGCGCGACCAATTCTCCACCATAAAAGATTTCACCAATTCTATCCTGCGGAAAACCAACCAGGTATCTTTAAACCCAATGGAATATGTGGATAAAACTCTGGTTGCTTATAAAAATCCGGCGGGACACAACTTTGCAGCCCCTTACATGACCAGCAATTATAGTGGAATGTTTTTCAACAGCTACTGTTAACGAATTGTGCAGCGTCCCGAAACATTTTGCCGGGCCTTTGCCAGTGCAGGCATACTTTATCCGGACGCCCGCGTGTATAAAATTTTCAAGGAGAATCGCTTAAGATTCTCCTTGTTTTTTGTCTTTTACTTTTCCAATTCTTTTTCCGCCAGGTCAAGGGCCGCTTCGATTACCTTATCCATGTCATAGTAACGGTACTGGCCCAGCCGTCCTCCAAAGATGACGTTTTCCTCTTTCTGCGCCAGTTCCTGATACCTTAAAAAAAGAGCATTGTTCCGTTCATCATTTACAGGATAGTAGGGCTCTGCTCCCGGCGTCCAGGCAGACGGATATTCTCTGGTGATAACCGTACCCTCTCCCTGGCCAAAATGAAAATGCTTGTGTTCAATAACACGGGTATAAGGCACTTCTTTTTCCGTATAATTGATAACCGCGTTTCCCTGATAATTATCCACCTCAGGCATATCTTCCTTTTCAAATTTAAGGGAACGGTATTCCAGATTTCCCAGACAATAATCAAAGTATTCGTCAATCATACCGGTATACAATACTTTGTCATACGTAACCACGTCTTCTCCCTTAAGGGACGCTTCCTCCTGCCGCTTTACAAATTCCTGATACCTTGTGTTTAACCTGACCTCACACTGTTTCAGCATTTTCTCAACGATCGCCGTGTATCCCCCTACGGGAATCCCCTGGAATCTGTCTGAAAAATAGTTATTATCATATGTAAACCGAAGAGGAACCCTCTTGATAATAAAAGCCGGAAGGTCACGGCACTCCCTTCCCCACTGCTTCTCCGTATAGCCTTTGATTAGTTTTTCATACACGTCGCGGCCGGCTAAGGACAGGGCCTGTTCTTCCAAATTCCGGGGCTCCCCGATTGACAGACCTTCTATCTGTTTTCTGATAATCTCCTTTGCCTCCCCCGGGGTTTTAATTCCCCACAATTTGCTGAAGGTATTCATATTAAAAGGAAGATTATAAATTTCATCCTTATAAATCGCCATAGGGGAATTTACAAAGTGGTTAAACTCCGTAAATTGGTTCATATAATCCCATATTCTCCGGTTGGAAGTATGGAAAATATGCGCTCCATATTCATGCACATGGATATGGCGCTTTAAGCTTGTGTATATATTCCCTGCCACATGATCTCTTTGGTCAATCACCAGGCATGTCCGCCCGCTTTCCGTCATTTTATGAGAAAAAGCTGAACCAAAAAGTCCAGCCCCTACTACCAGATAATCAAAATGTTTACCCATACGGTCTACTGCTCCCTATACTTTTCAAGCTGAACGTAATCTTCCATCATTTCAAGAATTTTCTTACGTCCCTTCTTGTTTAACTGAATATAATACTGCATCACTCTGTTTTCCAAAATCTTCTCACCCAAAACTTCTCCTTTTTCAAGGGATGAAAAATCAACCGGGTTCAGGCTTAATCTATCACACATGCGAATAACCGTGCCGTAAGCCATTCCCTCAATCCCTCTGTCTAACGCTGTTACCAGCGTACTATAAGGAATCTCCATATCAATGGCAAACTGCCTCACGCTTTTATACTGTTTCAATATCTCCTGTTTTAAAATTTCTGCTTTTGTCATGTTGAAACCTCCTTGTCAGAGCTATAGTGTCGTCATATCTCGTCATATGAAGTAAGTATATCACACACTTAAATTTTAGTCACTTAAAAAAATATAAACTTTGTATTAATACGTACTAAAGTACTATTTTTTCACATATAGATAAATATTTTCACATGAAATTCTTTTTCTTCCGCGCTGACTCTCATTTTACCATGATACTTTTTCACCACCCGCTTCACTTCCCTTAGTCCCAGGCCGTGAAAGTTTTTGTCCTTTTTGCAGGTAAGGAAATTGCCCATATTATCCTTTTTTCGGTGTCCTTCGTAGGGATTGCTGACCTCTAAGAAAAATGTTGAGCGTTCCGCCTTTATCCCAATGTGTAATTTTCTTTTATCCCCGTCCAGCCTTTTTACCGCTTCAGCCGCGTTGTCAAACAGATTGCCCAGCAGAATATTTAAATCTATATCGCTTACCGTGACTTCCTTTTCAATCTCAATATCATGTTCCACTTTTATTTGATTTTTTCCTGCAATTTCCATTTTATAGTTGAGAATAGAATCAATCCCAATGTTCCCTGTATATATAATGGGCATCGGCCTTTTTATTTCCTCCAGCTTTTCTCCACAGTATGCTAACAGCATGTCATATTGGCCCTTTTCCAGATACCCCATTTCAAGGGCATAGTGATTCGCCATATTGTGACGCAGTACACGCAGTTTTTCCCAGTTTTCTTTCAGCTTTTCATATTGCAGCCCAAGGGACTCATTCTGCTGTTGCGCTAATCTGTTTTCCATGTCTTTCTTTCTATACAATCGCAGCTTTTGACGCTCGTAATATGCCTGCAGATTCAGGACGGTTAAAATGGCTGCCGCCAGATCCTGCCACAGCCCCGTATATCCGCAAGTGTTTTCCCATATGGCATAGCAAATAACGATACTTCCTGCCGGAATCAAAAATAATTCGAACCAATCTGCTGATTTCATCCGGAATTGTTTTGCAAAAGTCATAAGAACGATTTTTACAAACAGAAAAAAGAACAATTGAGAAATGATATTTCTGACATCCGGGCATATGGCCTGCGCAAAGTACCTTTTCCTTGCCATTGCTGCCGGAAAAATGAAAAAGAATGTCGTAATCCCTTCTGCGGCAAATTTTAATAACGCCGCGCTGTTTATTAAAACAATCTTTGCTTTTATATGCCCCCTGTATAATATGGCCAGCGCCGCAAAATTAATGCTCCAGGCGTACAGGTGAAGCAACGGCTTACACTCCGCAAATAAACTGCCGCCCGCTTTCCAAAATAAAAAGCCTATCCCCCACCCCACCGTTAAAAGCAATCTGCTTTTATATTTTTTCCCCAGAAACTGTTTATATAAAATATGCTGCGTGCTAATAAAAAAAATGTCCGTGATACAGGTCAAAATTTGTGATTTCATCTATTTTCTCCGCCACCTGTATGTTAGAACCATAAGTCAAAGACCCCTCAGCAAGCTGACGGGGCAGCAAACTTGTAGCGCAGCAAAGTGCAGCACATCTTCGATATGCAACACATCTTCGATGTGCAGGTATTTGACCCTCGCGGCATTCGCCAAATGTCCAAGCCGGCTGGCTTTAGGCTGCTAACGGCTGGCTTTAGGCAGCCGCTTGGCTCATTGCTCGCGGGAATAAATGGTTCCGATTGTAAAAAGCTATTAGCACTATAATTTCATATTCCCGGCCTGTAAATCACCTCCCGCAACAAAACCAAAGAACAATAATTCCCTAAGCCATATTAGCGGCCTTCGTTTTCCTCCAAATCATCTTTTAACAGCTTGAAAACATAGCTGTAATACTTTAAAAGCTCCGGCAAAACCTTCATTTCCGTATTTGAAAAATCCTCCAAAATGCCGGCGATCTCATTACTATAAACGGACCTGCTGCCTGTTTTCATACTTCCGCATAAAAGCTCATCCACCGAACATTCCAGCGCATCGGCAATCCTGACAAGCTTTTCCAATCCTATTTTGCTTCTTGCATTTTCCACGTTACTGATGTGCTGTGTGGATAAATCCGTCCGGGCGGCCAGCTCGGCCTGGGACATGCTTTTTCCTTCTCTTTTCTTTTTAATCCTGATCCCTAAGTCCTTATAATCCACTTTCACCTGTTTTTCCCCCATATAGCTCTATCCTAAATATATAGAAAATTTTGCATATGAATAAAAACTATTTTATAAAAATAAGGCTTTCAGTAAAATCAATTATATGAATAAAATATTTTTATAATTATATTTGTTTTTTATTTTTTACCAAATATGAAAGGCAGGGCGGGGAACCAATGTCCCTGCCCTTAAGAAAACAACAATGTTTTCAGATATCTGTTTCGTGGCCCATTGGCTTATTGTCCACAGGAATAAAATTTTACGGAAACAATCCCATTTTAAAAAGTTTCACGCTCTCCCGTCTGAAACGGCTGACCGGCAGTCTGTCTCCGTTATGCATAATAATGTGGCCGGGATGATACTCCTTTATCAGTCTGAAATTGACCAGGTATGACTGATGAATCCGAAAAAACTGATGGTTATAACAAGACAATGTTTTTTCCACTTCATTTAACTTTTTATAAAAGAAATAATTTTGCCCATTTTCCAGCAAGACCTTTATCTTACGTTTTTCACTGGTGAAATAAAGGATCTCTTCCAGTACAATGTTGGCCGTCATCCTGTTATACTTTAATGTATATGTTTCATAGGAAAGCTTATGTTCCCTGGCGATTTTATCCATCGCTTCAAATACTTTCTCCTGTGACGCGGGCTTATCGATATACTGGCAGGGATAAATCCTTATTATCTGTTTAAGATACTCTTCATACTGGGTAACAAACACAATACTCACCAAACTGTTTTTCTCCCTGATTTTGGCGACGGCCTCCATACCGTTCATCCCGCTAAGGGCAATATCCATAAATACTGCCGCAAAGTCCCCCGTATCCTCCTGAGCAAAGACAACTTCTTCTCCGCTTGTAAATCTTTTAATCTGTACATTGAGATGCTGCAGCCCCGCCCACATTTCAATATATTCCGCCAGCCTTTCCACAAAAACAGGAACGTCATCACACACCGCAATCCGTAACATTTAAGTTTCCTCCTTTGTTTTTTCGAATATTTTTAATTATCATATTGATATTTCATTTTCGTTTAAATCATGTATATAAATATAGTATCTTTATAGTTATATAACGGTAATAAACTTTCCTTAAATATTTGCACAAATCTACCCTCCGTAATTTATATAATATTTTATTGTAACTGTTCAGCCCACAATGTCATTAAGTTTAGCGCCAAAACCAGCCGGGAGGAAAATAAAATTCTCAAGGAGCCCCTTAAAAAGCGTCGGCACTTGGTGAGGTCCTTCACGAACCTGGTGTCCGCTACGCTTTTTACGGAGCGAGAGCGCGGCGACGGAGAATTTTTACAATAAGCGGACTCGCGAAGCGAGGCAGCGTTTGTTTTCCTCCCGGCGTCCGCAGCCGTTAACTTAATGACATTGGTTCAGCCCAGGACTTTGCACTTAATACAAATTCCGTGAAAACGCATAAAGGCTTAAAAGAATCCGGCCTCTTTGCCCAAGGCAAACTCGCAACAGGCCGAATAGTTACATTTTATTTTTTATCTGAGATATAATACTTGATTATTTTCGGGCATCAGCTATAATACTAAATATGGCCTTAAAAATATGTCACAATACAATATATAGGAAGAAATGTTGAAAAATCAGCCTATCGGCCGGTTTTATCAATCATAAGCCTTTGCTTGAGGACATAAATTTGCAGGTAGAAAGGGGTATGGTTATTCATATGAATATTATTAAACGAAGCGGCATGGAGGTTGCCTTCGATGCCATTAAAATAGAGGACGCCGTGCGCAAGGCCAATGCCAGCGTGGACGAGGGGGACCGCCTTTCCAACGAGCAGATCGAGACGGTTGTTGAAAATGTAACGGCCCTGTGCGCTAAGATGAAGCGCAGTCCCAATGTGGAAGAAATTCAGGATATGGTTGAAGAAGAGATCATGAAGCAGCAAACCTACAAGCTTGCTTCCAACTATATTACCTACCGATATAAAAGAGAGCTTGTGCGCAAATCCAATTCCACCGACGAGCAGATCCTTTCCCTTTTAGAGTGCAACAACGAGGAGGTTCTTCAGGAAAATTCCAACAAGAATCCTATCGTCAACAGTGTCCAGAGGGATTATATGGCAGGGGAGGTCAGCAAGGATATCACCAAGCGTTTTCTCCTTCCGCTTGATATTGTTTCCGCCCATGAAAAAGGCATCATTCATTTTCATGATGCGGATTATTTTGCCCAGCATATGCACAACTGCTGTCTGGTCAATTTGGAAGACATGCTCCAAAACGGCACCATCATCAGCGAGACCATGATTGAGCGCCCTCACAGCTTTTCCACCGCCTGCAATATTGCAACCCAGGCCATCGCCCAGATTGCAAGCTCCCAGTATGGCGGACAGAGTATCACTTTGTCCCATTTAGCCCCTTTTGTGCAGGTGAGCCGTGAAAAGTTTCAAAAGGAAGTGCGCGAGGAGCTTACCTCACAGGGGATGGAAGTGACCGACGAGCTGGTCTCCAAAATAGCGGAAATGCGGGTGCTTCGTGAAATCAAGCAGGGCGTTCAGATGATTCAGTATCAGGTGATCACCCTGATGACCACCAATGGCCAGGCGCCCTTTGTCACCGTATTTATGTATTTAAACGAGGTTCCCGACGGCCGGCTTCGGGACGACCTTGCCTTAATCATAAAAGAAATGCTCCTTCAACGTATCGAGGGCGTTAAAAACGAGCAGGGCATTCCGATTACCCCCGCTTTTCCCAAACTGATTTATGTATTGGAGGAAAATAACATTTCCGAAGATTCCAGGTATTGGGAGCTTACCCGCTTAGCCGCGCGCTGTACCGCAAAGCGGCTGGTGCCTGATTATATTTCGGAAAAAATTATCAAAAAGCTCAAGGATGGCAACTGCTATCCCTGTATGGGATGCCGCTCTTTTCTAACTGTATACAAGGATGAAAATGACAACTATAAATTTTATGGACGATTTAACCAGGGCGTTGTCACGATTAATCTGGTGGACGTGGCCTGCTCCAGCGGCGGCGATATGGAAAAATTCTGGCTTCTTATGGAGGAACGCCTTGACCTTTGCAGACGCGCCCTGATGTGCCGCCATGAACGACTTAAGGGAACGCCCTCCGACGTAGCGCCTATTTTGTGGCAGAACGGCGCTCTTGCCCGTCTGAAAAAGGGAGAAACCATTGACAAACTCCTTTATGGCGGATATTCCACCATTTCCTTAGGATATGCAGGGCTTTGCGAGTGCGTCCGCTACATGACCGGCAAGTCCCACACCGACCCCGAGGCGACTCCTTTTGCCTTAGAGGTAATGAATCATTTAAACGATACCTGCAAAAAATGGGCGGAGCAGACGAATATTTCCTTTAGTCTTTATGGGACTCCTTTGGAATCCACCACCTATAAATTTGCCAGATGCCTGCAAAACCGCTTTGGCTGTATTCCCGGCGTGACCGATAAGAATTATATTACCAACAGTTACCACGTTCATGTGACCGAGCCAATCAACGCTTTTGATAAACTTACCTTTGAAGCCCAGTTTCAGGAGCTCTCGCCCGGGGGCGCTATCAGTTATGTGGAAGTGCCCAACATGCAGAACAATATTGAGGCTGTTCTTGCGGTTATGCAGCACATTTACGACCACATTATGTACGCGGAGCTTAATACCAAAAGCGACTACTGCCAGAATTGCGGGTATGACGGCGAAATCCGAATCATTGAAGATAAACACGGGAAACTGATTTGGGAATGCCCTAAGTGCGGAAACCGGGATCAGGACAAGATGAACGTGGCAAGGAGAACCTGCGGCTACATCGGTACCCAGTTCTGGAACCAGGGACGCACCCAGGAAATCAAGGAACGGGTGATGCACCTGTAGTCAGAAAAGCTTCAGCAGGCCGCAATGTATCCGGCTTTTGCGGGCATTTGACAAACATCTAAGTCAACCAACGGCTGGCTTTAGGCAGCCGTTTGGCTCATTGCTCGCGGAAATAAAGGTGGGAAATTTTATGAAATATGCAAGCATCAAATACTACGATATTTCAAACGGCTTAGGGGTTCGAACCAGCCTTTTTGTCTCCGGATGCACTCACAGGTGCAGGGGATGTTTTAATGAAATGACATGGGATTTCAATTACGGAAAAGATTTCACACAGGAAACCATCCGGGAAATTCTGAAATCCCTTGAGCCGAAATATATAAGCGGGCTGACTCTTTTAGGCGGCGAACCCATGGAACCGGTGAATCAGCGCGCCCTCCTTCCCCTGCTTCGTCAGTTGAAAGAGCGCTTTCCCCAAAAAAATGTCTGGTGTTACACCGGCTACACTTATGAACCCGATTTGTTAAACCCTGCGGGACGCGCCCATTGTGAATCGACGGATGAATTTTTAAGCTATATCGATATTTTAGTAGATGGGGAATTTGTTCAGGAGCTGCACGATATCAGTCTAAAGTTCCGGGGAAGTTCAAATCAGCGGCTTTTGCAGCTCCAAAAGGAAGGGTGTCCTCAGTTGATTTTATAGCTTCTGTTTTTGATTGCAGTTTTTTCCTATTTGACGCCATAAAACTATCATTTGGTTTCATCCCTGTTAAAAAATAAACTGCCCGGCCGATATAATTTTCAGCCGGGCAATTTTTTACACACAACTTTGTGCCTTCGGTTCGAAATTTGCAGATTAGGAACTGTTAAGAAATAACTTTATGGAAAGGGGATTCATATGGGAATTGGAAATATCAGAGAATTTCAACAGTCGCAGCTAAGCAAGGTTGAACGCAGAAAACAGGAAGAAAAACAGATTAAAAAAGGCGTCTATCAGACCAAAATGATGATTCAAAGCCAGAACATGGAAACCTTGGACAAGGAAAGCAAACGCAGCAAAGCCCGCACCGAGCTCTCACGCAGCGAAGCCAAAGAGGCCCAGACCAAAGAACAGGGCCGCAGGAAAACGGACGTCCATACGGAAATGAAAAAAATGTTATCCGTCATGCCCAAAAACCTTGCCGTGAAAATTTAAATACAAGGAAATGTTCCAGAGCAGAAATATCGGGATGTGCTGAAGCTGCTGTATGCAATGACGGACGGCAGCACGGCATATTGTATCATGGGAATCGAAAATCAGACGGAAATTCATTATGCCCTTCCGGTCAAGAATGGGGTTTATGATTTTCTCCGGCTATCCCACCAGGTCAGCGAGGCGGCCAGTGCCCACAGACAGGCAATGAAGGACGCACCGCTTTCCCTAAAAGAAATGTATTCCAACACTGACAGCGTAATTTTAGAGCATACGCCAGACTACTATGTGAACCTGATTGCCCCAAGGGAGATGTCAGATGATGAAATCAACGAATTCCACTCGAACCTGCGGGAAGTGATGCTTTACATCAAGTATTCTAAAGATAAGAAAACCTTGAATAAGGTTATAAAAGAAGACATAAAGTTCTAAAGCATGGAAAGGCAGGCAGCTCAACAATTTCTTCTGTCGTATATTCTAATAAAAGAATATTATTAACAAATAATTCAATAGTATTTTATTATTTCCTCATTTGTTGGAATTACTTCCACAATATCCCCCGGCTGCAATTTGCATATAATACATAATTTGAGTTACAAAAAGTCACTCTGAAAATATTCTGATTTTTGAATACATCAGCATTAATATCATTCTAATCGAACAAACAAAATTTAAAAACAGGCGGGAAACGGATATAACCCCTTTCGGATATGCTCCGGAAGGGGTTATATTTTGTCACTAACTTAATTATTATATAATACTTGATAAAAAGGTAAATGCACTGTTAAGGTATTGCGGAATATATACATCAGGACGTGCCGTGCCTTCCAGCCAGTCAAAGGTTTCATCGGAGCACAGGATATACAGCTTACCATCAACTAAGAAGCAGTCCCATGCCTGTAAATTTATATCCGGATACTTAATGCATCCTTCAATTCCATCCGGAAAAAGAGCAGGATAAGTGACAATAATAATTCCACTGCCGGATGCTTTTACCAATGCTGTAAAGCTTGAATCAGGGTTTGCCGCTATATAACCGGCCAGCGCATCCTTCGCTCTCTGAGCATTTTCCGCAGGATCCACATACTTGTATGAATATTCGTTTTTCTCGAACGCGTATGACCGATATGTAACTCCATATGCATCCGTTGATTCAGCCATTGTCTCCGTCAGTTTTCCATCCCATCCTATATCGCCGCCTACCTTATTGCTGCCGGAATCGTAGGTCTGACACCAAATGCTTCTCCCGCTCCCGGTTATATCAAATCCGCCGCCTTTTTCTACTTTGACGGTTGCTGCAGGTATGGGCAGGGACGAAATTGCAGGCACAGCCGCCGGTGTTTCAGCAGCAGGCGCAGGCGCTGCGGGTGTTTCAGCAACAGGTGCAGGCGCGGGCGTTTCGGATGCGGGCGCAGCTACAGGCGTTTCCGCAGCAGGTGCGGGCGCTTCTGCCGTGGGCGCCGACGTTTCTGTTTCGGGCGCAGGCGCCGCATCTGAATCAGGAATCGTGAATACCTGTCCTTCATAAATGAGATTAGGATTCTTGATTGAACCCTTGTTTGCCTCATAAATCACTTCCCATTTGGAAGAGTCGCCATAAAGCTGCTTTGCTATTTTTTTGAGATTATCTCCACTTTGCACAGTATAGCTTTCTGCTGCAAAGGCTGACATGCTTGTAGCTAACATGCCGACAGCGGCACATACTACTACAAGTCTTTTAAATTGTTTTTTACGCATAACCATTCCTCCTGTTTGTTTTTCATCTTTTTCATTATATTTACATATATTGCCAATGTCATTACTTAAAATTTCATAAAGTTTCATATTCTTGCATATCTTAAATATTTCTTTCCTATGAAGAATATTTTGTATAAGTCGCTTTCATTTATCGGGTAATTATTCATTTTATTTTGTTGAACCGCTAACAAATACATGCTATAATCTTCAAAGCATCACTTACCATAAGGAGATTCAAATGACCGGCACGAATTTTATTTCTGTTTTCCTGAATTCTCTTATATCGCCGCCAAGACTTTCATCGGACAAAAACCCCGAACAGTTTCTTGGACAAGTTTTTCCTTGCACGGATGATGAAATTCTGCCTTTTGTCAGCGCTTTGTCCGGCGGGCGGCTGTGCGCAAATTTTCCATGGTCTTTTACCGTCGGCTCACTGGACTGTTTTATTTTATTACAGACAGAAAAAGGATGCGGAAAACTGCTTCTTGACGAACAGATATATCCCCTCAATGCAGGCAGCTTTCTCCTTTTGGATTGTAAACAGCAGTTCCGCATGGATATTGCCTCGGAACCCTGGGTTTATCAAGTCGTTTTTTGTCATGGGGTTTCCCTGCCTTATTACCGCCAGCTTCTTTCCGGAAATCGGTTTTACATTTTTCACACCTTCCCTTTTTCCGATATTTCTGTAAGCATGGAGCGTCTTTTGAAATTGTTTCCCGGCGTCCTGCCCTCCCAGAAGCTTTTGATTGCAGATTTTATCAATCATATCATAACATCCTGTATCGTATCTTCACTGACGGGAGAAAAATGCCCCCCCGAGAGGTTGAAAAAATTCGCTTTCTTTTCGAGCATGAATTTCAAAAGCCCTATACCCTGAACGATATAGCAGCTTTATTCGGCATCAGCAAATATCGGATTTGCAGGGAATTTACCGATGCATATGGCATTTCCCCCATACAGTACCTGAACAGGAAAAGAATTGACGCCGCCAGGCAGCTGCTCCTTACCACCGAATATAAAGTCCATGAAATCGGCTCTATGGTGGGAATTGATAACACCGCTTATTTTATTACACTTTTTAAAAAACATACCGGGCTGACCCCTCTGTCTTACAGACAGCAGGAGCCTTTCAGCCTGACATAAATACCCACAAAACAAGTATACGGCTTAATAATTGTTTCGAAGTGCTCTCTGTCTCCGAGCGCGAATTTATGATTTGTTTTAAGCCAATCATCCCATGCTTCGCGAAAGCAATCCATTTCCCATGTTTCCACCGACTCGATTCTATCGCTGCCGCCGATGAGTTCCTCCCAACATTTTGGGCTTTTGAACATATAGCTGTCCTCTCCAAGCCAGCCAAAGACAAGCTCCTCCCCGCGGCCTGCATATTCCTCCTTCAGACCGGGGATGCCAATCAAAACCACTCCGTTATCTTTCATAAAGGGTAAAATCTTTTCCTGAAAAAATCCCTTGCTTCCCGCGAAGTAATGATAAGAGTCAACGCTAATAAGCGCGCGGAATGACTTTTTTTCAAAAGAAAGGTTGTTCGCATCTTCACACACAGGGGTTATCTGCTCTCCAACGCCCCACTCGGCAAACCGTTCCCCGTTTTCTTCTGCGCTTATCCATAAATCATTTGCAAAAACTTTCGCTCCGGTCTCCTTCGCAATGACAAGACTTGTCAGCCCCGTCCCGCATCCCAGGTCGAGAATCCTCTCGTCGGGAGAAAGCTGTAAAGGATATTTGTCAAACAGCTCCGCCAATATCCTTACGCTATTTGGTCCCATCATAGTTTCCGCCGAAATATATGCCTTATAATCATCAACATTCATATGCCCTGCCTCCGCTCAAAATCAGATTAATATCATCAAAACAGACACCCACTGTGGCGGCAGGTGTCTGTGCAAAAAGTGTTCGTTTCATATTTGAATCACTCTTCTTTTTCCGAAATGACAGAAAAGAACTTCGCCATCAGCGGAATATAGGTTGCAACAAAAACGGCCCCGGCAATCCACCCTGCCTGCTGCCTGCTCCTTTTCGGTATCTGTATACCCGCTAAAATCCCCATAGAAAAAAGGCAGAACTTTATCATAGCCAAATCCTTCCAGTCACTTTCCTCTATGTATTTATCCGCGTAATAAAACAATTTGTTCATCCCAAGGTCCTCCTTTCCCTAAAACTTAATACCACTTATTTTTCTGAGATAATGAGTTACGGATTGTATCTCTTATGGTTTCGCATCTGCCTGAAAGAGGTTTTAGCGTAACCCTTCATCCTCTCATTTCTTCCTTACCTGCATTCCCGTTTCATAGCAAAATATCCAATCAGCACCGTCCACACATAGGCGCATGTCTTAGGGATCATCAGCATCCCAATGAGTGGAAAGGCATCCGCCCACAGCACCACCGGAATGTAAAAACCAAAGCTCAGCACAATGGTCAGCCACATCCTGCCAAACGCCTGATCCCCACGTTCCTTTGCACTGCGGTAAAACAGCACAACCACCACAAGGCCCAGCAAAGCAAAAGGAATATTGCGGTAGATTCCCCAGGAGAGGGGACTTTCGGAGCTGAGCCACCGGTTCTGAGGCATCATGCACAGAGCAATCCGCACGCCGGCCAGACCGTATACGGCAGCGGTCAGTCCTCTTAGGCCTCTGATCTGATACCGCTGCCTCCAGACATAATACAGCAGCACATAAAAAACTGTCATCGTCACCGAGGTAATCCATTTCCCAAGCCCCAAAGGAACCGTATAGTTTTCCAGTCCTGTTGTACACAGAGCCAAAGCCCGGGGAACCAGGTGGAAAGAATCGCCCGCCCCCAGCACCACCGCCATCCAGCCAAACAGCCGGAATTGACGTTCTCCCTTGCTGCCCCGAATCATCAGGATACCGATAGTAATGACAGAGAACAGATAGACCGCATCAAATAAAGTTTCTACGATTGCCTGCATAATTTATTCTCCTTTGTTCCCAATTTTATTTTGAACCCTGGCAGCGGCAAATACCGCTCTCCCCAAATTATCACCAAACTACAATCCGGCCGGCGAAAATGGAAGCGCCCGGACCAGGTAAGCAAAAGCAACGGGTATTCCGCTTTACTTTCATAATCCGCCTCCTTTGGTGAACATTGTTCATTTTCCGGAAAACAATCACCCCCAGGCGGACCTTTTAATCAAAGCCCCTGTAGCAAGCTGACGGTATTTCATCCTCGCGGCATTCGTCAAACGGATGCTGACGCATCCCCCTGGCTCATTGCCCACGGGAGTAAAGAATCCTGCTAACAATCTCCAGTACAGCGCTGGGATCGTAATCCTGCCGCAACAAAGCAGACAGCAACAAAGAAAATAAGACACCGGCAAATTTTTCCGCCGTAAACTGTTCCGTAAAGACATCAGGCCGAACCCTGGCATCCCGCTCCAGAACCGAACACAACTCATCCTGAATATGCTGCCAGGTCTGCTGCATACGCTGTTTTCCATCCGGCTTATCTTCCTGCATGAACCCCAGCGAATGGAGGGTAAAAAATCCGGGATACTGCCTGCAGCCATATTCCATCCGTTCATACATCCAAATAATACATGCCTGGGTATCCTGAAATACGCTCCCATCCTCCGGGCGGTGAAATATCTCACGCCAGACGCTCTCCACCGTGGCTCCCACCAACGCCGCTTTGGAATCAAAATAATTGTAGATAGAGCCCACAGATACCCCGCAGGCCGCCGCAACCGAACGGATATTGACAGCAGACCATCCCTGTTGGGAAATAAGACTCCGGCTGGTTTTCAAAATCTCATCTTCTGATGTTACAACAATATTCATGCAATCACTCCAATATGAACAATGTTCATTATAGCTCTTTTTCATTGTATGGTCAATAGAAGGTTTCACATTCTAATGGCTCCGGTAAAGTGAAAAGTACCGGTATGATTCCCTCATCTATATTCAGTTTGGCAATCCGCCTCCCTTCCTTGTCCTTTGATTCCTCAAAAGCTTGCTCTTAAATACTTAACTGCCAGAGCAATATCCTCTTCCGGCTTTTCTCCTACCTCCCGCTCAATCGTTAAAAAGCCCTGATATCCGCAGTCCCTTAAGGTTTTCAGATAGGACGGGAAATCTACGCTTCCCTCGCCTAGAGGGGTCTCCAGGAAATAATCCCCTAACCTGAGATCTCCAATTCCTCCCTCTGCAAAGAAATCATAAATGATTTTCGGATCCGTTTTTTTCACCATGAGGCCGTCCTTTGCATGGGTATGTACAATATAATCTTTCAGTATTTCCACCCCTTTTACCGGATCGTCCCCGGTTACCATAACCAGATTGGCGGGATCAAAATTAACCGCTATGCCGCCTTTTCCAATGCTGTCCAGAAAGCGCTTTAATCTTGTGGCGGGTTCCGGGCCTGTCTCAACGGCAAAATACCCTCCGGCTCCTTTGGCATATTCGGCCAATTTACCACAGGCATCCTGTAAAATGTGGTAAGTCTCGCAAGTCTCATCCTCGGGCACCACACCTATGTGCGTTGTCACCACCCTGCAGTCCAGTTCAAGAGCCAAATCCATCACCCGTTTAGAGGCTTCAATGCGCCATTCGTTTTCCGCCTGGCGGGTAAAGCCGTGTCCGCCAAAGTCGCCGCAAAGAGCAGACACGATAAGCCCATTATCCCTGATAGCTCTTTTTTTCTCTTTTCGTTCCCACCTTGTCATATTTTCAGGGGACATTTCGCCTGAAACGGCGTAAAGCTGCACGCCGTCCGCACCCAGAGCGGCGCACTTTTCCATACTTTGGTAAAAAGGCAGCTTTAAACTATCTGCCATAATCCCAATCCTAAAATTGCCCATATACAATTCGCCTCCTATCTTACAAAAATTACAAAGTCATAATTTTTTTTATTGTCGTTGCCGTTTTCTCTATTGACGCCAGATTCCGCTCAACCTCGCTAATCATTGGTCCGTCATACCCGACTGCCCGCAGCTCTTTCATCAATTTTGCAAAATCTACTTTCCCATCCAAAAGGGCTGTCCACTGCCCATCCAGTACGTTTCCTTCTTTTACCTTTTTCCATCCGCCGTCAACCACATGACCTGTCCAGTCTTTCATATGCATTGCCTTGATGTATTTCCCCAATATGCGGGCCCAGTGATGGGGATACTGGAAAATGGCCATATTGCCGGGATCAAAATAAAATCCGACCGCACTGCTGCCCACATCGTCCAATAGCCTTTTCATTTCCAGCGGACTAAATAAAAAGCCGTTCCACACAAACTCTACTGCCAGCGCCACGTCTGTTTTTTCCGCCGTTTTGGAAATTACCCTTAAAGCGTTTACCGCATTTTCGTAGGCTTCTTCATAATACAATTCCGGCGTCAGCTCGCCAAGCGTATGAAGGGATACCTTTGCTCCCAGCTCCCGCGCGATTTCCAGCCCTTCACAAGTCTGTTCTATACTGATTTTCTGCCGTTCTCCATTTTCCAGCAGATTTCCGCCGCACTGCCACTGAACTAAGGATACCACTGGCAAATGATACTGCTCAGACAGCCTCCTTATCTTTGGCGCCACCTCATTTCTATTGCTTAGCTGCAAAGGCATATTTCCGCCAATGACCACCTCGGCAACATCATAACCGGCAGCCTTTGACTGTGCAAAAAAGTCTTCTAAAGAATACTCCGGCATGATAATTTCACTAATTCCAATCTGCATCTTCCCCCATCCTTTCTTTTCATCACACAACAATAACCCACTCTCCCGGACATTCCATGGCCCTTAGTCCGGCCTCGCGCACGGCTATAATCCGTACCGTTTCCTCGTGGGATACGGGTATCTTTCCTGTTTCAAAAAACCGAATCAGATCATCAATGAATCCGCCGAAGAAGTCCGATTTCACCTCAATGGTTTCACATTCCCCATCTAAAAGAAGGGTTGCAATAAAAGGCGTCTCTCCTCCCGTACAGATCATGGATGCAATTCGTCCGTCCTCCCACTCTAATAAAAGCTCCGTCCAATCCCCTTTGGTGAGGGCCATCACACGATAAATCTTTCCCCCCATCAACATTTCAATTGGTTCTAAATGATGTATACCGTAATTGTTGTAATCGCAGGCGCCCACAAAGCTTGCCGCATTTATCTTTTTCCCAATATAAGCGCGGTATTCGTCTGCATATCTGAGGGCTGATGTGGAATAACAGGGCGTGTTATTTTTTTCCGCCAGTTCAAATATCGCTTCCGCCATTTTTTTAGAAGGCGCAAATGTTTTATCTATATATGTTTTTTTCCCTGACTTTAAAGGCAGTTCTGAAAGTATTTCATGCATCTTAGCATCTTCCGGTGAAAGAACCATTAACACATCGCTTTTCTCAACCACTTCCTCTATGGTCCGGCAGTATTCTATGCCGTGCTCCCTGCACCACGCCTCGGAGGTTTTTCCTGTTCTTGGACTTTTTATCATCCCATACCCATATGCCACCTCCATTTTTCCCTGGCTGTGTTTTTTTATCATTTCCGGATAATTATCCGCATGCCACTCGTCCAGATAATAATCAATAAATCCTATTTTCATATATAACCATACTCCCTTCCCAACATACCGCCTCGCGGCACAAACAATACATAAACCATTTTGACTTAGATTTTCTCAGGCGGCGTCTTTTGACGCCTTAGAAAATCTTCATCTCTTCTTCACACTTTCTTCAATTTTTTGCTTTGCTGTATATGCTGCAAGAAATGCAAGACGGGCGTCCTCCAATGTAAACCCGTTCCCCTTCTCCCCTTCAATTCTTTGTATGAGTTCCGACAGCTGTGCATACATATCTTTGTATTTTGATTGATTGTTGATAATCTTATACTCCCCTGTCACAGAGCAATACCACTCGATAAGATCCCCTTCTTCCCTGTCCGACGCCCTGTTCTCCATTAACGTAAGACGCACATAACCATGCTCTCCGATAAATTCCTTTAGGTTGCACGCTTTCAGATTGCGGCTCCATCCGCATTCATAGCACCCCAAAGTCCCTCCCGAAAGCTGTACCTGCACCGTACCATAGTTTGGGCAGGGCGCATCCCCGTCCATATAGCAGCCCACACCGGTCACAGACTTTATTTCTTCACCTGACACCCATCGCATAATATCCATATAGTGAACGCCGCAGTCTAATACGGGAGGACAATCCTGCATTAAGCGTTTATACCTGCTCCAGCTTACGGCATGATGGTTTTGGATCATGCGCATCAGCCGTAATTTTCCTATGGCCCCGTCCCGGATGATTCTCTCTATCATCTGATAGGAACGGTTGTAACGAAGCTCATGGCCAATCAACACCTGAGTTGGCGCTGCCACCGCCTCCCTGAAAAACTGTTCTCCCGCTTCCGGCGAGGCGGCTGCCGGCTTTTCACAAAGCACATGGCATCCATAGGCCAAAGCGTCTCTCATAATGGACAAATGGGTGTCCACATATGTGGCAATAATGACAATTTCCGTCTCTTTTCGTCTAATATACTCCCTGTAATCTGTCCCAAACTCGGGAACGCCATATTTTTTTGCCAGCAGCGCCGCACGGGAAATATCCGTGTCAACTACCGCAATCATTTTCACATTCTCACGATAATGTATATCCGAAAGGTGCGCTTCTCCTATATAGCCGCATCCCACCAGCACTACGCCATACCGCTTTTTCATGACAGTATCCCTCATAAATCAGCTCGGAACAAACATGGTTTATTGCAAGCTGATTTCCTTCCGTTTCTCTGCAGATTCATAAAGAATATCCAGTACCTTCTGGCTTTCCAAAATGTTCGTAATGTAGGCCTTGTTCTTTTCCCCCGAACGAATTGCCTGCATAAACGCCTCGCTTTCCACCTCATAGTGAGTGGGAATGTCATACTTCGGTTCAACCCTTTGGAGCACGCCGTTTTGTGTTGTAAAAAATTCAAATGTACCGCCGTAGGTCAGGCGGGCGCCCCCTTTATCGCCAAGAAAATCAATATACATTTCTTCCTCGTCAATGTTCTGCGCCCATGCACCGTTAAAGCTGACAGAAGCCTTGTCCGTGCGGATATAACCCGATACAAATTCTTCCACATCATTGATTCCGTCTGTCTGCGCGGGGCCGGCGTACATCTCCGTATATTGATAGTCGGCAATATTTTTTGCCAGCTCGCTGTAAGTATCACAAGTAACCGTCTCCAAATTTACGCCGCCCAGCACGTAGAAAATCAGGTCAAAGAAATGGATCCCCCAATCGATGAGTACGCCCCCGCCGGAAAGTTTTCGTGTGGTGTATGCTCCGCCTAACTGCGGAATATTGCGATAACTGCGGAAAGAGCAATATACGTGATATATCCTGCCAAACGCCCCCTCACGGTTCATTTGTTCCAGCAGTTCAACGGACTTGTGATATCGGTTGCACACGCCTATATTCAATAATTTTCCTGCCTTTTCTGCCTCCCCGGCCATCTCACAGGCCATTTCATAGGTATAAGAAATCGGTTTTTCGCAAAATACGTGCTTGCCCGCACGCAGGGCTTCTATTGTAATATCCTTATGTCCCGTAACAGGAGTAAGCACATACACCGCATCAACTTCCGGATCCTGCAAAGCCACATGATAATCCGTGATAGCATTTTCCACCTCCTGATACTCTCTCTTTCTTTGCAGGGCTCTGTCTATGATCAGGTCACAGGCATATTTGATAATACAGTCCTTCCTTTTACTGAGCGCCGGAAAATGAGCGAAATCAGAAACTTTTCCACAGCCAATAATACATAATACAACTTTGTCATTTCTCATAAAAAATTCCTCCTAAAATATATTTGTTATTTAATCAATACCGTTTTAGTCTAATCCGTCAAAAAGCATATTAACCCCCACCAGCGCAGGGTTCTTATTCCCCCATGGGGAAAGCACCGTAAAAGATTCCACCCAGTCTTCTCTGCCTGTACTGTCTTCGCAAATTATCTTTTCCAGAAAAGAAAAATATTTTTTGGCAAATCCTCCTGCCAGAAGTATGATTTCCGGTTTAAACACAATATTCAGGTTCCAAAAACCATTGGCAAAATCTCTCCGTATCTGTTCCAGCAAAAGGGCGGCTTTCCTCTCATTATCCCCTGCCCTCACATACAGCTCGTCGAAATCCGCATATCCGGCGTCAAAGGCTCTTTTGTTCAGCGCCTTCCCTGAACAAAGGCTCTCCATACACCCTTTATGACCACAATAACAGCGTTCTCCCTTTGAAGAAACTATCACATGTCCCATCTCCGGGTGATATTTTCCACTGCGATGCAGCCTTCCCCTTTTCCAAAAAGCCACTCCAATTCCGGTTCCAACTGTAACCATCAATACTTTTTTATCTCTGAGATCTCTTTGATATACCTCTCCCAGCAGGGCTGCATTTGCATCATTCTCCATTTTAACCGGAAGCCCCGATTTTACCGAAAGATACTTTGAAATTTCAAACCCCTCCCAGCCCGGAAGCGTATATGGATTTTCTACCGTTCCCTTTTCGATGTTGACCGGTCCTGTGCATCCCACGCCGATTCCCCGAAGCCCTGCCATGGAAACCCCGATTTTTTTACACATCACGTCAAAGGATTTTAGCAGCTCGTCCATGGCCAGTTTTGCATCAGGCTGTTCAAAGGCAGATGGGAAAAAATCCTCCGCCAATATATCTCCGGCACGATTTACAATTCCGATATGGATTTTTGTCCCTCCGATGTCTACGGCCCCTGTCAGTACTTCCTCTATTGTCATTTTCTCACCACCCCCGTTCCTTTCGTAACCCACAAATTATTATCATGCCAAATATGCTATCACCATTTCGGGGCTTACGACTTAATCGCGCCAACCATGACTCCCTTGGCAAAGTATTTTTGAACAAATGGAAAAACACACATAATAGGAACTATAGAGACGATTACCGCCGCCGCTTTTATTCCCTCCGAAAAAGGTTCCTTACCCGTATGCGTAATCATTCTGGTAAACGTAACCGTCTGGCTCAGCACCTGACGCAGTACAAGCTGGATAGACCATTTTTTTGCATCACCAATAAAAAGGCTTTGAAAAAACCATTCGTTCCAGCGCTCTACCGCATAATACAAAAGCAATATGGCCATCCCGTGCTTTACCAAGGGCAGATGGATGCGTGTAAAAATCGTAAACGGACCTGCCCCGTCCACCACTGCGGCTTCCTCCATTTCCGCCGGAATGCTCTCAAAAAAGGACCTCATGATAATGGTATTAAAAAGATTGAGGCCAAGGGGTAAAATCTCCGCCCATCTGCTTCCAATAAGCCCTAAGCTTTTTACCACAAGGAAAAACGTAACCATTCCTCCATCGAAGAACATGGCGATAACCACCACATTCTGTACCAGGTTTCTGCCGGGAAAATCCTTTTTGGAAAGACCGTACGCCAGGGTTACCGTTAAAAACATGCTGTAGATTACCCCAACCACAGTATAGAAAAGGGAATTTATAAACCCGCTTAACATCCTTCCTGTGTCAAAAATTCCAATATAGTTTTCCAGCGTTGGCTTTCGCGGCCACCAGATCATTCCTCCGCTTAGCGTCCATTCCTGGGAGGTAATAAAGGACTTTACAATTACATAGTAGAAGGGAACTATGACAAGAAAAAGCCCCGCGGACAATATGATAAGATTGATATAGTCGAATATATCCTTTTTCTTTCTCATAATATCGCCTCCCCGTTTAGAATTTTTGCAATTTTATTGGCTGTCAGCAAAAAAGCAAAATTGATGATTGACTTTGTGAGCCCCATTGCCGTTGCAACTCCATAATTGGCAGACGCCTGGAACGCTTTCGTATAAATGTAAGTGTCAAGGACTTCCGCCGATTGCCGGACCACCGCATTTGTCATATTTAATATTTGATCAAACCCGTTGTTTGTTATATTTCCAAAAGCCATTACAATTACAATCACAACTGTCATTTTTATCCCCGGCCAGGTTATATGGCGCATACACTGGAAACGGTTAGCGCCGTCAATACACGCCGCATCATATAAGGCGGGATCTATACCTGAAATTGCCGCCAGATAAATGATTGCGGACCACCCGGCTCCTTTCCATACATTACTGATATATAAAATAGGCCGGATCAAACCATTGCTTGTCAAAAACCCGATTTTTTCAATTCCCATCTGACCTAAAATACCGTTTACAAGTCCTTCCGTGGAGAAAAAGCTTACCAGCAATCCGCTGATGGCCACCCAGGAAAGGAAATTGGGAAAGGTGTAAAAAACCTGCAGAACCTTTTTATACCGGTTTGACCGTAATTCATTTAAAAGTAACGCCACAATGATGGCAACGGGAATGCTTGATAGAATATACCCAAATCCCATTCGGAATGTATTAAAGAAAGCTTTTACAAATTGCGTATCATCCATAAGCGCCACAAAGTTTTTGTACCAGGGGTTCACCCATGGACTTTTAAAAATACCCATATTGATCTTATACTCTTTAAATGCAAGCACAATTCCGCCTATCGGCAGGTAATGAAACAATAACAAAAAGCTGAAACCGGGCAAAAGAAATATGTAAACGCTCCTGTTACTAATCAATCGCTGTTTCAGCGATTTTTTCCCGTAATACTTTACCTTCTTTTTCAAAGCTCACCATCCTCTCAAATCAAAGACCTCGCGGAAATATTATTTTTCAACCCACTTAAGCCGCCCCGGCTTAAGCCCCTTATAAAGGCCCAATTGATTGACGATTAGTTCCACCGGTATGATTTCCACCAGCGGCGACAAACAGGGGTTATCAAATTCTATATACAGCTGATGAACCTTTTCATATTGGTATTTTTCCTTGCGGTTTGTAATGAGAAGGATACTTCCGCCATTTTCCCCGACCAATTTTATAATCTTTTCTACGGCAGGACGGCTCTTTTCATAAAAGTCAAAAAGGACTGTGCAAAAGCTTTCATTAATCAATTCAACAGGCCCATGCAGAAACTGGTTGCAGGTAAAACGCGACGCATAAATTTTTCCCGCTTCCTCCATTATCATTTCCGCATAGCTGGCGGAACTGTAGGATGGACCGGAGCCAACTGCATAAATAGCGCTCCTTTCTTTCACACTCTCGCACATACTTTCTATTTCCGGAACGGAACTTTCAATCAATTCTTCCATCTTGTCCGCTGCATCCAGCAAATCTCTATACAGATTTTGAAATGCGCTCTCATCCCAGTCTGCTAACAGACAGCTTAAATAGAGCAACGCCGCAATTGTATTTGTATAAGTTTTAGAAGCTGTGGTAAATTCCTCCCCTGCATAGATTAAAAATTTGTATTGCCCATATTGGTATAAGGTATTCTCCGGATAATTTGTTACAATGGCCAGCTTCCAATCCTTCTTTGCCGCATATTCGCGGCACATTCCCACCACCTCAGGGCTCTTACCTGACTGGGATACGGCCACAACTAAGGTACGCTCATCCACTATCCCCGCATCGTGATAAAGAAATTCCCCGCACTCCATAGCAAATGCGCGCACGCCTTTTTCCCTGAGGAAGCCTGCGGCAGTATAAGCGGCATAAAGGGAACTTCCCATTCCCACAAAAATCACCTGATCAAACGCTTCCTTCTTAAGCGTTTCCCTCATCGCCCGCTCCCTCCCGGAATCTATAAAGTAATGGCGCGTAAGGTCCCGTAATGCCTCCGGCTGTTGTTTAATTTCATCAATGTATTGCATAAAAATCCTCCATTCTGCCAATACCTGCAAATTTGGGCATCAGCACAAATTTGGTCTGTGAAAAATTTATTTTTCACAGTATACCTCTGCTCCTTTCTAAAGCCTGAATTTACAGTGCGGCTATTTCCAGATTAAGCCATGAAGCTTCCCTTTCTGTCAAAGAAAGCGCAAGCGCCTGCAGGTTATCACGCATCTGTTCTCCCGTAACAGGACTCATAAGCGCATATATGCAAAGGGGCTGGGACAGGAGCCATGCCAGCGCAATCTGCGCAACGGAAGCTTTCTTTGCACAGGCCAGATATTCCGCTCTGCGCAGTCTCTCAAAATTTTCCGGATAACAATATCCTTTTATCGCCGCTTCCCCCAACTGTGTCTGCGCCATTTCCGGGCAATCGCTGCGCACTCTGCCGGAAAAGAAACCGTTTCCCAGACTGGAATAAGCAAAGACCGGAAACTGTGATTTTTGATACCACTGCCGGGCGGCCATTTGCTTTATGCCGGTAAGACTTACACATCCCTTTCCCCATGGATCATGAATCTGCTGTGCAAGGCCATAATAGGGACTGGAGGCGACAAAGCCATTCATCCCATGTTCCGCCGCATACTCATTTGCCCTGGCAATCCGTTCATGGCTCCAGTTAGATGCGCCAAAGGCCCGGATTTTCCCCTGGGCCTGCAGGGAATTAAGGGTTTCCATTATCGGCCCCACAGGAACAAGGGGATCGTCACGGTGTAAAAAATAAAGATCTATGCAGCTGACCGACATTCGCGCCAGGGAATCGTGGATATCGCTTAAAATATCATAGGGGGTAACCCTGCTCCTCCACTGATTATGATGCGCCCCTTTTGTGATTAAAACGATTTGATCCCGGTTACCCCTTTGGGAAATCCATCGGCCTAAAATACGTTCCGCATCGCCATTTTCCCCATATACGGGTGCACAGTCAAAGGTATTTACCCCCAGCCCGTACACCTCATCTAACAGGCCAAAAGCTTCTTCTTTTTTGTCATAAGACAGCATAAGGGTTCCCTGGACAATGCGGGATACCGGCTTATCGATAAACGGAATTTCTCCGTAAAATACGGCCTCTGTTTTTGTCTTCATTTGCTTTTTGTCTCCATCCTTCTATATTCTGATTTTAAAGCCAAAGCGGTGCTGCCCGCTTAAGACCAGGTGTCGCGCAGGTATCTCGGTAGACCACGCCATATCTCCTCCGATACCTGAATGCAGTCCGTCAATGTAAAGATAAGTTTCCCGACGCCTGTCCAACTCATACTCATGCTTTGCCTCCCACAGGTCTTTTACCCTGTAATGATGAACGTCAAAGCTAAAATTTGCTCCTTCAAATGTCACCGTTCCCAGCTCAGGATGTGTAATGGATACCCATCTGGTATCGATATGCGTACCGTTGTGGCTTGGAGGAACAAATGGAAAATGCATTTTTTCCACCGTGCTTTGATATAAACCAACCAAAGCGCAGGCGTGCCTGTCGCTATAATTCTCATAAGGCCCCCTGCCATACCAGGAGATATCCTCAAACCCCTCCGGGAAACAATAACTCACACCAATACGCGCAAGGGAACGGAAGCAGGAATCTACATCGGCCACAATGTCAACCCGAAGCTGGCCTGCAGCATTCAGCCTGTATTGGGTGGAAAAGTGAATACCTCCCTCAGAGCTTGAAAGGCTGGAATTTACGATAACACCGGCGCAGTTCTTTTCCAGCGTCTGAAAGGCTTCTACTGACAAAACTGTCCTTTTCAGCTTTCCTTCCATTATCTTTTCCCAGTCCTTTTGGACATCTCCATCCCATTTTTCCTCCAGGCAAAGTCCGCTTCGGCCGCGAAGAACATTCTCTTCTCCGCCTTCAAACTGCAAAACATGGTCTTTATAAACCTTCACCACCCCTTTTTTTCTGTCAATGCACACACTCGCCTTACCCGCATCCATTTGGAATTCCGTCTCTCTCTTAACAAGTACAACCATTCCTTCCGGAATATCTTCCTTCCGGGCTTTATTCCCACAAACAGGAAACTGGTACTGACAAATCACATATCCGGGCGGTAAAAAGGGGTGGCTGTGACCTGCAAGGAATGTGAAATTCAAAAATCTCTCCCCCCCATTGCCGGAAATATCCGGTATTGTAAAAGCAAGCGGCGCGTCCTCTCCGGGAAGAACCCGGGGCAATTCCAAAATTGCTTCATGAATGCCGACGCCATTTTCCAAAAGCTGAAAAAAGCACTCCACTGTCGTTGTGTCCAGAGCGTGGTACCTGTTTTTCAGTATGAATGTGTCGTCCTTTTTCTCTATGATAACAGGAGCCAGAACCTGCTTTAACTCGTAGGCGCATGGTTTGGGCGTAAGATCCGGTAATACAATCCCATTTGCCACCATATATGCGGGTATTTCCCAATCAATAAATTCTTCCTTCCGGTCACCGGCATATCCAAACTGCTTTTTCCCATCGCCATCTAATACCGGCAGACACTTATCCTGCCAGTCCCAGATAAACCCTCCCTGGAATATTTCATAATTCTCCGTAAAGTATGGAAACCACGCAAGCCCGCCGCCGGAATTTGATATCTGGTATCCATATTCAACCAGTACAATAGGACGGCGATCGGAATTATCCGCTATCATTTGAAGAATCACCAAAGGGGAAGGGTACATGGAGCATTTAATATCGCTTGCAATATCGCCGGGGTCGCAGCTTTCATATTGCACTAACCGGCTGTCGTCAAACTCCCGAAGCCAGTTCGCCATAGCTGCATGATTGGGCCCATATCCCGATTCGTTGCCCAGGGACCATGACACAATAGACGGGTGATTCCTAAAATAACAGGCCATTCTCTGCACCCGCTCCAACATGGCGCCCGCCCATTCAGGGTCGTTGGTAAGCTTACCGTATACCCCATGCGTCTCCACATTTGCTTCACACACCACGCAAAGCCCATATTCATCGCACAGGTCATACCACTCAGGGCTGTCGGGATAGTGGCTGCATCGCACTGCGTTTATGTTCATCTCCTTCATAAGCCTTATTTCTTTTATCATGTGCTCCCGGCTTACCGTTCTGCCATCAGGCCAGGCCCACTCATGCCTGTTCACGCCCCTAAATACAAAACGCTTTCCGTTGAGCTTTATTACATTGTCCTGAATCCCAATACTTCTAAAGCCAATTCTTGCCGTTTCCCGATCTATCACCTCTCCGTCGCCGTCGATCAGCGAAAATACCATTGTATACAGCACAGGCCTGTCACAAGACCAATATTCTATATTTTCCACCTCAAATTCAAAGTCCGCCGTTTGCGGCAGGGTTTTGACAACGGGTCCTATATACCGCCATTTTGCATATAATGGCGAAAGCGTTTGGAAAGGACGAAATTGTTCAAACAGTAAAGCTCCCCGGGCGTTATATAGGGACACCTTTGCGGTGTAATCCGTATAAAAGGGTACTTTGTTTATTGTCAACCGGGCAAAAACCTTTCCCTTTCCGGCCTCCGCGGGCACTGCCTTTGCGTAGAAATCTTCTATATGCTGTTTCGGCTTGGCAATCAAATCTACCGGCCGGAAAATGCCGGAAAGGTAGAAGTTGTCCTGGCATTCAAGCCATGTACCGTCGCTAAATTGTAAGACCTCCACCGTAATCCGGTTTTCCCCACAGGTTATGTAAGAAGTAATATTAAATTCTGCCGGCAGCTTTGCGTCCTGGGAATACCCTATGGGCGCGCCGTTAATCCACAGATAAAATGCGGATTCAACTCCTCCAAAACGGATAAAAATGTCTTTACCGTAAAAGTGATCGGGAAGCACAAACGAGCGAAGGTACACGCCCACATTATTGGCCCTCTTTGGGACATAGGGGGGATAATAATCCTCATGAATATCGCGCTGTTTTCTTTTGACGGGGCACAAAAAAGATTCGTCCTCAGCGGGCAAAAAGGGATATAACATATTTCCATATGCCGGCTTTCCGAAGCCCTGCAGCTCCCAATTCCCCGGCACACAAATCTTTTGAAATGTTCCATGCCCCTGCAAAAGTTCCTCATGGAAAGCGTCCGGATTTTCCAAAAAAGCAAAATCCCACACCCCGTCTAAAGACATCCTGTTGGATGAATCGCCATAGGCAACCGCTTCTTCCTCCGTTGCATATGCATGCCATATGGCGTGAGCTTTTTCACGGTTTATGGATGTCACCTGATGATTCTCCCAATCCCTTTTTTTATGAAAACGATTCCATGCCCCACGTTCCATAACATCGTTCCTCCTATCGCAGAATTTATCTCGCTCATTAAAAAGCTTATGCGCTGTCAAAATTTTCTTTTGGAAGAACCGAAAAGTTTTGCTTTCCGGTCCCTCCTTCCATGCACTAATTTTCGGTTTGGCATAATGCCGCTGTAAGCTCATCCGCCGCAGCCTGTGTCTGGCTTTCCATATCTGACAAATAAGCCTCCCATACCTCCTTGGGGTTATCCGCAATCACAGAGCGAATCACCGCATCCCCTGTTGTCGTGTCCAGGGAACCGCTGATTACATCAAATGCCTCCCCTGAGAAATAGGATACGTCATAATCCACCGGATAATAATTGGGTTTGGTTGCATATGTTTCCATTGCCTGCTTAAAAATATCGTTAAAATATGGGCTCAGGCGCGGGTTGTCCTCCAATAGATATGGATCGCCCTCCAGCACAAAGAAGCGGCGGAAGAAATTTTCCTGAAGCTTTATATAGGATTTATCCCCGCTTAACTGATCTTCCGTCCAGTTCAGGGTAATGGTATCGCCCTCTCGGGTCCAGTCTTCTCCCTCCACACCGTAATTTGCCTTCTCAATCTGTTCCTTCTCTAATAGCCAGTCGCCCATCCGTAACCAGCGATCCATAATTTCATCGCTGCAATTACTTGAAAATGCATAAGCGCCCCACCACTGGGATTTTTCGCGAACCTGGAACTTACCGTCCCATGTCACGCAGAAAATGCCGAAATCTTCTTCGGACAGTCCAAGAGACTGACAGGCGGGGGTAAGCACAAGATCCTGTAAGGTGGGAATCGTCAAGGGTCCGTGGAAAACTGCCACACGGCCGGCCAAAAAGCGTTCCAAACCGGAATTGCTGGTATCCGCATAGCTGTCCTGATAAATCAGGCCGCTGTCATACAGCTTTTTAAACTCTAAAATGCCCTGCAGTGATTTTTCATTCTTCGCGCCCCACATATATCCTGAATCTGTCTTTTCATACTGACTTGTGTTAGAGCTCAAATATGGGTTCCATTGCAGGGAAACAAAATCCAGCCATCCCTGACCGCCGTGATAAAAATCAAAGGGTACAAGATTATCCCCCAAAGCTCCCGGATCTTTCGTCTTCACTGCCGTGAGATAGTCCACAAATTCCTCCCAGCTAAGTTCCTGCACATCATCAAAATCATACCCCAATGCTTTAGCCCAGTCTTTTCGGTACACGATAAGAGAGGGAGAATACTCATTATAAGGATTTTCATTGATTGTTTTGGGCATGGCATACAAAACGCCGTCAATTTTCATATCATCACAAACGCTATAAGACTCCATCCGCTTTTTGATATTGGGATATGCGGATAAATCCTCCGGGAACGGTTTAAAGACTCCCTGCTCCACATAGGATGCATATTCACTGTATTTAAGGTTGTACCATGCTATTACCTCCGGCAGGCTGTCGGTGGCCGCTAAAGTGCGGAACGTTTCATCCCAGCTGTCCCATGCGGCTAACTGGTTGGTAAATTCTATATGAAATTTTTCTTTTGCCTCTTTGACCAAAGGCCATTCCATGAATTCCGGGTCGTCGTCAATCGTAAGCACCGAAAAAGACAGCGTTTCACTCTCCTGTGCCGTATCCGTCTTTTCAGACTCCTGTGTCTTAATGGACTCTTCCCCGTTTGAATCACTGCTTTTGCAGCCTGTGAACAAGGTTGCAATCATCGCCGCCGATAACATTAACGCCAGATACTTTTTGATGTGTATCTTCATTATTTCTTCCTCCTTTGATAAGATTTCCTGCTTGGCCGTACAAGAGCGTTTTTGAATAATCTTATTTAAGCATAGTAAATTCATGAATAAAATGTATATTTTTTGGAAGGATGTGTGATAATTTTGGTTTCCATTTGAAAAGGGTTTCTTTTTTTTTCAAATCCTCTATGATGTGAGATATAAAGATGAGCGCTCAAGATAAAATTTTGTTACAGGAGGCAAAAATTATGCAATATTTAAGAAACTTATATCTTTTGTCCGGCATGCCCTATTCCGTTAGCGTAAGTGTCCATGCCGTAACAGGCAAAAACGGAATTGTTCTTTTTGATACCGGAACAGATGAAGGGGAAATGGAAATTGTGGATCGCAACTTAAAATACTGGGGACTTGATACCTTACCGATTACAGATGTCTTTATCACCCACTCCCACATGGATCACAGCGGCAATGCAAAGCTGCTGCGCGATCGGGGCGCAAGAATCATTGCAGGCCCAATTGACGCCGATGCGATTGAAAAAGGGGATGAGCGCACAATTGACTTTGCCCTGCTCCGGGAATTCAAACCATGTCCGGTAGATGTGATTGCCCAGGATGAAGAGGTTATTGAAACCAGGGCCGGAATTAGCGTAAAATGCTTTCATACCCCGGGCCATTCTCCCGGGAGTATGCTATACCGGGTAGATGTGGATGGAAAACAGGTAATGTTTACAGGGGATACCATACGGGTAGGAGAATTTTGCGAAACAGGCGTTCTTGGATGGACCGGCGGCCCGGACGTAGATATTCCAACATACATTAAGTCCCTGGGCCGGGCGGCGCGCCTTAAGTGCGATGTGGTATGCGGCGGACATTTCTTACCTTGTATGGAGGATGGATGGAAAATTCTTTGCCTTACTTACCGCCGGGCTCTCGAGGATTTACGTTTACCCCGCAGCCTGTAAGGATTCTATACGAAATAAAAGTCAAAAACCGCGCAGCAAGCTGCGGGGTTTTTGTGTAATTTATCCCAGAATCTTACATTTACTGCAAAGTCCATGGTTTGTTATTTTTGTTCGGGAAGTGGAATACTATTTCCGGCGCCTTTTTTGCGGGCTGATTTGTAAAGGGTACCGTCTTTTTTGGAATACTTTACTTTGGCGATTCCATTTTCGGTACAGACATCCATCGTTAAATACCCTTTGCTTATCTGCGGATGGCGAAGAATACGGCCATTGTGATTTGCCGGAATTTCCTTCGGCGTAACTGCCAGATACGTAAATTTTTCATCTTCGTATGGCGCATCTGCGGATTTAAGCTGCTTGTGCATCCGGCTGCGGGGAATACGGCATGTAAAATGACACCAGTCATTTTCGGGCAAGGGACAATTCCTTTCGTGTACGCAGGGCGCAACGATATGCGCCTTTTGCTTCAAGAGAATATCCCGCGCCCTTTTTAAAATAGAATATCCTTTAGGCGTGCCTGGTTCCACAAGAAGCAGTATTTGATCCGCCGCCCCCCATAATTTTAGAATTGCGTCATCTAACGATTGAGGATTCAGTTCATTTAACACGTAAGAGCTGACAACAAGATCCCCGTGATATGGCAGATTACCCTCTGTGATATCGTACGTTTTCCATATGGCGTTCTGCAGAGCTTCGGAGGCCTTTGAAAACAAATCTTTTCCAATACTGCTCATACGAAAATCGCGTTCTAAACAGACGATACTTTCAGGATCAAGTAAAACATCCGCCGCATACGAAGCCGCCCCTGTTCCGGCTCCCACATCCAAAACCGAGTTTATCTTCAAGGATGGTACGCCAAGTAATGTTTCGCTCAAAGCGGAATAAACAGCGCCATATGTTGCCGGCATCCTTGCGGTAACATATGCCAGCGCCTCGGCCTCATTGGATATGAGCGGCTTGCCACAGCTGTTTTGCTCCCGGTAACGATTGCTTAGCTTATGAGACGCCTCCGCAAGCTTTGCCTGGCCATACTCTGCATTATAATTTTCTATATAGCGGGTAATTTCAGCGGGAATTTGCATAGATACAACCAATCCTTTCCGTTACTGCTTTATTTTTGATATTTAACCATGAATTTACAGGAATTACAACCATTATTTTTTTATTCACTCCGCCCAATGATATCATTTGGCCGGACCTTTCACTTACAAGTTTGTGTCTGCGCTGCATCCGCAAGCTTGATATGCGCAAAAAGCAGCGCAGAAATGAGGAGATTTATGTATACCGTTTTGATTGTAGATGACGAACCTATGGCCCTAAATCTCATCCGGCTGGCTTTTAACTGGAAAGACTATCATTTTAGCTCTATCCTTACCACCACATCTCCAAATGAAGCGCTTCATATTTTGGAAACCCGCAGGGTAGATATTGCCCTGGTGGATATTTCCATGCCGGAAATGAGCGGGTTAGAGCTCATTCAAAATAGCAAAAACCGTGGAATTTGCACTCGCTTTATCATTATAAGCGCCTATTCCGAATTTGATTATGCCAGATCCGCCGTGAAACTTGGGGTAATGGAATATTGCCTAAAGCCCATTCACAAGGACAGCATGATGCCTTTACTTTCCCTGAAAAAAGAAGCGTATCTTGCCCATAAATTAAGCGATCGACGATTCCGAAACAGTGCCCTGAAAGAATCCGGCAATCCTGACGTTTTCCTGACATACCTGGGTTTAACAACACAGGCGCAATATTACCATATGATTTTTCTGTCTTCGGATTTTGTAGATGAATATGAGAAAATTTGCAACTGGCTTTGCTCAGATGAAATTCAGATGTTCTTTACAGATGAAAGCATAGCCGTTTTTATCTGTGGATCAGATACCATTCCGGAACGCAATTTTCCACTTTCATGCAATGCCTGCGTTATCGTGTTTGGCTTAACCAAAAGTGAACTTATGGAAATTATGATACATCAACTACGCGATATTTCCCTGTTGCTGTTAAATGAAGACATTCTTTTTATAGATAAATTAAGCCTGTTAAATGAAATTTTTATCAAAATATTAGACTATGTTCAAAGGAACTATCAAAAAGACATATCTCTTACCATGCTTGCGAACAAGTTTAATATAAATTACAGCTACTGCTCCTGCTTGTTCAAGGAAGCAACAGGAATCACCTACAGCTCATATATCAAATGCCTGCGTATGCGGCATGCACTGAATCTGTTAAGTCACAGCGATCTTACGGTCAGTCAGATAGCATATGAGTCCGGATTCAAAGACAGCCACTATTTCAATAACTCTTTTAAAAAGCTTACCGGCGTTACGCCGTCCCAGTACCGGCAGGAAAGCCGCTCCAGGGACATATCTTCCCAATCTGCCAAAAATGAACATAAAAATCCCGGAGTTTTAAACGGAGGCTGCGATGATGAAGCGCTTTAAGATTTTACCAGGACGATCCTCTTTAAAAATGAATATCCTCTATATGCTGATTCTGGTGGCAATTGCCTTATACGCTTCCCTGGCCTTATATTGCGGCAGGGTCAAAAATATATTGAGCAAAAATGAAACCGGCCATATAAACCTTATGCTGGATCAAATAGTAGAACAAGTAAACACCGTTTCAAATGAAGCCCAAAACATTGCTATCATGCTCTCGAGCAATGATTGGAGTAAAAAACTGCTCAAGGAGGATCACCCTTCCTCTCTTTACCAATATTATAAATCCCTCTCTAAAATGGTGTTTGGAATACAAACTGCAAATAGCAATATTTCCAACATTGCGCTGATAAGCAACGACACAAAAATTTTTGGTTTTAATCGCTGTTATCCCCGCACTGTGGATTATCTGGCCAGGGAATATGATTTTACTCATACCCTGACATCGTTTACGGTACATGTTCCCGCCCCTTACGAAGGAGCCGGAACATATGCATTTATTTTCCCTGTAATTGATACCGACCCGGGAAGCAGATTTGGGAACAAGCTGGGGTCTATCATCGTCTATTGTAATGTGGCCTCCCTTAAGTCCGCCCTGGAAAAAATGATTTCGGAAGAGACCCAAACCAGCCTGTTTATTTTAGACAGCAACAATTCTGTCGTCACTTCGGCGGGCGCTTTTACGGATGAGGCAAACATAAATAAAATAATACTTGCATTAGAAGAAAATACATCTGACGGCCTTAAAGATTCCTTAACCATAAGTAAGCCGTTAGCGCCCGAAGGATGGAGAATTGTCAGCATTACCCCGATGCAGGAAATAGAGGATTCGCTAATTCCCCTGACGGAATTAAACTTCATTTGTATTGCAATCATTTTACTGATTATCATTTTTATTTCTTTTAGAACAATGGGAGAAATCGCATATCCCATAAAAAAGGTGGTCTCTTTTGTAGAAAAAAGGGAATTTACCAACAGCAGACTGAACCTGCAGGCGCCAAGCGAGATTGAGCAAATAGCCTATTATATCAATTTGATGCTTGATCAAACCGACGAAATAACAAACGAGCTCTTAGCCAATAAGGAAGCTTTATACGAATTAGAGATAGCCCAAAAGCAGGCTGAAATTGCAGCCCTCACAAGCCAGATAAACCCGCACTTTCTGTACAATACCTTAAATTGCATTGCCGGATATGGGTACACCTTGGGGAATCAGGATATTGCAGATATCGCCACCTCCCTTTCATCCCTGCTCAGATACAGTATCAAAGGGACGGAATTTGTCTCTATCAGCGAAGAAATCAAATTCGTCCGGGAGTATATGAATATCATGAAAATAAGGTTCCCCGGCAGATACCAAATAACCTGTCATTTGGACGAGGAACTTATGGATGTAAAAATTCCAAGACTCATTTTACAGCCCTTTGTGGAAAACAGCATCAAACATGGATGTAAAAATACGGCGGCGCAGCTGACCATAAGCCTTAAATCCTATATTAATGAAGGGAAAGAAATCTGTTTTGATATTGTTGATAATGGCTGCGGGCTTTCCACACAAAAGTTGGAAAAAATGAATAATGAGTTTCATTCCCCCTCTTTCCGTTCTCCCGCTATAGCAGAGCATACGGACAGTATCGGTATGTCTAATATTGTACGGCGTCTGAAACTGCTCTATGGAAATGCATATGGCGCCCGGCTGCAGCATAATCCGGAAGGCGGCTTAATTGTCCATATACACATTCCATCCAAACATTTGTAGCGGTTTAGCCTTCGGCTAAACCGCTGTCGAATCCATACACGATTCTTGCAACATCCCCCTGCTTAATCATAATATCTTTTTACATATTTTCATCCACCAGCTCCTGCATCATACTGCAGTAGCTCTCCAAATCCAGTTCGCCCAGCATATATTTTTGGAACAGCTCGCCCACCGTTTCCAGATAATCCATAGAATTGGCCGGAATGGGTCTCACCTCAACGTCCACGGAATGTAAAAACTGCCGTAATTCCTCATACCCGGTAATGTTTAAATCCTCTTCCAGCAAGTCCCCTCTGGCAGGAATCCTGTCCGCCATTTCCGCATAAAGACGGTTTCCTTCTTTGCTGATAGCGTAGCTCATGAACCGTTTGGCCGCCTCTTTATTCAAAGACGCCTTATTGAGCGCATACTGCCAGCTCCCGATATAGGTAACCTGATTGCCCCCTAAGTCCGGTAAAGGCGACATATGGATTTGGTCCTCTCCGTACACTCCCGCATTGACGTAGGTTTTTACGCCGCCGCTGTACATAAAGACCATCCCATATTTCCCGTCTATAAATTTCTGGTTCATCTGGTCATACTGATCTATCATCTGGTCTTTGGGCGTATACCCTTTATCAATGCATTCCCTGAAAAACCGAACGGCCTCCCTGGTTTTTTCATCCTGCCAGTTATAGTAATCTCCTCCAAAAAGATTGATAAACTCTCCCAGCTCATTGTACACATAGGTTTTCTCCCAGGAGCCGCCGTAGGCATAGCGCCCCTCGCCCCAGTCGTAGGTAATAAACCGGTAAAAATCCTCTTCCTTTTCTATTCCTGTAAGGCCGGCTTCCTTAAGCCACTTATCATTGATCCAGAGAACCAATACGTCCAGCATGTATGGGGCCGAATAAATCTCCTCTCCCACCATAACGGTTTCTTTCAAATAATCCGGGTCAAAAGCCTGAACAGCCTCCGCGTTCATCACGTCGTTTTGCAGCGGTTCCAGATATCCCTCATATTTAAAAGCATTTATCATTTCATCATTTACCGCAAAAATATCCACCGAAGAGTCTCCGGCTGCCAGCAGGGAAGACACCTTGCCATGGCGGGAATCGGCATTGGTGGGATAAAACAGCACGTTTATCTTCATCTGCAGTTTCTTTTCCGCCTCATGGATATATGCCAGGAAGTTTTGATCCCCCTCATCCACGTACATGATCGTAATTTCGTCCTCCCACGGACTTTCTCCGGGACTTTCCGTTTCCTGCCTGTCCCTTGCGTTCCTGCCGCAGCCGCTAAGACCTGTCAATGCCAACGCAATGCACGCCGCTAACCAAAAATGCACTTTTCTACGAATATCGGCATTCTTTTTCATAATTATACCCCCGCATACCGCAAGCTGTGCTTGCGGTACTGCCACCGATAAAGAGTTTGGAAGTTTACTTCCAAACTTATACCCTCACATACCGCAAGATATGTTTACAGTATCAGCGGGGCCATCTGTCCTCTTTTTTCATAAGTGGGGCAAAGGAGTTGTGAGGCTCCGTCTGGTACCAGTATGCCACGGACGCCACGTCGTCCTGACGCTCAAAGTTTCCTTTATGGCAGGTACCAATCTGTTGGATGGTCACCCTTAAATCTTCCTCAAAAAGCACCGGGTCCATAATATGCCAGCGGTAAAATCCTCTCTGGGGAAGGGTATCGTCATTGTGGTAGAAATTGTGCACGCTCGTGTCGTGGTGAGAATAATAAGGATATCCCATAAAGGGCGTGCAGTATGTGTTTTCCACTGTCCTGCCGTCGCACTGGGTGGCAAAGCTCCATGCGCCTCCAAAGTAATCCTCCGTCCCTGTTCCGCAGATGGTAGGGTACTCATCATCCCCATCCAGGTAAAATTTGATTTCTCCCTCTCCCCACCAGTAACGCTCAAGGGCCGTCAGCGCCATATAAGTCCCTACATAATGGCCTTTCCCTTTTACTCCGTCCAAAATGGTATAGTCCTTCTGCTTCTGAGTGATAAGCTCCCGTCTCCACTGGGCGTGAAAATATCCGATATCCTCCGGCAACTCGTCGGTTAAAAGATAATCCACCTGGTAGAAAAACGCGGGCACCTCCGCCTCATGCTGATTTTCCAGGGTAATTTTTGCTTTCTTTCGGAAGGGCATAGGGAAATAGCAGTTCATGCCCCGGGTAGGGTTCACCACAATGGGCACGGAATTGACAATACAGCCTCTCCCGAAGCCGCAGCAGAAAAAGTCGCCCAGAGGGCTCTCCACCGACGGCGTTTCCTCATCGTCCCAGTACATCCGAAGCACCAGATCCCGCAGCACATAATAATCCTTTTCCGTCCGGTCCGTTACGGTCATCCAAATATGCTGAATGACTCCGGAACCCTCAATTTCCGCCAGAGTCGTCACGCTTCCCGGCGCAAGCCCGTTGATACAGGGGGAACCTTTTCTGGAAGGCCCTAAGGCGCTTTTGGCCATACCGCCTTTTCCTTTTTCCCCGTGCGGATTTTCACAGTTAATCGTTCTGCTTTTGCCATGCTTTGCCAGGGGCAGCGACCCCAGGCCTCCAATAAAACTTTGATACATAATCCTCCATCCTTTCTCTTTCCAGCACCCTCAAATTGACTGAAAGCGCTTTAAAAACTGTGTAAACTGCTATGGAACAATTTTTCATCCCGGGATTTAAGCTTTTACGCCGCCGGCCATGATGCCGTCCATAATCTGTTTTTCAAATACCGCCACGAATATAATAATGGGCAGCAAAATGATCCATCCCATGGCGCTTACCAGATCCCACGGAACGCCGTACATATTATCGCGCAGCGGAAGCTGTACGATTGCAACGCTCAGCACCTGAATCCCATTGGAATAGTACAAAGGCGTAAAAAAGTTGTTCAGGCAGTTGATAAAATTGATAATACACACCGTTGCAATCGCAGGTTTCATAAGCGGCAGCACCACCAAAAATAATCTCTGCACAAAATTTGCTCCGTCAATCGAAGCCGCCTCCTCCAAAGAAACCGGGATCTCCCCCACAAAGTTTCTTAAAATAAGAACCGTAAAAGGGATAATAGAACTGATATAAAGGATAATCAACCCCGGATAGGTGTCAAAGAGCTTTACCTTCTGCATAAATTCATATAAGGGCCGCGCCGTAACCACTTCCGGAATCAGCATTGTTGCAACAATAAAACCAAATGCCAGGCTCACCGCTTTTGACCGGAATCTTGCAAACGCATAAGCTCCCATCACGCAAATCGTTGTCCCTACAATTAATGTAACACCTATAATCAATATTGTGTTACCAATTTTTGATAAGAGCCCTACGTTTTCAATCAAAAATGTATAACTTTCCAGCGTCGGATGATCCGGCGTATAATCAATCGGCGTTTTAAAAAGCTCGCCCGGCGGCGTTATGGATGAAATGAAAATCCAGTAGACCGGAAACAAAATAACAAAAGCAACCAGAGCAAACAAAACCCATCTTCCAATCCCCACCAGCCATCTATACGCCTTATATTTTGCATTACTATTTTTCTTCATTACATAACCTCCATGTAACTAACAACTATTGCCACTTTTCTAAAGTATTAAAATATAACAGCTTGGGAAAAACAAATATTCCAAAAAGTATTAATCTTCATATTTGCTCATAAACCGCATATTAAACCATGAAAATAAGGCCATCACAAAGAAAAGAAGTACCGCCAGCGCAGCGGCATAGCCTACATTCAAATTCGTAAATGCTTCCATTGTAATCCGATATGCGATAAGGGAGGTATCTTCACCGGGACCTCCGGACGTCATGGAATAAACCAAGTCAAAACCTGTCAGACGCCAGAGCGTAAAAGGAATACATAATGTAAGCACGTTTCTCATAATAAGCGGCAGCGTTATGTACAGAAAAGATTTGATGCCGTTTGCCCCGTCTACCTTGGCCGCCTCATATATATCGCTGGAGATAAACTGAAGGCCGGATAAAATCAAAATAGCAAAGAAAGGGAGATCCTTCCACAAATCCAGGGAAATAACCGCGGCTCTTGCCGTTCCCGTATTGATCAGCCAGTTCAGCTGAAAATCCGGGACAAACCGTCGTACAAAATCGTTGATCAGGCCGTAGTCGTTGTTAAACGCCCATTTTCCTGCCATACCAATAACCACGGCGGGCATTGCCCAGGGAATCAACACTATGGTGCGCAGAAAGCGCCGTCCTTTAAACTTCATATTTAAAATTAATGCCAGGCCGACTCCCAATATAATATGAAAAAACATGGAAATCACTACAAAAATTCCGGTGAACTCAAGGGTAGTTAAAACCTTTTGATCCTTAAATACGTTTATGTAGTTAGATAAACCGGCAAATTCATTTATTCCACTTAAAATCCTGATATCGTAAAAACTGTTAAACACTGTTTTTAAAATAGGATAGATTGTGGTAAATCCTCTTAAGATCAGCACCGGCAGTATCAATACCCATGCGATCCACTGGAGCGACTTTTTACTAATCATGCAATCCTCCTCCTTTATTTCCGCGAACAATGAGCCAAGCGGCGGTCCAACATCTGCAGACCTGCCTGCCGTAGTTTTCCGCTTTATTGGTAAAACTTAACCTTCTCTAAATTCGTTACTCTGTTCTCCACAAAATCAGGCAAATGCGGGGACAAATGTATTTACCCTGCCCGCCGCATTGCCTGTTTCCTTCGCCCGTCCGTCTCGCACTGCGGCTCCCGGCTGCGGAATGCTTATTCTTTAATTGTTATAGGTTTCCACATATTCCTGTGCTTTAGCGCAGAAATCGTCAATCGTCATCTCATCCTTCATGTAAGACTGGAAGATAGTACCCATAGCCGAAATAAATTCCATGGTCTGAGGCAGCATAGGACGGCCTTTTACCACACACTCATTTGCATATCTGGAATACATTTCCTTCGCGGGATCCGTATCGGGAACCACCTTTTCCGCCACGTCTTTTCTTGCCGGATATCTGTCAAAAGCTTCGTAGTTTGCTTTCATTCCTTCTTCGCTTGCCATGTACTGCAGGAATTTAATCGCCGCATCTTTGTGCTCGGAAGCGGTATTTAACACGTAGCTCCATGAATCCGTAAAGATGTATTTCTGGTCTGTGAGCTGGGGAACCATTGCCATATGTATTTTATCCGCGCCAAGCATCCCTGCTTTGTCGTAATCTGTTCCCAGCCCCCACATGAACAGGCTGCCGTATTTTCCATCGTTGAATTTGGGGTTCATCTGCTCATACTTATCTGCAATCTGGTCAATGGGCGTATAACCCTTTTCTACCATCTCATGCATAAACTCCAGCGCTTCTTTGTTTGCCGGATTGCTCCAGTCAAGGTAATCGCCGCCAAACATATTTACAAACTGAGCGATTTCATTAAATACATACGTCTTTTCCCATGAACCGCCGTAGCCGTATCTGCCGTCCCCTGAGGCTGCTTCCAGATACTTAAGGAAATCCTCTTTTGTATCCAGGGAAGCAATTCCCACTTCGTCTAAAATTTCCTGGTTTACCCAAAATGCAAGATATCCTGAATATCCGGGAACGCCGATGATCTGTCCGTCTTTGTCCGTGATCATATCTGCCACATACCCCTGCGGAAATTCGCCGCGGATGTCCTCTGTCATGACAGTGTCATTGAGTCCTTCCAGCCAGCCGGAATTCTTAAAGGATGCGCTCATCTCGTCATTGATTTCCAGAATATCTACGCTGGCATCGCCGGTGGAGAGAATGGTTGTGATTTTCTGCTGTCTTGTGTCGGAATCCGTAGGCGCCGCAATCACGTTAAGCTTTAACCCGGTAGCGCCCTCAACATTTGCCAGCCAGTCGTTAAAGTCCTCGTCTGTGGAGTTGATGGTATATAAAGTTAAATCATATTCTCCATCCTTGCTTCCGGTATCCGCTGCCGCTTCCGCCGGAGCTTCATTTTCCGCCGCCTCACTGCCCGCATCCGCTTCGCTGCCTGCATCTGCCGCCGGAGCCTCGCCGCTTCCCGAATTGCCGTCAGACTTTCCGCAGCCTGCCAGAGCGGAGCACACAACAGCCGCCGATAACAAAACGCTTATAAGTTTCTTTTTCATTGATTTTCCTCCTTTTCCTTTGATAAACTCATTGCGAGTCTATTGGGCGAATTTTTCGCCTGTTTGTGTATAAACCAAGGGTAGCAAAAAGGAAGTTCAATAAAAATACAATTTTTTTTGATTCATTTATATTATTTTTATATCGGTTGAATTTGCAAAAGCAGCTTTTTATAATAATATTAATTCGTAAATTATTGAAAATGAATTTAACAAAACGCCGTACGGCATTATTTATTCGAAATTAAATCATTGGTTTTTAATCTGCAAAGTCCCGTTTAAGGGCAAATTGAAAGGGTAAGAAAGGAGCATGGTGATTATAATGAAAAAAACAGTTCGTTGGTTTCGCAGATTGTTTCCCCGTTTTCAAACCAAACTGCTGATTGCCTTCTTATTATGTACGCTCATTCCTCTTGGCATCATCAGCTTTGTTTCCTACTCTGTTTCCCGTTCCATTGCCTGGGACAAAACCATGGACGCTTCTATCCTTGCGGGAGATCAGCTTCACGTACAGCTATCCGCAAGAATCAGACAGGCGGAAAATGTCGCCGATGCGCTACAATATAAAATGTACACCTTAGATAGCGTCAATGAGCAGAAGCTTTCCACTTACATGGACACCATTACCCAGCTGCGCAACGACATCTCCCTGTATCTATCTACCTTTGACATATATCAGATCTGTGTGTTTTTAAAAGACGGAAATATCGGCAGCAACGAAGGGCTGTACTTTTACCCTCTAAGCAAGCTGGATCTTTTAGGAGTGCCTCCTGAGGACTTAGAGTCTCTTGGGGTCTCCTCCCTTTGGCTGTACAGGCCACAGATTGAAACACCCTTTATACTGTCATCCTATAAAAAAACAGATTCTATTATTTGCAGCCGTGCGTTATTTAACCAGGGCAGCGGGCAGCTGGATTATGCCTATTTTATCCTGATGGACACCGCTGAATTTTCCAATATGCTTGCAACGGCTTTTGCAAACACGGACACTTATGGCTATCTTGCTATGCCGGACGGAACCGTTATTGCATCCTCTGACCCCGCCCTTTACCATCAAAAGCTTTCTCCCGACCTTTTGCAGAAACTGTCTGAATGCAAAACCTCTTACTTTTACCATGAGGGTTCCTATATCCATGCCACCGTTTTGGATAACGGGTGGTATCAAATTACAGACATTCCAAAAAGTTACGTAACGGGCAGCACGGTTATCCTGCTTCGCACCATTTTAATCGCACTCCTTGCCGCCTTATCCGTTACGATTTTGGTGATACTTTTGATTTCCCGGAATCTTTCCGTCCGTATCCATACCCTTTCGGAGGCAATGGCGGCCTTTCGGCTCAATCCGAATCTCCCTGCTTATGAGCCGTTAACCGTTCCAAAGCCCGACGACTCTTCCCTGTATGATGAAATTGACATGCTTGGCCTGACCTTTGAGCAGATGCAGGCCGCCATTCAAAATAATTTGAAATCCATACTGGAATTGTCGCTTACCGAAGAACGGTTAAAATACCAGCTTCTGCAGTCCCAAATTAACCCTCATTTCCTGTACAATATCTTAGGTTCCATTAAGACCTGCCAGTCTCTGGGAAAGCTGGACGTGGCGGATCAGATGATTACCGATTTGACCCGTTTTTACCGTTTAACGCTGCATAAATCCAACGACTTGATTCTCCTTCGGGACGAGCTTGAAATTGCCACCCTTTACCTTAACATGGAGAAGCTTTGCCACAACAATAACTTAGATTGGGAGATTCAGTTGGAAAGCGGCATAGAAAATTTTTTAATCTGTAAGTTTACCTTACAGCCTTTCCTGGAAAATTGCATTTTGCACGGTATTTCCGCACAGACGCCAAATATCCTGATCCGGATTAACGCCCTTTACGGGGACGACACGGTCATCATAAAGATAAGCGACAACGGAGCGGGCATCCCGCCTGAAAAGCTTACGGAGCTGCGTAAAAGCCTTAAGAGCCAAAGCATAAATTATGAAAAGCACTTCGGAGTCTGTAACGTAAACACCCGTATTTCCAGCGAGCACTACGGAAGCGGCCATATTGAAATTGAGAGTATTCCTTATAAATATACTTGTATCAGAATAGAATTTGCCCAAATGGAAGGGTCCGGAACGGAAACATAAATTCTAAAATCACAAGTTTGTGCCTGCGCTGCATCCACAAACTTGATATGCGCAAATAAAGCAAAGGTGAACTTTGTTCACCTGGCGGAAATGAGGTAAAACATGAAAAAAATTATGCTGGTAGACGACAACGCGCTGTCTGTTGAGGGAATCAACAAAAATATTGACTGGGCCTCTCTTGACGCCCAGGTTACTCACATAAAATATAACGGTTTTTCCGCTCTCGAGGCTTTAAAGGAAGAATCTGTGGATATTATCATCTCCGATATTGAAATGCCTGACCTTGACGGAATTTCCATGAGCAGACTGGCAATATCCCGCAACCCTTTTGTGAAAATTTTGTTGATTTCCGCTTATGATAAATTTGAATACGCCAAAAACGCGATCCGCATTGGCGTGTACGACTATATTGAAAAACCCATTGATTATTCGTACCTGACCGAAAAAATAAAAGGCGCCTGCGCCCTCATTGACCGGGAGCGGAAAAATATGAAGCTCTTAGAGCTCAGCCGCCCGGCCATGATTGAAAAATTCTTCCTTGACCTTTTAAATTATTCCGGTAAAGAGGCGGCTTATCATTTGACCTCACATATGCAGTATCTGAATCTGGATTTGCAGTACCGTTTTTTTAACGTTACCGTTTTTAACATAGAAAACGCTTCGGAGCTGAAAAATGAGTTAGGCGTGGCCCAATATGAGATGCTTTTATACCAGGTTCACGACACCATCCGGGACTACTGTCAGATATTTGACAGCTCTTATCTCATCAAACGCTTTGACTTTCTGGAGCTGATTTTAGGGCAGAACAGCTCTAGTGCAAACCACTTTTTGCAGACCATTCATAAGATAGCCTCGGATATCATTTCCAAATATCAGCATTCCGATATTTCTTTAAACATCGGCATCGGCAATATTGTCTCCGATTTATGGAATGTGCATCTGTCTTATGAAAGTGCAAAACATGCTCTGGAATACCGCTTTTTCTTTCCTCAGAAAAATATATTTGACACCCGGGAAGCCTTCGGCAAAAATCTTTCCCTCGAGCCGTTTTCCGATACCCGGGAGGAGGAACTGATCCGCCTCATCTGCCAGAAGGACTATCAGGCCATGGAGCTGTGGATTAAAGAATTTTCCGCGGATCTTCTGAACAAATATCAGGCAAAGGATTTTGTCTTTGTCCGTACCTACAATCTGTTGGGGCGGCTGCTGAAATTTTTATATGAGCTGGATATTGAAACGAAGGATTTGGAGGAAAAAATTATTCAGACCTATTCCCGCCTCTATTCCTTTAACACCAATGAGGAATTTTTTTCCTGGCTTTCGGAAATCTGCAGCCTTGCCTGCCAAAAACTGGATATTTCTTTGAAAACCTATCACAATCAATTATGTGAGCAGGTCCTTGGATATATACGGGAAAATTATCAGAACAATGAACTTTGCCTCCACGATATTGCCCGGTTCGCCAATGTGAGCCCGGCCTATTTAAGCGCGCTTTTTAAGAAGAATATGGAGGTAAGTATCAGCGATACCATCACTTCCACACGGATTGAGGCGGCCTGCCAGTATCTGGAAAACTCCACCCTTTCCCTTCGGGAGATCAGCGAAAAGTGCGGGTATGCAAATCAGTATTACTTTTCTACCAGCTTTAAGAAAAGTAAGGGCATTTCCCCGTCGGCTTACCGGGAGCAGGCGACCTTTTAAACCCGATGACATATAAACGCAATTACGATAAATATATTTTTGAAAAGAGCCGCTTGATTCCCGTGTATAATTTACTTGGAAGTGATCGGAATTGAACCTCCGATTGCCCTCAGTTAAGTTTGGAAGTAAACTTCCAAACTCTTTATCGGTGGCAGTACCGCAAGCGCAGCTTGCGGTACTATGCGGGGGTATAAAAATGATTATAAGAATAAGCATCCAAACTTGGGCGGCAGGGATCCTTATTTCTTTTTATGATTGTCTATGTAAGACAGTGCCGCCAGTAAAGCTTGCGCTGAAAAATAAAAACAGGTTTCTTTCCGTTCATTGAAAAAGTATTTATCCCGTGATAAGATTTTATCATAGAAGTATTTATTGTTACAAAAAGCCGGATATATGTTTAAAAGCACTCCGAAAGATGAAACGGAAAGGCATTATATATGTCGGGGATGAATTTGCAAAGTGAGGGAATGAAAAGTTTGGAAGTAAACTTCCAAACTACTTATTGGTGGCAGTACCGCAAGCACAGCTTGCGGTATGCGGGGGTATAAAAATGAGAAGCATTTGCAGAGCGCGCGTTATTTTGTTTGTTTTCGTGATATTATTGTTGGTTATGTCGGTGGGATGCGGCTCCCGACCAGATGGCGCAACGGCTTCCTTCAAAAAGAAATCGAATATTTCAAGCGGGAAATCAGATGAGGGTTCAAAGCCTTCTGATGATGCCAGGGAAAGCGCTGACAGTGTGAAGGAAGAAAGTCCTTTTGTTTACCTGGAAAAAAAGGAAATGGAAGACATTAACGATCCGGGGGCGGTATATGAAATTTATATGCCCAGGGACGCGGAAGTTACCGACGGTTTTGCCACCCTTAGCCAGCATGGAATTTCTTATACCGCTGACATATACGGTTACGGGGAAGCTGACCAGCGTTATGCCTCCTTCGAGGATCATCTCACCCTGAAACAAAAGTATGCCCATGAGGCGGATTCTGATTATATAGATGTTGCAGATACCGGCATCATCGAAAACGGAGCGGACAGATATTTCATTTTTACCGGCAGAGGCGTGGATTATGAAGGCGTCTCCTTTGAGTTACGACAGCTTTATTATCTGGAAATGCAGCCCTCCGGCGCCGGCATTCTCTGGGATATAACAGTATATGAAGATTATGCGGACGAGGACACGGATCCTCTCATTGACGAGCTGGCAGAATGCCATGGCATTAACTTGGATTTAATCAAACCGGGGAGCGCCTGGGAGGTTAACGCAGATCAGGATTCCTATCAGGCGAAGGAAGGGGATAAAGCGCTTGAGGATTTGGAAGGATATCGATATATGGGGCTTACCTCCATATCCGACTATTACAGGGAAACTTACTGCGACCTGATGCTTCCCAAAGCCCGGATTACGGACATAGACCGGACAAGCGCTTTTTCCTTTCTCCACGGCGTTTTGGTCAGTGCGGATGTTTCGGAGATTTATGCCGGCAACGCTCTGGTCACGGCCATGAAAAGCTCCGCTGATATAAAGTATGAAACCGCGCTGCATAATCCCCAAACCATACGAAACGTAAAAAGGAGCGCCATGCTGCCTGTTCCCGGCCTTGAAAACGCCCTGCAGATGGCAATTTCCTATGAAAAGAAATCCTATCAGTCGGAGGAATATTTGCCCCGGGTGGAGGCCCTTTGCTATATTCCCATTGACGATACCTATTATCTTTCCCTTGAAATTTTTCTTTCTTATGAACAGCGGGACGATTCCACCGATAGGGTTATTCAGGAACTGGAAACCGCCTATGGGATTGATTTGTTTCAATACTTGGTCGGCCAGGATGAGACAGATGCCCCGGAGGCGGAAGAGGGCCCTAACCAAAGCTCTGATGCCTATGCCGCGGAATCAGAAGCTCCTGCTTCCAAGCCGGAAGGCGCTCCAAAGCAGGACAATGCTGCCGGGGATGTTACTCCCCTTACCATGGCCATGCTGATGGGCGGTGATGGCGAGACAACGGACTCTCCCGACCTTCCCGATACGGTTTTATGGTTTAATGCCACCTATGCGCCTCTTACCTATAGCAACGGATTTAACTGGCGGCTGGTAGGCGGCCTTCAGATTACCGAAGACAACAAAGAACTGATCGACTGGGGCCTTCAAAACAGCTGGAACATAACCGACAGAACCTCCGCCCTGGAAGCAGTGGAACGATTAAAGGAAAAAGGCCACAGACAGACCTGCCGGGAATGTATGGAAGAATTGAACAAGATGGGATTTCTTAATTTGGAGGAAAAAGAGTTTCGGAAGAAATTCCTGCAGTCGAATCTCTCAGGCGACTACCGCTATGTAATGGCTTATAATATCCACAAGGCCGGCCATGACGCGGACTACTTAGCCGCCTGGGATCTTTGCAGGGTAAACCAGTTGTACGCTGATTTTTATATTCTTGGATACATGACTTATGAGGAGGCTATGGACGCTTCGCTGGAAAACTCTCTCGTGCTCCAGCAGCTCTATTCCTCCTGGGAGGAAATGGTGGACGGGTATATGCTTGGATTCCAGTTCTGGAGCAAGGATTCCGGTTCTAAGGAGGATTCCCCCACCAAAGAACGTTACCGCTATTATGAAATGCTGAAAGACTCCGACGACAGTCCTTATGAACTGGACTGGAATATGGAACTTACAAAGAGCTGGTAGTGGTCTTTTCTTCCTGCCCGCGCCGCAGTCCGTGCACCGCTTTAGCGGTATATTTCCTCTAAATAATCTAATAATATGCATAATATTATTTGACACGCGAAACAATAAGTGATAGTATTAAATCATCTTAAACGTAGTTTTTAAAACTACATAATGTGTTTTGTGTAAAGGAGGAATTATTATGCAGATTACTATACGGGAACCGGGAAGCGCAATTACACATTTTATCGGTATGATGATGGCGGCATTTGCCGCTATGCCGCTTCTGACAAAGGCCGCCGTTTTTTCAGGCGGAAAGGCAGTGGCAGCCTTAAGTATCTTTTGTATCAGCATGATACTGCTTTATGGCGCCAGCGCCACCTACCATTCACTGAATATCAGTGGGAAAGCCCTTCGCGTTTTCCGAAAATTGGATCATATGATGATTTTTGTACTGATTGCCGGTTCTTACACGCCGGTTTGCTTAATCATACTGGGGGGCAGACCGGGTTACACTTTATTAGCCGTGGTATGGGCAATCGCGCTGTTTGGTATGACTTTAAAAGCCTGCTGGATTACCTGCCCTAAATGGTTTTCTTCTCTCATCTACATTGCCATGGGGTGGGTCTGTGTGGCTGTTTTTGGCCCTCTGTGGAATGTGCTGCCCCACGCTGCCTTCGGCTGGCTCCTTGCGGGCGGAATTATTTACACCATTGGCGGCGTCATTTATGCTTTAAAGCTTCCGGTATTTAATGCAAAATACAAATTTTTCGGCTCCCATGAAATCTTCCACCTCTTTGTCATGGGGGGAAGTATCTGCCACTTTATCTTCATGTATCTTTATGTGGCATAGCCGGCCGGTATATTATAAAAAGATTTAAAATTATGCTTTCGGTCTTGCAAAAGCCTCCCTATATGGCTTTAGCAGGAACCGGAAGCAAAATTTTGTTAAGACTTTTACTATATTGGAACAACCGGGAAGGTCAGCCTTACGCTATGTCCTTCCATCACAATCCGGAAATCTCCTTTATGTGCCTTCACAATCTGTTTTACAATTCTCAGGCCCATAATATGAGGTTTCTTTTCATTCCACATATCCCCATCTTCCTCAAAAAGACCCTGCACGACCGCTTCCGGTATTCCACGCCCGTCATCCGAAACCTCAATCATACATCTGTCCGCCTCTATCCCTCCCCTTATCCATATCCTGCATCCATCCGGATTATGCCGGGCACTGTTGCTTAATAAATTTCTCACTGCTCTTTTGAGCAGTTCTTCATCTCCTTTTAAGGTAACCTTTTCCAGTTCAGGCTCTATGTCGGGGAATACTTCAAATTTCTCTTCCAATCCTTCGTTAATAAACTCCGCCGCTAACGAGCGCAGCACCGCCGCCGGATAAAAGCAGGTAATCCTAAGAGGCTGCATGTTGTATTCCAGCTTAGAGGCAAGATTTAAATCCTCTATCAGCTGCCGGATTTTCAGGCTTTGGCTTCTTATGGCAGCCGCTCTGGCGCGTCCCTCCCTGCCAATCTTTTCATTTTCCATAAGCTCGTCCGCATATCCCATGATAACGGAGAGAGGCGTACGTATATCGTGGGAAACGCCGGCAATCCATTCCGTCCTTGCCATATCCCGTTTTTGAATTGTCTGTCTTTGTTCTTTTAAAATATCCGAGGTCCGGTTAAGACGAACCGCCAGCTCCCCGGCCACTCCTTTTTCCGCAAGATGAATCTGTCTGTTTTGGGACAGCGCTTCAATCCCCTCCGACAAAGGGCAGAGGGATTTGTAATATCGGTATCCTGAAAAACCTACCACACATAAGATAATCAAAAGATTGGCTCCCACAATAACATGAAAATATTGTCCTATATGGTTCATAAATCCCATTGGCAATTCCAATGTAAATTTCCACAGGCTGTTCTTTTTTCCTCCCGCTACCAAAAGTCCTTCCTTCGTCTGCCACACCTTTACAGGATAATCGTTTAAGTACCACCTGGTAAAGCCGGAAATTTCGCCCGCCGTATAATGCTTTTTGAAATATTCCGGCAGATTCCATTCAAAAATCACATCCCCAAAATCATTTAAAAGCATAACAAACGCATACTGCTTTTCCTTCAAAAAATCTTCTCCCTGACGCGTAAGATACAATTCCCTTTCCGGACTTTCTTCCACTAAAAGCTCCGCCATATTTCGAAAATCTTTTGGAAATCCGGGCTCATAGTTTATCACCCGGTCAAAGGTTATCCAGAGCATAACGCTGAAATTTACGATAACCAGCAACAATAAAATGATCCATGTGGAACCAATGTATCTTCCATAAATTTTTAACAGGCTTTTCATATTTATACCCCCGCATACCGCAAACTGCGCTTGCAGTACTGCCACCGATAAAGAGTTTGGAAGTTTACTTCCAAACTTATACCTTTTAACCTTTTATCAATTTATAACCCAGCCCTCGCACCGTCAAAAGATACTTGGGACGGGACGGATTCTCCTCTATTTTTTCCCTCAGCCGTCTGATATGCACCATAATCGTATTTTCATAGCCAAAATAATTGTCCTTCCACACCGCCTGGCAGAGCTGATCAAAGGTCACAATGTTTCCCCTGTTCTCCGACAGCTTGCGTAAAATTAACAGCTCCTTTGCCGTCAGGGGAATCTCCCTGCATTCCTCCTTGCTTCCTTCCCCGCCTTCCTTATGGCTATGCCCAGCATTTTGCCTGCGGCCCTGCTTATGGCTATCCTTATCGCTTTCCTGATCCCATCTGGCGATCCCGCTTTTAAAGTCCACGCTGCACGCTCCTAAATCAAGCCGCTGTTCTTTACTGCTTTCCCTGTTTCCAAAAAGATAGGTTCTTTTCAGGATGGCGCTGATGCGTAAGGTAAGCTCCTTTGGCAGAAATGGCTTAACCATATAGTCGTCAGCCCCAAGTCCTAATCCCAACAGCCGGTCGCTGTCCTCATCCCTTGCCGACAAAAATAAAACCGGCACGGCGGACGCCGCCCTGATTTTTTGCATAAGAGAAAATCCATCCCCATCCGGAAGATTGATATCCAAAATGAACATATCCGGTTCCCTGCGCTCAAAAATATGCTTCATAGACCGCCTTCCCCTTTCTCTGACCTGTTCTTATCTTTTAATAGCCTGTCTCGCGCCATCCGCATATTTTGCACCGGACGACATACCATTATAGATTTATTTTAATACAAACTCATTTTGCTGTAACCATACCGCCTGAAAAATTAAGGTAATTGTAAGGTAACTTTCATTTTCATGTAAGGCGGCCGTTCTATCCTTAAACTTAATCGAGCAGGAAAGAGTTCTCTCCCTGTCCGCTGTGTGGCCTCTGCGACGCTTTAGCGACATTCTACCTCTGCACGGGTCTGCACATAAAAGTTTATAACAGTTCGGCCAAAAGCCAAACTGCCGCAAAATTTTAAAGATTTTAGAAAGGTATGGTTACATTTATGAACAGAAAAAATTTTGTTATTCAAACAAAAGACCTCACGAAAACCTATAAGCAATCCGGAAAAGCCAGGGATGTGGTAAAGAAAGTCAACCTTGCCGTCCCCGAAGGATGCGTCTACGGGTTTTTAGGCCCCAACGGCGCCGGAAAGAGCACGACCATGAAAATGCTTCTCGGTCTGATCAAACCTACAAACGGAGAGATTTCTATTTTGGGGACTCCTTTTGTCTCTCAGGGCAAAACGCCTTTCAATGAAAAAAAACGTCTTGCCATCTTAAAGCAGACCGGGTCCCTCATTGAATCCCCTTCTTACTATGGGCATCTGACCGGAAGGCAGAATCTGGAAATCATCTGCACTCTGAAAAATGTCCCTACGAAAGAGATTGGGGAGGTTCTCTCTATCGTCCGCATGGAAAGCCAGCAGGACAAAAAAGCAGGGCATTACTCCCTTGGCATGAAGCAGCGTCTTGGCCTTGCCGGCGCTCTGTTAGGGCATCCAAAGCTGCTTTTGTTAGACGAGCCCACCAACGGTTTAGACCCCGCCGGTATTCAGGAAATGCGCGAGCTTATCCGCTCCCTGCCTGAAAATTATCATATGACCATCATGGTATCAAGCCATCTTTTAAGCGAAATCGATCAGATGGCCGACTATGTGGGCATTATCAACAAGGGACAGTTTATTTTTCAGGATAGCCTTCTTCATCTTCACGAGCACAGCAAAAAACAGCTGCGGCTGCGCACCGGCAACAATAACCGCGCTTTATGTGTGTTAAATGAAAATAAAATTGACTGTACCCTTGACAAAGATTTCCTTTTGTTCCCGGAAATCTCCGACGAAAAAACCGCCTTCTTAATTTCCGCACTGGTACGGGAAGGGATTGACGTTTTGAGAATTGAAGAATATCAAAAATCTCTGGAAGAAATCTTCCTCAGTTTAACAGGAAAGCAGGTGAGTTTATAATGCGCTTATTTTTTACGGAATTAAAAAAAATCAGGCACCGTTACATATGGCTTGTTTACGCGGCTACATTCACAGTGATTTTCCTTTGGCTTGGCTGGTGTGTGGTCGATATGGATTCCTATGGCATTGCCGGTCAGGAATACTTTTACCTGCTTCTGAGCCTTTCGCTCATGAACAGCATTTTCCTGCCCATTGCCCTTGCCTGCGCCGCAAGCAGGCTCTGCGATATTGAGCTTAAGGGGAATACCTTTAAGCTTCTATGCACCATGCAGCCGAGGCATAGCATTTATCACATCAAACTGTTTGTAAACAGTCTGTATCTGCTTGCCTTTTCTCTGGCCGAGACGGCGCTTGTTCCTTTGCTTGGCCATTCTCTTAAAGCAAGCCAGCCCTTGCCTGCGCCCCATATTTGTATCTTCTTTTTTACGACCTTTATCGTAAGTCTGGTACTCTATATTTTGCAGCAGTCCTTATCGCTTGTTTCGGGAAACCAGTTGTTTCCGCTGTTTTTAGGCGTGGGCGGAACCTTTATCGGGATCTTTTCCGCTTTCTTTCCCAGCCAGGCATTCTTTTTCCGCCTGCTGCCCTGGTGTTATTATATGATAGGATGTCCCATCAATATGTATTATGAATCGTCTACCCGTGAGACTACTTATTTTGAGATTCCCTTTCCAACGGGGGCGTTCCTGGGATTTCTGCTTTTTGGAATTTTACTTTATTTTCTGGGCAAAACCATTTTTATGAAAAAGGAGGTTTGAGTCATGCTTTTTGCCTGTATCAAAAGCGAACGCTTAAAAATGAAGCGTTCCAATATCTGGATAGCCTTTCTGCTGTTACCCATCATCCCGGCGATCATGGGAACCAAAAACTACCTGAACAATCTGTCAATCCTGCAATCCGAATGGTCCTCCCTCTGGACCCAGGAGACCTTATTTTATTCTAATTTTTTCTTTGCCCCAATGATTGCCGTGTGCTGCAGCTACTTATGGCGGATGGAAAACCAAAATAAAAACCGGCATCTGCTTTTGACCGCGCCGGTTCCCCTTCGGGATATCTTTCTGGGAAAGCTTATATCGATTATGAAGATTACCGTGACCGTTCAGTTGTGGATTTATGTGCTTTACATTTTAAGCGGCAAGCTGGTACACTTACCCGGCCTTCCGCCTGTGCAGACCTTTTTCTATACCATAAGAGGCGTTCTGGGAGGCATGGTCATCGCCGCCCTGCAGCTGGCCTTTTCCATGGTCATCAGAAGCTTTGCCGTGCCCATTGTCATTGCCATTGTCGGCAGTATCACAGGACTTATGGCTTCCAATTCCCCCTTTGGGGCTTATTACCCCTATTCTTTGATGATGCTTGGGATGAATGCCAATAAAGCTGAAAATGTGTTGGCGGGAAGCGTCGCAGCCTTTTTGATCAGCAGTATATTTTACCTGATTTTTATTTGCCTGACCGCTATCCTTGTATTAAAAAAACAGGATGTGAATGCCTGATGCAATCAAGCAGGGAAGATTTTCCCTACTCGTGCGCCGGGCTCCCGTCGGCTTCTGTTGACAATCTTCCTTTGAGTTCTGCGCGTAATCAAGTAGGGACAATTTTTCTCCCTAATCGCGCGCCGGGCTCTCGTCAGCTTGCTGACATATTTCCTTTGGACGCCCGTGTGCAATCGAGTAGCGACGATTTCCCCCTACTCGCCGCGCGGCCCATGCGTCACTTTAGCGGCATACTTTCTCTCACGGGACTGTGCATAAAAAGGCACCGATTCAGTTCCATACTATGAATCGATGCCTCTCTTTTTTTATATCACATCAAGATAACTTATCAAATCCTACGGCCCTGCTTATCAATCCTCATACCCATTCGGGTTGTTGCTCTGCCATCTCCAGGAATCCGCGCACATTTCCTTAATGCCGTTTTCCGCCACCCAGCCAAGCTCCTCTTTCGCCTTAGAGGCATCCGAATAGCACTCCGCAATATCGCCGGGACGTCTGTCCTTAATCACATAAGGAATCTTAACCCCTGTGGCTTCCTCAAAATTCTTTACAATATCCAAAACGCTGTAGCCCACTCCGGTTCCAAGGTTGTAAATGCATAAGCCCGCTTTTTCCTCGATTTTCTTAAGCGCCTTCACATGTCCTACCGCCAGGTCAACCACATGAATGTAATCCCTGACGCCTGTTCCGTCCGGCGTATTGTAATCGTTTCCAAACACGCCCAGCTCTTTCAGCTTTCCTACCGCTACCTGCGTAATATAAGGCATCAGGTTATTGGGAATGCCGTTGGGATTCTCCCCAATCGTGCCGCTCTTGTGGGCTCCGATAGGATTAAAGTAACGGAGCAGAATTACATTCCATTCCGGGTCAGCCTTCTGCATGTCGGTGAGGATTTGCTCTAACATAGATTTCGTCCAGCCGTAAGGATTGGTACACTGCCCTTTAGGACATTCCTCCGTAATGGGAATCATGGCCGGATCCCCGTAAACGGTCGCCGAGGATGAGAAAATAATATTTTTAACTCCATGCTTCCTCATCACATCCACTAACGTCAACGTACCGGAGATATTGTTCTCGTAGTATTCCCAAGGCTTCGCCACCGATTCGCCTACCGCTTTAAGCCCTGCGAAATGAATACAGGAATCAATTTTTTCTTTATCAAAAATCGCGTTCAAAGCCTCCCTGTCAAGGATATCCGCTTTGTAAAAGGTAACCGGTTTTCCTGTAATTTTTTCTACCCTCTGTAAGCTCTTTTCACTGGAATTGCTTAAGTTATCTACCACCACCACATCATAGCCTGCATTTTGCAGCTCTACCACCGTGTGACTGCCAATGTATCCTGCTCCCCCTGTAACCAGAATTGCCATTTTGTTACCTCCTTTTTCACTTTACATATGTTTCATGTCTTGTGCTTCATTGCTTTATGCTTATTGTACCCATTATTCCCTGTATTTCGCAAGACAATAATGTTGCTCAAACCTGTCAAAATGTTATGTCGTTACTCTATACTTTACAACGCAATACCATTCTTTTTACAAAGCTCCCGCGCGCTCTCTACGGAATCGATGCCTGTCGCGTTCTTAATCGGCGCAAATTCTTTTTCCCGTACCACCTCAAAGGGCAGACAGCCGTCTAACTCGTGAATCATGTCGAGTACAAGCTGTTCAAATTTATAGCCGTTAGGGGCATCCGGTTTCACTTTCTCCCCCTTTTCGTTCAGGTAAGGAATCTTCTTTTCCACGATATGGAGAGGGAGCTTTCTTTCACGAATTTTTTCCAGGTCTTCCACCCGAAACAGATAATTTAAAATCACGCCAAAGTAATAGGCCGGATCTCCCTTTTCATCCTTTGCGTTCATTAGTTCGTCTGTGAGCTCATAGTATTCCACAATAGAGGGCCTTCCATCCTCTAAACAGATAACGCCAATCTTTTCATCCGGCGCACATTTGCGCACCACCTTGGCTCCCGATGCATAGTTTCCTGAAAGCACGGCTCCCACAAAACAAGGGTCCGCTATCCTTTGCAGAACATTGTCCACGGCAAACACATTGAGCCATTCCACACCGTCCTCCATGGCCTTTTTCGCCACGCCCCACTTATACATGGAAGAATACCAGCCTCCGTTTCCATTAGGAGAGGTAGAAATCTTAAACTTTTCTTCCATGTAAACCTTGCCCTGAGGATTGCAGGCAGGGGCCATCTCCTGCATAAAGAACGTGACAAAAGCATTGTCGTATCCAAAATAATCATGCTCTTTTAAGAAACCCACAGTGGCCTCATGGTTCTTATCGCTGGTCATGATATAAAGGGGGATCCATGCGCCGGCTTCCTTCACCACGTCTATCAAATTTTCAATCAGACGTTGAAAAATAAAAACCTCCTTTGTGAGCCCAATGTTATATACTCCCTTAGGTTCATCGGATCCTAAACGGGTTCCCATACCTCCTGCAAGGAGTACCGCTCCAACCTTCCCCTTCTTTATCGCGTCAAGTCCTAATGATTTAAATTCCGTTTCCCTTTCTTTAATCTGTGGCAATTGCATGGCTGCAAGGGGTTTAATATCTCCTCTTACATTCTCCCGCTTTCCATCCTGCATGGATGATAATACGGTAAAATCCGTTGCCTCGATCTGTGCAAGTAAAAGCGCCTTCTGATCATCGGTCAGTTCCTCATAATACTGCATTGCATGTTCCTGCCCGGCCGCAGAGAGCTTTTCAAGTGCCTGTGCATAATCCATAATAAAACCTCCATCCATCTTAGTATATCCATTATAGTTTTTTGGGCGGTATTATGCAACAGATAGCGAAAAACCGGCAGATATTTTTTAATTGGGCAGGAAAGATTTTCTCCCTGCTTGCCGCGCCGGGCAGCCTTAAACTTGCTTAAAATCTTACTATGGGTATCTATCATCAAGCGCCGGCACGCTCCGCAAATCGGCTTATTACATCAAAAAGGAGCTTCATACTAATCGCTTAGTATATAAGCTCCTGATGGTTCACACTTGGTATGGAAATATGAATTTGTATCTATGAGTATGCTTTTTATCTTTTAACCTGAAAGGCTGCTTATGGAGTAGATGAAGCAGTCGTGCTTGGAGTAGCCGAGCCTGAAGCGGTCCCACTCGGACTTGCCGAACTTGAACCGGTTCCACCCGAAGCAGAACCTGAACTTGGCGTATCTATCGCTTCCGGGGTATCAACAACATTGGCAGAAGCATCAGCCGGCCTTTCAGCGGGAACTTCATAATCCCCCCGTGCCTTTGCTCTGGCATTTGCCGCAGCTTCAGCCTCCGCCGCTGCTCTGAGCGCATCCTCCGCCATAAGCTCCTTTAGCATTTCCTCAAACAATTTCGCCAATCCATCAATAGAATAAATGGATAGTTCCGGTTCCTTAATGGATACCTCCACACCGTCAACATTCACAATCTCTCCGTCTTCGTTAATCCGATAAGCCGTTACCCCTGTAAGAGACGTCAATTCAACCGATGATGCTCCTGCCGCATATGCATCGTCAATCTGTTTTTTAATCGCTTCGCCGGATTCGGCGGTTACATTTCTTACAATAATAGAACCATTTCCAAGGGCCAGCCTCATTCGTTGCCCCGCCGGAACAGATACATTGGATATATTCTCGGTAACCGCACCGTCCATCATAACATTAACTCTGCCATCCGGGCCTATACTGAAAATATCAATACTTCCATCTGCATATACCAATGCAAGAGATGTGCCAAACGCATATACATTATGGGCTTTGCCATCCTGTTTTACCGAAACTTCGGACGGCGCTTCGGCAGGCGGCGCCGCAAATACCGTTGCGCATGAGCCTATTACCAGGATTCCTGCCAGAATAAATGCAAAAATTTTTTTCATCAATGAAATACCTCCTATAAAAGTAGTTGCTAAGCGTGATTTCTATTATCTTTACCAGCTATGACCGAACAGGAAAACCTGCTCATATTCAGTATACCTTTAATAAACTAAATATTCAATTAATTTGAGTAAAAAAAATATTTTTACTAGCATTTTGCGTCATTTTTTCATAACAATTGTCAGTCCTTTTTGGCTGTTCATTAAAAATGACCTTTTTTATGTTCTTCTGTTAAGATGTCGTTAAGATACCGTTAAAATCATGTTAAGATATCGTTAAGCAATCGTTAAAGAAATGCCCATTTGCTTCGTCTTCTTCCTTCTATAAGTTAAAATAAATGGCAAGACAGACAAAAACCAAAACACACTTAAAAAACTTGGAGGTACGATATCAAATGAATATTGTTATTTTACTTGTTGCCATTGTTGGCGGAGCCGCAGGTCTTCTTTCTACTATATACTTAACACTATCCCTTCCGGCAATCATTATATGGAAGATTTACCGCAAAATTCATCTGGGCATTCCGATAACCAAATAAGAACTCCTCGCATATCATAAAGAAAAATACAGCGAGAATCTTTATGGAAATATACGTAGTAAAGAGAGGGGATACCATAGATTCTATAGCGGACAGCTATGGTATTCCGGTATCTTCTATTATCTTTAATAATCAGCTTGTCTATCCCTATGCCCTGGCCGTAGGCCAGGCTCTGCTTATTACCGTTCAAGATAAAGCTCTCCCTTCTTACCCTGCTTTCGTCAATGGATATGCTTATCCTTTCATTGAACAAAATACTCTTAACGAAACGCTGCCTTTTCTCAGCTCTTTATCTGTCTTTTCCTATGGTTTCACCACCGAGGGTGACCTGATTCCCCCGACCCCTGACGATTCTTTTATGATTAGCTCCGCCCTTTCCTATGGCGTCCGTCCTGTTCTTACTCTGACTCCCTTTGGAGCAGACGGTAATTTTAATAGTTACCTCATTACCTCCGTCGTCAACAGCAAAGACGCCAGGAGCAATCTGTTATCCGATCTCCTTGCCACCTTGCAGGAAAAAGGATTTTGGGGGGTTGATATTGACTTTGAATACATTCGGCCCGAGGACCGCGTTTCCTTTGCCGATTTTGTGGCTGACGTCAGGAACTTTCTTTCCCCTTATGGCTATCATGTGTCGGTAGCCCTTGTACCTAAAACATCCGATTCTCAGGCAGGGCTTCTATATGAAGGGATGGATTACCGTCTTCTGGGCCAGGCGGCTGACAGCGTACTGCTTATGACCTACGAGTGGGGTTATACATATGGTCCCCCTATGGCCGTCGCTCCTATCAATCAGGTCAGACAGGTAGTAGATTACGCCATCACCCGCATTGCTCCATCCAAAATTGATCTCGGTATTCCAAATTACGGTTATGACTGGATCCTTCCTTATGTCCGCGGCTCCTCTAAGGCAAAGACCGTCAGCAATTTAGAAGCCGTCCGGCTTGCCATAGATGCCGGTGTACCCATCCTGTTTGATGAAACCGCCATGTCCCCCTACTTTCAATATGAAAAGGACGGCCAGCTTCACGAGGTATGGTTTGAGGATGTACGAAGCTACAGGGAAAAATTTTCTCTCCTTCCGCTTTATTTTCTGCGTGGTCTGGGCTATTGGCAGATTATGAATTTCTTCCGTCCCAACTGGCTTTTGTTGGAAAACACATTTGTCATACAATAGTATATGTTAACTGTAAAAAAGAGGCCGTCGCAAAACGCAACAGCCCTACAATATATCTCCAACTCAGTGGCGTATGGAAGCCATATATTGTATGAATCTGTAATTTTGCAACAGCCCCTTTTTGCAGCTGTAAATCTTCATTTCAAAAACCGCGCCGAAACGTCCGTGAACCAGTATCCGGCCTTTGAGATCTAATATCCGGCTCCGCTATCCGTATTTTCCATAATCTTAACCAGTCTGCTTGTCCCAAGCCTGTCTGCGCCAAGGCGTATAAATTCTTCCGCATCATCAAAGGAAGAAATACCTCCTGCCGCCTTCACCTTTACTTTCTCTCCAATATGCTCACGCATGAGCTTTACATCCTCAAAGGTAGCGCCTGCTGTGGAAAATCCTGTGGAGGTCTTAATATATTCGGCCCCTGCCTTCGTGACAATCTCGCACATCTTAATCTTTTCTTCCTCCGTAAGCAGACACGTTTCAATAATAACCTTTAAAATCCTTCCGTCGCAGGCCTCGTGCACTTTAAGGATTTCCTCTTCAATTTCCTGATATTTCCCGTCCTTTAAACGCCCAATGTTGATTACCATATCAATTTCCTGCGCGCCATTTAAAATGGCGTCTTTGGTTTCAAATACCTTTACCGCCGTCGTACTGTACCCGTTGGGGAAACCAATTACCGTGCAAATCGGAATTTACCGTTTACATATTCTGCCGCCTGTTTTACATAAGCGGCCGGAATACATGCGGAGGCCGCCCCATATTTTATCCCATCGTCAAGAATCTTACGGATTTCCTCCCATGTGGCTGTCTGTGTCAGCAGCGTATGGTCAACCTTCTTTAAAACATCCTTTTTATCCATCCTATACCCTTCCTTTCTTATACCAGTTGATCAAGTATAGAGCTTCCAATGGTTCCCTCCGGCATCTCCACGCCAAAGTTTTCCGCAACCGTCGCCCCGATTACCGCAAAGGTCTGCGTATCTTCCAATTTCCCACATCCTTTTAGGCCCGGTGAACAGGCAAGGAAGGGAACCCTCTCTCTTGTATGATCCGTTCCCGTATGTGTGGGGTCATTTCCATGGTCAGCCGTTAGAATCAGCAAATCATCCTCCTTAAGAAGAGGCAGCAGCTCTCCCAGCTTTTCATCAAATTTTTCCAGCTCCCGGGCATAGCCTTCCACGTCCCGGCGGTGTCCCCAAAGGGCGTCAAAATCTACCAGGTTTACATAGCAGAATCCTCGAAAGTCCCTCTTCGCAATCTCAATTGTCTGCTCCATGCCATGTACGGAGCTTTTGGATTTGTTCGATTCCGTAATGCCTTCTCCGTCGAAAATATCAAAAATCTTTCCCACGGATATTACGGAAAGGCCTGCATCCTTTAAGGCGTTAAGCGCCGTCCTTCCATAAGGTTTAAGTGCATAGTCGTGGCGGTTGCTTGTTCGCTTAAATTCGCCTTTTTTCTTCCCCACATAAGGTCTTGCAATTACACGCCCAACCTTCCATTCATCCTTCATGGTGATTTCCCGGGCTATCTCGCAGCAACGGTACAATTCCTCCAGCCCAAAGGTCTCCTCGTTTCCGCAAATCTGAAGAACGGAGTCCGCGGACGTATAGACAATCATATGGCCGGTGGCAATTTCTTCCTCCGCAAGCTCCTCCAAAATTTCCGTACCGCTGGCGCTCTTATTTCCGATAATGGTGCGCCCCGTTCTTGCGGACAATTCTTCTATCAGCTCCCTGGGGAACCCTGTTTCCGTAAATGTTTGAAACGGCTTTGTGATGTGCAGCCCCATCATCTCCCAATGCCCGGTCATGGTATCCTTTCCGGTGCTTGCCTCATTCATTTTCATAAAATATCCCATAGGGGCCTTAACCGGCTCCACCTGACGCAGCGGATGCAGGTTTGCCAAACCCAGTTTTTGCAGATTCGGAATTTTAAACTGATCAACCCTTTGAGAAATATGTCCCAGGGTATCCGTCCCCGCATCCCCATATTCAGCCGCATCCTCCAGTGCGCCAACCCCCAGAGAATCAATTACAATTGTAAAAATCCTGTTAAATTTCTTTCCACTCATTTTTCCCTCCATTATTATGGCCTTCCTCCAAACAATACCGGTATGATTCATTTTAATTGTACTCATGTAACTATGGAGCCGAGGGCTGAATCAATGTCATTAAGCTTAGCGCCAAAACCAGCCGGGAGGAAAATAAAATTCTGGGGGAGCCCCTTAAAAAGCGTCGGCACTTGGTGAGGTACTTCACGAACCTAGTGTCCGCTACGCTTTTTACGGAGCGAGAGCGCGGCGACAGAGAATTTTATTTTCCTCCCGGCGTCCGCAGCCGTTAACTTAATGACATTAAGGGCTGAATAGTTACGTACTTATTGCTGTCAAACATTTTCGATTCCTACTATAATATTACCAGAATTTTATTGTCAGTGAAAGATTTTTGCACTCTTTTACTGCCTCAGAATCCCCTGAAAATACCGTATAAAATTACCGCCCATAATGCCCTTTACCTGCTCCGGTTCCATCCCTCTTTGCAAAAGGGCTGCGCTCACCAAAGGCACCTGACTGTGGTCAAGAAGGCAGTCGTCTCTGTCCGTATAACTTTTCCCCTGCAGGGCGGCGCTGGCGCGGCTGTAGGAATCGCACAAGTCAAACCCATATCCGACATGGCCCTCTCCCGCCTTTTCCGTTTCGTACTCAATATGGCGGCAAAGCATTTCAAGATGATTACCCGAAAGGGAGCCCGCAATACATTTACATCCGTTCATTCCCATAACGCCGCCCTGCCCGGCAAGCGCCTCTATCTGTTCATCCGTCAGGTTACGGTAACTGTGATAAATCTGCCTGCTGCCGGAGTGGGTCGCGATAAAACTGCGCTCCGCCACATGGCACACCTGCTCAAATCCCTCGTCATTTAAGTGGCTGATGTCAAGGAACATCGACAATTCCTCCATCCTTTTTATAGCCCTTATTCCGGCCTCTGAAAGTCCCCCTGCTATCTGCCTGTTTTCCGAAGCCTTGCAGCATCCCACGGCCAGCGTGTTTTGTCTGCTCCAGGTAAGGGAAGCCCCCCGCACGCCCAAATCATACAAGGCATTCAGCCTGTCAACATCCTCTCCAATGCAGTCCAATCCTTCCATATAAATCAGTATGCCGATTTTATCCTCTATCAAAAGCCTGTCAAGATCGCTCCCCGTTTGTATCAGCGTAACTTCATCAAGCCCCTTTATGTCCTCCTTCAAAGCGGCTATCTGGCCAAGCGCGTTTTCCCACGCCCTGTCGAGATTTCCCGTCTCCACATAGACGGAGGATACCACCAGCTTCATCCCCGCCCGCTTAAAGTGTGAAAGATAATACCTTTTCACAACTTCCCGCTCCCCGGCCTGACGTCTTAACAAAACCTCTCCCGCCAAATCCAGATGCGCGTCCACTACAGGATTTTCCCGATGCAGTTTCATTGCCTGCTGTAAATATTCTTCTTTTACTTTTATATCCATTTTTATACCCCCGCATACCGCAAGCTGTGCTTGCGGTACTGCCACCGATAAAGAGTTTGGAAGTTTACTTCCAAACTTACCCCTTAAGCCAATTAAACGTTCGGAAATTTCCTTCCAAACAGATACCCAAAAAGGTGCACCGGGAAACCCAACGCACCTTATTTCATCTTTTATTGCATTATATGCGGCTGTCAGCCATTTTTCCCCAATCTTATTTTATCTTTATTGTAACTTTATTTTTCCAGTTCCACACTTTTTAACATTTCCCTGATGTCTTCCACGCTAAGCCACTGGGTGTTATTGCCGGAGCTATAGGAAAATCCCTCCTCCACCTTACGGCCGCTTAAGTTAATCTGCTGCTTTTCATTCCAGGTTACCTGCGGATACACGATAAAATGCTTATCATACTCATAGGTGGTGGCGGAATCCTCCACCGTCACCATAATTTCATGAAGCTTTTCTCCGGGACGGATGCCAATTTCCGGCATCTTGCAACCGGGCAGCATCGCCTCTGCCAAATCCGTCACTTTAAAGGACGGTATCTTGCTGATAAAGGTCTCCCCTCCGGTGGCCTCCTCCAGTGCCTTGATCACAAGCTCCACTCCCTGGGTTAAGCTGATCCAGAAACGGGTCATGCGGTAATCTGTGATTGGCAGCTCGCTGCCTCCGTTTTTAATAATATTATGGAATACGGGAATGATAGAGCCCCGGCTTCCGGCCACATTGCCGTAACGCACAATTGAAAAACTGATATCCTTATTTCCCGCATACGCATTAGCCGCTATAAAAAGCTTATCCGACACCAGCTTCGTGCCGCCGTAAAGATTGACCGGATTGACCGCCTTATCCGTTGACAGTGCCACAACTTTTTTTACGCCGGAGTCAAGGGATGCGTCAATCACATTCTGGGCGCCATGAATATTCGTCTTAATAGCCTCATTGGGATTATATTCACAGGCCGGAACCTGCTTAAGAGCCGCCGCATGGACAACAAAATCCACTCCCTCAAAGGCCCTGCGAAGCCTGTCCTTGTCCCGCACATCGCCGATAAAAAACCTGAGCCTGTCCGCATATTCTTTCAGCTCGCTTTGCATGACAAACTGCTTGTATTCATCTCTTGAGTATATAATAATCTTTTTGGGATTATAATGTGTAAGCACATATTTTGTAAAACATTTTCCAAAAGAACCGGTTCCGCCGGTAATAAGAATCGTTTTGTTATCCAATAACATAAAAGTCCTCCGCTGATTTAAATTTTAAGACTGCTGATAAACGCCTCTGTCAAAACGCTTACGGCAAAGCAAATCGCCGCCTGCAACAACCATCATACCATGAATCCGTCCTGACGGCAAATTTTTTATGTTACTTTTCTTTCGATAACGCCACCGCCGTAATCCCACACAAAATTCCGCCTACCGCAAAAGGAATCCACGGCACGCTAAAGTTCGTGGCAAAATTCAGTAAAAGAAAGACGATTGTCGCCGCCATCATAATGCACGCGCACAGCTTTCCAATCAATGCATTTCTCTTTTTCTTCTCAGGCGACGGATTGGCCTCGGCATTATATTCCTTAATATTGTACTTTGCCTTTTCCATTCCTCCATAAACAAGAATTGTAACCGCCACTGTGGTCATCAGCAGGAATAAACCGCCAAGAATTTCGTCCGCTCTTTCCTCCAATGCCGGATCCGGAATATTTTCAACCTTTACGGAAAAGATCATGGCAAAGAGCAAAGCCGTCAAAATAATTCCTACTCCCACCGCCATTCTCACAGTAAATTTTCCGTAAGCGCGCTCCTTCTCCTCCTCCGTATAAAAATCCTCCATCACCGGGTGCCTTTGGTAAAATCTGTCCTTCTGCAGTCCCATAACCACAAAAATCATCACCGCAACAATCAGGAAAACGAAAAAGACAGCGCCGGAAAGCATTTCATCCATTCCCAGTCCGCTAAGAAACATCATAATACTGATTCCAAAAAGAATCAGCCCCACACCGCCGGCAACCAGTTTGTTAAACTTACTTTGAAATTTATCATACCCATGCACGTCCTTGGCAAAAGTACTTTTGATATCTCCCCTCATTAGCGTATCCAAATTGCAGTGGAACATACCGCATATCTGCAACAGCTTTTCCATCTCCGGGTAGCTTTGGCCGGACTCCCATTTTGACACGGACTGTCTGGAAACCTCAAGCCGCTCGGCGAGCTGCTCCTGGGTGATGTCCTTCTGTTTTCTCAAATACTGCAAATTTTCCGCAAAATTCATTTTACCGGATAGCTTATCAAAGCCTGCCACATCTTCCCCCATTTTCTCATATCCCTCTTTCTCCGGGCTTTTCCGTAAAAGGTATTCCCCTTCAGAATCCTGTTTGTTTAAATCCTTTCCTTCATCAAAATCTTTCATGTTATCCTCCATTCTTATAAAAATTTTTGGTTGTCAACCGTTTTATGGCTCTTATCTTACGGTTGCATGGAGGTAACTTCCACCAATTTGATGTTGCGTTTTACTTTTTTCATGTAAATAATCAGTTGCAAAGCCCATTTTACAAGGATTTCAAGAAAAAAACCGCTCACATTTCCCGACATGTCGCTTTGCTTTATGCATGAACCTCATACAAAGTCCACATCCCTTTGTCCGCCACAGCCTCATAGCCGCCAAGCTTTTCATTAACCTGCAGCAGCCCTTCAAGACACCTTTCCTTATCCTCATAGTCCGCCACATAAACCAGCAGTCTTTCGCTCCGGGTGATTGTCCCGTCCGTAATCGGCTCCCGGTTCCCCTGACTGGCCAGATACACCTTATCATATTCCATCAGTTCATCCGAAAGCCTCCAGATATTATCCGGCGAAGCGTCATTATAAAACACCACAACCGTCTCTTGATTATGTGCTCTCACAAAAGCCATGATGTCCTTTTCCTCCTCATAGAGAAAAAAGACCCGTCCGTTCTTAAGGGCCGATCCGGCCGTCAAAAGAATGATCAGCGCAAATACCCCAACAAGGATTCTTTCATCCGCCGTCCTCTTTAACGCCTCCACCGTCTGACTTATCAGCTCCCACAAGGCATACCACAACAAAAACAATAAAATCCCATAAACAGGCAGCTGATACCGGTTGGAGGTTTCCCCCAGCAGCAGCGCCGTTTTTGACACCGTAAAAAAATATCCGGCGCAGGCAAAAATCTGCAGCCCTATGGAAACATTGAAAAACCCATCTTTCTTTCCTTCCCTCTTGCGCACATACCCTATTCCCAGCGCCAAAAGGCAAATCGCTAAAAGCCACCAGCTCAAAGTGCCGTTCATCACAAAATCATCAAATAACCCGTAAAAAAATCTCAGCCGCTCCCAGGTATTGGACGCATCGCTAAATTCGCTGACCGCTTCCGTCCCCCTGTACCCCCGGAAAATATGCGACAGACAGGAGGGATAATAAAAAACAGCGCCGCAAAAACCTGCCGCGCAGGCGACAATATAACCTGCTAATTCCCTGAATTTCTTATTCTGCAAAAGCCACAGGCAAAAACCCGCCCCCAAAAAGAAATGAAAAATAATATAATAATACTGGGTCAGAAAGCCCAAAAACACGGTAACCATTACGGGCAGCAAAAAACTCCGTATCCTGAAATCCTTCCTTTTTACCGCGCGCAAATGTAAGTTAAGGCAAAGCAGAATAAACACAGTCAGCCACTGATACATCCTGATAAACATAATGCCGGAAATCACCGCTGCGCTAAATCCCCACGCAAGACAGGTTAAAAAGGCAAGACATTTTCCCTTTTGCTGCGTCTTTTTCCTTTCCTCCGCGGAATCAAAATCCCTCTGCGTCACGGCCAGGTAAACCCCATAAGCCAGCAGAATATAGGAAATCACAAAGGCAATCAGATTCACCCCGATTCCCAGCCATTTGCTGAACACGCCCGGAAACAAAGAGCAGGCCGTATGGAAAATATAATAATAAAAGGGCGGGTGCACATCCCAGGACTGCATTTGCTTTACCACGCCATACCGAAACTGTTCCCCGGGCAGCACAACAAAATCATTCCGCAAATCTTCCCTTGCCATCCACTGCCTGTCATTTACAAAAAGCCCTGCCGTCTTATTGGTTGAATAATAAGTATAAATTTCATCTTCGTGAAATCCTGCCTTTTTGTTTCCATAAAAAAGCAGTACCCCAAGCTGAACCATCAGAAGTGCAGCCATAACGCCAATAAAAATTCCCTTCCTATACCCCCTCGCCAATGTCATTCCTGCTTTCATGTATGTTTTCCTCTTAATATTCTGTGGACTTTTCTCACAAACTTTGGCGCCGTTCCAAGAAGCAGCAAATACTGTTTATTCTTCTGCGTAAGATAAGGCGATTTCACGGCGTCCCCTCTGTGACTTTTCAGATATTGCTTTACCTGGACATAAAAGGCATTTTCCTTTTTCATCTGTGAAATGGGAATATGCAGCATATAATCAAGCCGCTGGAACAGGCCGAAGCGCAAAGCCTCCTGCAAAAGAGCCGGATACTCCTTTTCTACAATAGCATAGACCCTGTCCGCATTCTTTACAATATCCGTAAACACCTGGGGAAATTCTTCCTCGTCATGGGTTCTGGTATTGCTTCCATAGCGATAAAAAACATGATAATCCTGCTCCGGCAAAATTGCCACCGCGGGCACCTTCGGCAAAAGTCTCACCAACAAATTAAAATCCTCGTTCAATTCCCCTTCCGGGAAACGCTCCTCCTTTAACAGGGAGGCATGAACCAGCTTCGTGCACATGGAACAATCCCCTTTGTGCAAAAGGAGCTCCCGCATAAACTGCTCTCCCTCCCAAAGCAGCGCCTCCGCAGGCGGCTCGCACACATCGGGCATCCGGTTCCCCTGCTCGTCAATCTCATCTCTTGACGCCTGAACCATCAGAAGACCTTCCGAAAGCGCCACACTCAAAAGCCGCTCATACATCCGAGGCTCTATATAGTCGTCGCTGTCCACAAAGCCAATATACTCCCCTCTCGCCTTCTCAATCCCTAAATTCCGCGCCCTGCTAGTCCCGCCGTTTTCCTTGTGAAAAACCCTGATTCGCCTGTCCTCCAACGCCATCTTCTCCGCAAGGGCCCCGCTGTTGTCCGTGGAACCGTCGTCTATCAAAATAATTTCCAAATTCGGATATGTCTGCTTTTGAATAGATTTTACGCATCTGGGAAGTAAATCTACTATATTATAAACCGGTACAATCACACTGATAAGCGCCGGCCATCTGTTCTCTTCCACTTATGGCTTCCCCCTTTCCGCATCTAAGGAACAACCTTGCAATAACCTGCACATCTGCACAAGTTATTTTGTGACTATTCCTAAAGTCCATCGCCTTGTCACCCGTCCGGCAGCCTGCAAATTTGGGCGCACATCCGGTCGAAACGTTTTTCAAATATGAGCCTGCATATATTCATACATTTTACCCGGTCGAACCACCGGCGCCGCGCTTAAGGGCCCTTCCTGCGCCGGCTCTATCCTGCCTTCCTTTAGTCCCTCTATCATACGAAGCAGCTCCTTTGCCCCATAATCCGCATTCCACAAATTGGCAATCGTCGCATAAGCCTTTCGCCCCATTTGTTTTCTTTCCCCGGGATGCTCCATCAAATAGCAGACCGCCTCTTTCATTTTTTCATACTTTCCGTCGGGATACGCCAGTCCGTTTTCCCCATGCCGGATTAAATACGGAACCGCACCGGCCTGCACATTGCCGACCACGGCGCAGCCGCTGTTCATGGCCTCATTCACCACTGCTCCCCAGCCCTCCAAATGATTGCTGGTAAAAGGAAAAATATGACTCTTTTCCATCATATTCCGCACCTCATCCGGCGTCTGAAAACCGTAAAAGGTCAGCATATCCTCAACGCCATATTCCCTTGCAAGGCTTTTTAACTCATCCTCCATCTGGCCGCTTCCCGCCATATGCACATGAAAATCGTATTTCCCTTTCAAATCCCCCGCAAGCCTTACCATAAACTCCGGATGCTTCAACGGAATAAACCGACCGGCCCACAGAATTTCCACTCTGCCGTCTTCCCTTTTTAATCCTTCAAATTCCTTTTCCCCGTAAAATCTGGTTTCCGGAAAATAGCCCCACTTGAACATTTTCCCCGGGTAAGCGTGTATCAAATGAAAATCCGAAGGTACATAAGCCCCCGCACATAAAAGATACGCCGGACTTTTCCGGTATCTGATATGCTCCTGATACTTGTGCACCAGCCCTTTCGGGGAGACTGCCTTCCACTGTCCCTCCCGGTAAAGCCGTTCACTGACCCGAACGGTCAACTTCCCTTCATTCAATCTCTCCTGCACCAGCTCCTCATGACCGCTCCACCCTGCCAAAAGCACATCGCTTTCCATAACCAGCCTGCGACACAACGCCTCCTCCTCATAAAGGAAGTGCACATAAGGCAGCTTTTCCCCTTCCCTGTTCCATCCCATGGCAAGCCGCTCCTGCTCCATGGGCTCACACTGGATAAAATGATAGTTATCTCCCAACAATCTATAACAGGCGTTGGAAAAGGGAATCTGATGATGATTGATATAGTTGGATATAAAGGTAATTGTCATGCTTATACTCCCGCATACCGCAAGCCGTGCTTGTGGTACTGCCACCAATAAAAAGTCTGAAAGTTTACTTCGAAACTTATCCCCCCTGTTTGCAACAATACAAATCCGGACAAAGCTTGCCTGTTTTCCTCACACCACTTGCCTTTGTTTTATTGCGCTATATATTTCAAGAAGCCGCAGATAATTTTTCTCTCCGTCATGGAAAGTCCTTGCCTGCTCCCTTGCTCCCTCGCAAAGTCTCTCCGCCAGGCAAAGCCCGTCCGCCCCCACGCGCTCATCCCACACGGCCTCTATTTTATTCGCCAGCTCTTTCACATCTCCTGCCGGAAACAACAGACCGCTCACCCCGTCCGTCACCATATCCGGTATTCCGCCCGTCTCAGACGCAACCACAGGCACGCCTAAAAGCTGGGCCTCCCCCACCGTATTGGGAGAATTTTCCAAAACGGACGCACATACGAACACACTACTTTTTAAAAACCGCTCCTTCATTTCCTCCGCATTTAATTTCCCCGTCATAAACACTTTATCTTCCAGACCATACTTCTTTATGAGAGAAAGCAAATACTTCCCATAAGCGCAAAGCTTTATTTTTCCTTTGAAAGTGCCATGTTCCAAAATGCTGTTCCCCGCCACATACAACTTTAAATCCGAATACTTCCTGACAAGCAGCCCGGCAGCCTCAAGCACAAAATGCATCCCCTTTAACGGATAATCCCCCTGTCCCAAAAGAATGCTGTGCTTTTCACAGCCGCCCGGGCTCCACTTCCCCGTATAAAATTCCTTCCGCATGGTTTCATTCATAAAATAATACCTGGCATCAGGATTGATCCTGGCTGTGCCTTCTCTGTCAAAACCGGTTCTCCCCGTAATATTTCCACACCCAAGAATGGCCTTTTTCTCATTCTCCCCGCGCCGGATAAACTTTTCCTCCTGCCGCCTCATAGAATCCTTCCTAAGCCAGTCCCGAAAAGTCACCTTTCCGTACACCTCTTTTGGAAGCCCAGCCATGTAAACCTTCGCAATCTCACTGCAAAGCCCCTGTATGCCGATAAGTGTCCTTTCCGGTTTCCCAAAAGCCCGAACCGCCGCCAGCGTATGAGGAAATTCCGTTCCGAAAATGTGAACCACATCCGGAGAAAAATCCCGTATTATCTCCCGGAACACATTCTCCATCCCGGCATCATAAACCTCCGGCATGCCCAAATTTTCCTCGAAAGCATAACAGACCGCTCCCTCTATGGAAAACTTTTTTTCTTTCAGCTTCCTTATCTCCGTCTCCCCCAAAGGAAAACATATTCCCAGAGTAAAAGGCGCTTCCTTTTTCCGCACCTTCTCAAAAATGCCGGAAAGCCACCCTTCCCGGTTACTGTAAGGAAAACCAAGCTCCTGCCCGATGGCAGGCAGCATAATATTACATATCCACAAAACCCTGTCCATTTATCGCTCCATTTTATATGGCTGTCACTTCATCCGCGCCTGTTAATGTCATTCCTTTAAAACAGCCTCCCACTTATGCAATTAATTGTTCTTTTTCAGAAATATAAGAAATTCAAGATTACAGATATTCCGATTGTAGCATAAATTTATCGTTTTGTCTGCATCTGAAAAAACATCTCAAAAAACATCGGTATAGTCCGGAGTCCTCCGTACCCAAAAGACGATTTATGGAAAGCAGAGCATTATCACGATAAAATCTATAGGAATATTTCAAACCCAGGAAAAACGTGCATTCTAATCCGGCCTATGATACAATTGAAGCAAGCCTGAAATCGGAGTAATTTTGATTTGGAATTAAAATCATATTTATATCAAAAAATGATAAACCGGGAGGTACTGTTACTAATGGAGCAGCTTGATTTTAAAAATATAAATAGATTAGAAGAATGGATTTTGAATATCCATGAGAAATACTTTGTTGAACTGAAGAAATCTCAAGAACTGCCCGCCTCTTTTTGGGAATCATATTCAGCATTTTGTAATACATCCGGCGGGTGGATTTTGCTCGGTGTCGTTGAGGATAATCCTGTGAACATCATTCAAGGAGTCGGTAATATTACAAAAGCACAAAATAGTTTGTGGGATATGTTATCAAATCCGAACAAGATAAATTATAGAAGTATAGATAATGAAGATGTCCATGTGGTTAATATAAATGGAGCGGAAGTAATGATTATATATGTGAAAGAAGCTCCCGAGTCGATGAAACCTGTTTACTTTAATGGAAAAAGGGAAAATACATTTATAAGAACAGGCGACGGTGACCGCAAGGCTACGAAGCTTGAATTAGATGCCTTTGAGAGAAACGCTATGCCCTGCCATGACAGTTTGCCCATAGAACATTTTACAATTGATGATTTAGACACCGATTCTGTAATTGTTTATAAAGAAAAAGTTCATAAGCGTTTTCCCAAGAAGAAATATCTTGAAATGTCAAATAAGGATTTTTTGACGGAGATGGGAGCCTGTTTTGTGGACCGCGTTTCAGGAGAAGTGAAACTCAGGCGAGGAGCATTATTATTTTTAGGACAGGAGCGCACGATAAAAGAAGCATATCCACATTATCATTTGGATTATTTTAACCGTAAAGGACATAATCCGCGTTGGATCGACCGGGTATCGGATGATGAACCGGGTGATTATGAGATGAATATATTTAACTTTTACTCAATCGTATCCGAAAAAATGAAGATTTTGTTAAAAGAATCTTTTGAATTAGACGAGGGACAGCTTCGGATACCGCTGTCTGATTTTGATGAAGTTCTGCGGGAATGTTTGATTAATTGTCTTGCACATGCTGATTATGTGCAGGCATATCCAAGTGTCAAGGTTGAGGTGTTTGACGGTTGGTTTCATTTTCTTAATCCGGGAAAAATGCTGGTGTCCCTGCATCAGTTTCGGACCGGGGGAGATTCAAGACCACGAAACGAAATTATCATGAAGATGTTTCGATGGCTGGGGGCATCGGAACGGCAAGGTTATGGCGGCCCACTGATTTATACAACAACAGCATCCGGGGGTGTGCACACGCCGGAAGTATATACGGATATTGAAAAAACGGATTTGAGAATATGGAATATAGATTTTGCCGATTCATATCCCGAATTGGAAGATGAAGCAAAAGGCATTTTGAGGGTAATTTTAAAAAGCAATATACCAATATCTGTTTCAAAGATACGGGAAGGGACTGGTCTTTCCGATTATAAAGTCAGAAAGTGGCTGGAGGTATTGGATGAAAAAAAGCTGATAGAAAGAACAGGAAACGGGCCGGCAACAAAGTATACAGTTAGAGAGACGTCCGATGAGAAAATTACACAGCTCCAAATTGCATTAGACAATCTCAAGACAAAAGAATAGTATTTCGGATTTCTATCTTTTGATTATCTTTTAATTATCTTTTGAAAATATTGAAAATCAAAGAAAAAGGCGGAAAAAACCTTGATTTCAGGCAATTGCTATCTTTTGATTATCTTTTGAAATGCTATGTTTTGAAAAGCTATCTTTTAAAAAGCTATCTTTTAAAAAGTTATCTTTTAAAAAGTTATCTTTTTAGCCACTGCAATGTTTGAAAGGCGGACTGAAGGAATTATCTTACCTCTTCCGCTTTCCGGCATACAGCCTGTCCCTCAGCCAATTATACATTCCTGCCGTCCTCTCATTCTCCGCAATTCTCGTCCGAAGCGGCGCAAGCGTAAGCAGCATAATCATCCTGAACTTAAAAAGCTGCCCTGCCGACATATACTTTTTGGTAATCTCCCTGTGTTCCATGCCCGATAGCTTCCGGTTCTCTTTCGTCTCCGAAAAACCGCCTCCCTCATAATCCGCAATCACAATTTCCTTATAAGCAAAAGCTAATCTCTCTCTCTTTTCGTACCCCAAAAAGCACCACAAAAACTGTTCGTAATCCGCCCTTACCTTATACTTTATCTCAAAAGGATGCGCCAAAACAATCTCCCTTGCATAAAAACATGCCTGATGACAGGGCACATTCCTGTAACACCCAAAAACATCCATATGCGGATTAGAAGCCACTACCTGCCCCGTCTTCCTTTCATAAATATTCCCGTAAAAAATCCCTCTTGCCTTTTCGCTCCCCTTAATAAACCCCCACATCTTTTCCAGAACATCCGCGGAAAAAAAACGATCCCCGCAATTTAAAAAATAAAGATACCTCCCTGCGGCCTCCTCAGCCGCCTGGTTCATAGCATCATAAATCCCCTTATCCTTCTTTTGAATCACCCTGACCTTGCGGCGGTCAACTCCTTCCCCCGCATCCTCATCCCCCGCCCTCTCATGCTCTCTATCCTCACTCGTATCCGCTTTCCTGTCTATCCTCTCCGCCAAAGCATACGCATAATCCAAAGACCCATCGCCGGAGCCCCCGTCCTTCACCACCACCTCGAAATCTCGGAACGTCTGCCCCCAAATGCTGTCCAAAGTATCCTTCAGTTTCTCCCCCGCATTCAAACAAACCACCACTATAGAAAAAAAGCACCGCATACAAACTTACCTCTCATCCATCATCTACAATACTTAATTACTATTTTCTATATTACCAATATACAGCTTGGAGGAAACAAATATTCCAAAAGGAGCCCCTTGAAAAACGCCAGCGCTTAACGAGGTTTTTTCGAGTTTAGCGTCTGTTGCGTTTTTCACGGAGCGAAAGCGCGGCGACGTTGGAATATTTGTTTCCTCCAAGCGTCCCTTTGACAAACAAATATTAACTCACATCCGAAAGAATCGGCACCATCTCATGGAACATAAACGTCTCATAAGGCAATATCCGCAGCCCGTCATTCCCCGCCTTCATCAAAATAAACACGCCAAAATACAAAATCCCGGCTCCAATCACTCCCGCCGTAAACAATTTTCTCACTCTTTTATTTTCAATCCCCGCAAGCAAAGCGGGCAGGAAAAATATATGCGTAATCGTCAAATAATATCCAATTCTTGATATAATCGGCAAAAACGAACAACACACATACATAACCAGCGCGCCCAAATTACAATAAAAATAAAATCTGTTCCTCCGGTTATCCTTCACTGTCTGTTTATAACAAATAAGCGCCAGAACCAAGACCGCCAGACAGCGGACGATATTAACCACACTTGTGCCGCCCTCCAAATACTCCGTGTCTTCATAAGTGGGATAAAGCAGCACCACCAACTTTAAATAAAAATCCTGCATAAAGAAAAAGGTCGTGCAGAGCAATGCCATAATCGCAAGCTGCCACTTCTTCCAGGGCAGGGACGCCAGAAAGTACAGCGGAATCACCACCAATATGGATTTATGCAGCGTCGCCCCTAAAAACACCAACAAAACAAATTTCACCCATTCTCTTTTCAGTACATAGGGAATCGCCACAACCGCCATGGCCAGCGCCAGATAATATCGCACCGTATTAAAGGACTGAAAATAATACCCAAAAGCCATGAACAGGAAAAAGCTAAATCCAAAGCAGTCCGCCTGCCTGTAAATAGCCCACAAAAAAAGCAAAATGGTAAAGAAAGCAAAAAAGGCAAAAACCAGCAGATAATTCTCAAATCCGCTGATCCCATAAAGAAGCTTTACCACCTGGTTAAATCCAACCTCCGTAGGCACAAAGGCGTCACAGTTTACAAGATGCATAAACTCCACATATTTCGCATAATCGTTTCCCACATTCAGCCGACACGCGCAAACGCCGAACAAAATCAAAAAGACAGACCCCATGCAAAGCCAGTTGAGCATCTGCTGCCTGCTTACAATATTTACCTGCTTCAAACAGCGATTATCCACTAAAATCCCTAAAAAGACCGTAAACACCGCCACAAAAATATATAAAATCAATGTCTGCCCTTTCCTTCCCTTATGCCCTGTTTCATCAATTGATATGCCTCTTTTAACGCTATTTCTCTTGACACTTCCCTCTTCTGAGCATTCCCTTTGTCGGCGCTTCCATTATGTCCATTCTCTTTATAGACCTGCTCTTTGTAAGCACGCCCGCTGTGATGGGCACGCTCACTATAGTGGTCATTCCCATTATGATGGTCACGCCCATTATGATGGGCGAGTAAAAACCGGAGAGAGAAAACCTTGGCAAGGCCCCCGTAAAGATGATGATACAGAACGCCCCTGTCAACAAAAAATTTCTCATTGTACCCCTTAAACCAGGTAGACTCCCTGTAAACCTCCCGTCCAATCTCCTCCACAGCCGCATATAAATGCAGGCCCTTTTTTAAACAGTCATGCAAAAACAAACTGTCCTCGCCATTGCTGTACTTGGCTCCGCCTCCAAATAGCAGAGAAAAGCTCACATTCGCCCTGTGAAGCGCCTCCCTCCTTGCCGCCACGGCAAAGGTAGGGTAACGCCCGTAATTATACCACCGTATCCTCTTTTCCGTCTGATTATAATAAGTCGCACGCGACGGGTCTACCTCAAAATTAAAAGTAATAATATCCGCATCCGCATTTTTTTCGAAAGCCCTTTTTACAATTTCCCCATACCCCGGATAAAACACAATATCTTCATCTGAAAACAGACAAAGCTCCCTGTCGGCGCGCATCAGTGCCTGGTTCCTGCTGCGTCCCACTCCCCGCTCCGCCATGCAAAAGCATTGAATTTTTTTACCCTCATGGAAATATTCCTGATAGGCAAAATGATCACACTGGTTGACAATAATCGCTTCCGTCTCCAAATGCATTTTTTCCGCCAGCTTATCCACATCCTCATTTACCGCCGCTACCAGCACCTGTAAATCCATATCTTACCAAACTCCCGCATACTTTGCCGCCCTTTTTCCCCACGGTCCGGTACTATATCCTCAAATTTCTTATGCAAATATGCCGGTCTATTTCCCAATAGCACATGGCAAAAATCCCAAGCGCAGCCCACTGCGTCTACGCTTTTTACATGCGCCCTCGAAAAATATCCTCAAAAATTTTAAGTACATAGTACTGGTTTTATCCTTTCTATCGCAAACCCCGTAGGCTTTCCTACGGACTGTGCCGCAGGTACAACGTCCCGGGCGGGACTGTTCCCTGAAATTCCTCATACTATTTACGCATAATATCTGTTCAAAAACTCTTCATCCGCCTGGGCAATCACCATCCCCAGCACCTTGCAGTCCTGGTTTCGAAGGAGACTTAAAATCCTCGCCGTCTTCCGCCCCGTATCGATTCCAAAAGGAAGAAGCAAAATTACCCCTCCAATTTCTCTGATTTTACGGCATTCTTCCTCCGACAAAATATTTTCATTGAAAGCGGCAACCTCATACTCGCTCTTTTTCTGATTAGCGCTTTCTTTTTTACCAATGTTCCAGCCGAAATCATCTTCTCCCTGGCCGCCTCCAAACACATCCGTCTCCTCATTGCTAAGCGCCCGCTCCAATTCAAGCCTTCGGGTATCTCCATGGTTTGCCAGATCTATGATTGCAAAGGCTTTTTTCTCCCCCAATAAATAGCGGATATTCGCCCTAAGCTCCCTTGCATAAGGCTGTAGTCCCTTTTGATTGCGGGTTAAAAGTCCAAGGGCTTTCACACCGTACTTTTTCTCCACGTCCTCCTGCACATAAACCGACTCGTCAAACACATAATGAAAGCATACGGCCAATAAAGCCGCCAAGCCAAGAATCACTGCCCCGGTAACGCAGGCCGCCACCGTCCGGTCATCCCAATATATCCGCTCCGGCACACCGGAACGAATCACTTCAATCTGCTCCAATTCCCTGCTGTTACTTGCAAACTCACGAAGGCCACTTTCCACCGCAGTCTTAATTTCCCTGACAAACTTTTCATTTTCCCCCTTCACCGTAATCGTAAGGAGCCTTATATCAGATAAAATTTCCGCCGTAGTAGCCTCCTGCACCTGCTCCCGCTCATACCCTGGCAGCCGCATCATCACAAGGTCAAGAATCGGATCCGCATCCAGCAGGTCATTCCAAGTATACCCGTTATAATATTGATACACCTCGCCGCTTTCATCATGCCCGAAACTGATATACAACTTGGAAACAGCCCTGTATTCAACGGGCATTTTCATAGAGCGCAGCATCTGATAAACAATCCCTCCACAACACGCGCCCAAAACGGCCAGCATAATTACCAGCCATATCTTCTTTTGCAGGTAAAGCATAAGCCGCTTTAAATCCATTCCTCTGTTTAGATATTCTTCATTCATTTCCATCTTCATTTTCATGGGCTTCCCCCGTATTTGCCGCCTTCATCGCCGTTATCTGGGTTTCCTCGACCCCCTCGGTGCTCTCCGGCCTGATCAGGATTTTAAGCGTCAAAAGCATCAGCTTAATATCCAGCCACACAGAATAATTTTCTATATAAGATAAATCCAGCTTCAGCTTGTCATAAGGCGTAGTGTTATATTTCCCATAAACCTGGGCATACCCTGCAAGCCCCGCTTTTACCTTCATTCTAAATAAAAATTCGGGCATTTCCTCCACATACTGTTCGATAATCTCCGGCCGCTCCGGTCTTGGGCCAATAAAGGACATGTCCCCCCTTAAGATATTTAAAAGCTGCGGAAGCTCGTCAATGCGCACCGCACGAATAAATTTCCCCACAGGCGTAATCCTGCTGTCGTTTTTGGAAGCCAGACGCGCCACTCCGTCTTTCTCCGCATCCACCCGCATACTTCTGAACTTCAAAATGTAAAATTTTTTTCCTCCTGCCGTACAGCGGATTTGTTTATAAAATACCGGGCCGCCGTCATAACATTTTATCACAATGGCCGTAAGAACCATAAAAGGCGCAGCGACCGCCAGCAAAATAACGGAGCACACAATATCAATCAGCCTCTTCGCCGCCCTTTGTTCCACTGAAAGCGCATATTCCCGCACCAAAAACAGGGGCGTGTCAAATAAATGCAGCTGATCCGATCCCTTCACCAGCACATCCGGAATCTTAGGCATCATATAAACTCTGATAAATCTGCTATAACAAAACTTTAAAAGGCGGTTCCTCTCCTCAGTGGGGATGTCCCACAACATCACCGCGCCATACCCCTTTATAATCTCCTGTTCCAGGCTCATAAGCCCTTCCCTGACATCCATGCATTTGACAATTTTATACTTATCCCCCCGGGACTCAAATTTTCTCAAAATATCCTCAATACTTCTCTCCCCATGCACCAGAAGCATTTCCCTTGGCGGAAATACCTTGCGGTAAACATTGTTACAGACAACCGACCATATGCCCGCCACCAAAAGCTGACAGACAGTGGCCGCCGCAAAAATATCCGCCGGAACCAGCCAGCCCTTCATCAAAGAAAGCTGAAAATATGTAAAGACATTTACAATAAGCTGAGAAAACAATTGGGATAAAAAAATGTCCATAGACTTTAAATACCCAATTTTCAGTCCTCCGTAAGTGTTCATAAAGAAAAACAGCAACACAAAATACAACCCGATTGTGACAAAATGGCCGTTTCTCGTAAACTTAAGCCCGCGATTAAAGTTGTTAATAATAGGATAGTAATAATTAAACCAGATATAAGCGTAAATGCCGGTCTGAATCAAAAGTCCTACCAGACTCATCCACAATACGCTGATTCTTTTTAAAGATTCTAAACGTTTCACCTTAACCTCACAGTCTTCTAATCGTAGCGCGCAATGCCCAAAAGAACAAGTTATAAACACTGTACCCAAAAGAAAGCGCCTCTTCCTTCCGGTACAGATTCCATATTCTCCTTATAGCCTCCAACTTATTAGATGATAAAGATTTTGCCGGTCTCCGGTAAATGGCAAGCACCTCGTCCAACCCATAAGCGGTAAAACCACCGCGCAGTATTTTCCACCAGGTTGCCGTGTCTTCACTTTTTACCGCCGGCATCCGAATCAATTCCCGTCCGGTTTTCTCTGTGTCAATCAAAACCGTTGTGGTAAAAATAACGGTACGTGACAGCGCCTGACGGTAGGTGAGCGTCTCCGGAACATGAACCACCTTTCCGGTTCCTTTCGCCTGCTCGTCTCCAAACTCATAAGCCGTAAACACAAACGCCGCCTGTTTTTCTTTCAAAAACATAAGCTCTTTTTTAAGCTTGTCCTTTATCCACACATCATCCGCATCCAAAAAGGCAATATACCTTCCCAAAGCTGCCTGAATACCGGTATTTCTGGCCATGGCGGCGCCTTCATTGACGCCCTTTTTTATCAGACGGATCTTTCCTTCTTTTGTAACACAGTCCTTTGCTCCCTCCTTTGGAGCCTGGCAATGTCCCTGTGGCAAACCGCCTCCCGAAGCGTGCCAATGTTCGATACATTCTTCTATCCTGACACAGCTGTCATCTGTGGAACAGTCGTCTACCAGAATTAATTCCCAATTATCATAGGTCTGCGCCTGCACCATAGCAATCGCTTCTTCTATATAATTACCGGCATTGTACACCGGAACAATAATGCTGATCAGATCGTCCGGCTCTTTCATCAAAATCCTCCCCGCTTTCACCAGCCCGTAATTTTTAGTCTCAGACACCTATTTATTTCTGCTTTTCAGTCTGTTCCCTTAACTTATTTCTTCCTTTATAAGATAGATTGGCCTTCTTTTTACTTCCATATACGTTTTTGCAAGATATTGTCCCACGATTCCCAGGCAAAAAAGCTGTACGCCGCTGATCAGGGAAATAATGCACACCAAAGACGGCCAGCCCGAGGTAGGATCTCCAAACAAAGCCTTCCTGATAATGGTAAAAACAATCAGGGCAAAAGCAGCCAGACAAAACAGCACGCCCATAAAAGCCGCAAAGGCCAGCGGCGCTGTGGAAAACGCCGTAATCCCATCCAGAGAATAAAGAAACAGCTTCCAGAAAGACCATTTGGTCTCCCCTTTTTTCCTCTCGATGTTTTCAAACTCAAGCCACTTGGTCTTAAACCCCACCCAGCCGAATATCCCTTTGCTGAACCTGTTATACTCCGGCATGGAAAGAATGGCGTCCACCACCTGCCTTTTCATCAGTCGGTAATCCCTCGCCCCGTCCATAATCTCCGTTTTGGAAATTTTCTTCATCAAACGGTAAAACATTCTTGCAAAAAAGGAGCGGATGGGCGGCTCCCCTTTACGGGAAACCCTCCTTGTGGCAACCGAATCATACCCCTGATCCAAATAGCCCATCATTTCCGGAAGAAGGGCGGGCGGATCCTGCAAATCCGCATCCAAAAACACCACATAATCGCCTTTTGACTTTTCCAGGCCGGCATAAATCGCCGCTTCCTTCCCAAAATTTCTGGAAAAGGACAAAAGATGCACACGTCTGTCCTTTTCGATTAACTTTTTAATCTCCGAAACAGTGCCGTCCCTTGAACCATCATCAATATACCAAAGCTCAAATTCAATTTCTTTTTCTTTAAAAAAAGTCTCATTTTTTACAAATTCCTGATAAAAATCAGCAATATTGTCTTCCTCATTGTAACAGGGTACAATGGCGCTGAGTAGTTTCATTTTTCTCCTTCCCGCATACCGCAAGCCGTGCTTGCGGTACTGCCACCAATAAATAGTTTGAAAGGAACTTTCAAACTTATACCCCCTGCATACAGCAAGCAATGCTTGCGGTATTGCTACCGATAACAAGCAAAGACTATTTTCATATATCATGGGATTTCATTACCCAGTAATTCTCCTGTCCAGCTTCTTGGAAAGCTTCGTCCCAATCACCTGCAGAATCTGCACCAGCAAAACCAAAAGCACCACCGTGATAATCATAATGTCCGCCTGATACCGGTAGTAGCCATAGCGGATTGCAATATCCCCAAGTCCGCCGCCCCCTACCACGCCGGCCATGGCCGAGTAGCCTAAAATAGTGCCAAGAGAAATGGTTGCTCCCACAATCAGGGAGGTTCTGGCCTCAGCCAAAAGCACCTTCCAAATAATTGTCCACAGGCTTGCCCCCATACTCTGGGCCGCCTCAATCACCCCATGATCCACCTCAAGAAGGGAGGACTCCACCAGTCTGGCCACAAAAGGCGCCGCTGCAATGGACAAAGGCACAACCGTTGCCGCCGCCCCATAGCTTTTCCCAACAATAAATCGGGTAAAAGGTATGATAAGCATCAGTAAAATTAAAAATGGAATACTTCTCACGATATTTACAATCACATCCAAAACCTTATATACAATCCTGTTTGGCTTAAGTCCTCCCGGCGCCGTCACCACCAATATAATTCCCATGGGAAGTCCTAATGCGTACGCTATCAGCGTAGAAAAAAGCGTCATATACAAAGTTATGCCTGTCCCCTCTACTATCATCATAATTGTCTGACTATCCAACATAATTGTTAAGCTCCTCCACTTCCAGCTTTCTGTCTCTTAAATACTGTATCATCTTCTCCGCCGCCGCATTGTCCTCCGGCAGCTGCAAAATCATCTGCCCATGGGCCACACCGCCGATATCTCTGGTGTCCGCAAGCAGAATGTTGACCGGCGCCTTACAGGTCAGCACCATATTGGCAATAACCGGTTCAAAGGACGAGTTGCTGGTAAACACAATTCGTATACAGCGTTTCCCCCGCATCTCCTCGTACTGCTCCCTCTCCCCCTGGAAAACCAGCTTTTTCGCCGCCTTGCTTTTTGGTCTTTGGAACACTTCCTCTACGGTCCCTGTTTCGGCAAGATTCCCCTCGTCTATAATCGCCACGTGAGTACAGATTTCCTGCACCACCGTCATCTCATGGGTGATAATCACAATCGTAATTCCATACTTCTCATTGATTTCTTTCAGCAACGCTAAAATCGCCTTGGTAGTAGTAGGATCAAGAGCGCTGGTAGCCTCGTCGCAAAGCAAAATCCGGGGATTCGTTGCAAGCGCTCTCGCTATTGCCACCCTCTGTTTCTGTCCCCCGGACAGCTGCGCCGGATATGCCTGCTCCTTCTCGGAAAGCCCCACGATACCAAGCAGCTCTCTTGCCCTTTCCAGGGCATCCTTCTTAGGCATCCTGATAATTTCCATGGGAAAGCACACATTATCGATCACAGTCCTTTGCATCAGCAAATTAAAATGCTGAAAAATCATGGCAATCCGCGTACGCATCTTGCGCAGCTCACTGTCCTCTAAAGTGGATAAATCCTTCCCTTCCACGAGCACCGTTCCGCTGCTGGGCCGCTCTAAAAAATTAAGGCACCTGACCAGCGTGGACTTCCCGGCGCCGCTCATGCCAATAATACCGTAAATTTCCCCCTTGTGTATCTCAAGATTGATTCCCTTTAGGGCCTCCACCGTATTATCTTTGCCTATAAAGGTTTTCGTGACATCCTTTATCTGAATCATTGTCTCCATATTTTCGTAATAACCTCGTTTCTATCCGGTACATCATTTTGCAGGTACTTCCTGACTTTTTCCAAAAATACCACATATTTTGCCATATTAATATAGTCTATCTTATCACAAAGCAAGTTCCCTTGCAATGAGGGAAATTTCTATATAAAAAGCGTTTGGCAACCAAAATCGCCAAACGCTTTTCGCATTTTCACATATAAAACTAAACTTCCCCCTAAACCGTCGACAAATCCCATTCCTCATAAATCTTAGGCACGTCGTTGATCAGTCTCTGGGTATAAGCTGCCTTGGGATGAAGAATAACTTCCTCCGCCTTCCCATGCTCCACGAATTTCCCATGTTCCATAATATATACGGAATCGGAAATATAGTAAGCCAGACCAATATCATGGGTGATGAAAATGATTGTCATGTTAATTTCATCACGAAGCTTTAAGAGCATATCCAGAATTGTTGCCCTTGAGCAGGCGTCAATCATGGAAGTAGGTTCATCCGCAAGCAGAATCTTGGGCTTAAGCAGGAAAATTCTTGCAATCATAAGTCTCTGCATCTGCCCGCCGGAAAGCTCGAACGGATACTTGTTTGTCAGCTCCTTAAACTCCAGATTTACGAAGCTGCAGGCTTCCCGCATCATTTCAAACTTCTTTTCATAAGGAAGGGATTTTCCTCCTCTCATGTTGATACAGTCTAAAAGTACGGAGTCAATTTTGTTGAACATATTATAGGAAGAAAAGGGATCCTGAAAGATAGCCTGAATGCCTTTCCAATACTCTCTTTTCTTTTGGCCTGTGGAAATATCTCTGGGCTGCCCCTGAAAGAGGACCTCCCCTTCCGTAACGCTGATAAGACCAAGAAGCATCTTAGAAAGAGTCGTTTTGCCGCTGCCCGATTCCCCTACGATAGATACGATTTCACCTTCGCGGAAATCAAAATCCACATTATTAACAGCCACGGTTTTCTTATCGCCAAAACCAAAGACCTTGGTAACCCCTTTACCTTTTAAACAGGACGCTCTGTTATCACTCATTCTCATACACCTCCCTGATCTTTCTGACAGACATCAGGCAACGATACTCGCGGTTATAGCCCTCATTCTCCTGACTGGGAACCTCCAGATTGGGGATCTCCATGGACATACAGGTAGGCGCCGCATATTTACATCTGTCCGCAAAACGACAGCCTTTCGGAGGATGCTTTAAGTTAGGAGGTGTTCCCGGAATAGCTACCAGCTTATTCTCTCTTACGCCTTCCTCCGGTACGATAATGGAGCCCATAAGGCCTTTCGTATAAGGATGGAGGGGATCAAAGACCATCTCCTTCGCCGTTCCATGCTCTACAATCTGTCCGGCATACATTACCATGATATCATCCGTTACATTATACAGAAGCGGCAATTCATGGGTAATGAAAATCATACTTCTGATAAACCCTTTATCCATCAAATCACGCATCATCTTGATAACCATCTTCTGACTGGTAACGTCCAGCGCGGAGGAAGGTTCGTCTGCAATCAGAACCTTAGGAGAAAGGATAGTGGATATGGCGATAACGGTACGCTGTTTCATACCACCGGAAAGCTCCACCGCATGTTTCTGCAGCACTTCTTCGGGAAGTCCCAAAATAGCAAACCTTTCCTTCGCCAAATCATAAATATCCTTTTTGGTCATCTTAGGATCATGAACATGGATAACGTCCTCGATAAAGCGGATAATCTTCTGGGTAGGATTCAGGGCGTTCATAGCTGCCTGTGGAATGTAAGCAATTTCCGTCCCCAATACCTTTCTGCGCACATCGTCCGGTTTCATTCCCGAAATATTATTTCCATCTACAATGATATCGCCGCTTATATAGTGCAGTGGCGGGAAATAATATCCCATCAGTGAAAGCGCCAGTGTGGACTTACCACAACCGGATTCGCCGGCTACACCCAGCGACTTGCCTTCTTCGATTTTCAGAGAGACGCCGTCAACCGCATATACATCCTCCCGCAAACGGGTAACATACTTCGTTTTTAAATTTTTTACTTCAAGCATTACTTTTCCCATGGTATCCCTCCTTAATCTCTCAGCTGTGGATTGAAGATCTGATCAAGTCCCGTATTCATCAAATTGAGAGAGAACGAAATCAGGGCAATCATAATAACAACAGGAAAATACGCCCACCAGGAACCATTAAGAGGCGCTGCGTACAGGTTTGCCCAGTTCATCATAAGACCAAGTGTAGCCGTGGTTGATGTTGAGGGACCAAGACCTAACATGGAAAGCTGTGCTTCCGCAAGGATACCTGAGGATATCTGCAGGATAAATGCCATTACCACATAAGACGCAATATAAGGCAGAATATCCGTAAGTACAATACGCATCATACTGTGACCTGACAACTTGGATAAGTTTACATGGTCACGGTTTCTTAAAGAGATAACCTGCGACCGAACGGAACGCGTCGTCCATGTCCAGGAAGTCAATCCGATAATGGTAGCCACCAGGTTAACGCCTCTGGCCGCCTGACCTACCGAATAGGAAATCAAAATCAAAAGAATAAAGGAAGGAATAACGGTAAACAGGTTGGTGACAAAGGTAATAATATTATCTACCAGTCCTCCCAGATAACCGGACAAAAGTCCTAAGAATAATCCAATCAGCGTAGCGACAACGCCCGCAATTAAACCTACCCTCAAGGATGTTTTCGTTGCATCCAAAAGCTCCGTGAGCACATCGCGTCCAAAGTTATCCGTACCTAAAATGAAAGTCCTTCGATTTGCCACATCCTTTGTATTTACAAATTCTTTTGATGCAATCGTGCTTGCTTGCTCCAACTCGCCTGTTTCGGAATTCTCTCTTGCAATAATTAAATCATTGTCTTCCAGAATCCCCTTTAAATTGTTGTTCAGACGCACATAGTATTTCTTCTTGGAGGCAAGAATCCCCTTTTGTTCCGCGTCAGGAGAATAATGGGTCTCCCAGAGGGAAATCAGGCTCTCAACATCATTAACGTCCACATCGGCTTCCGCAACTCCGCCGTATTTTACCAGCCAGTCTTTCATATCATTTTTATCATCCGCGCTGATTTTGTTATCCAGCGAGCCTGACTGCACGTCAATATTCAAAGTATAATGGGTTCCCTCCACAGCATCCTTAACGGACACATAGGTACCCGGCTTAAAAAAGTTACCATTACCAACCATTTCAAGCGGATCGGCAATCACTACCAGAGGATAAATAATTACAGTAAGCAAAATTAAAGCAAATATTGAAAATCCGATTACAAATTTCGGAGAATGGAACACCTGTCTTAATGTATTTTTCATAATCCACCTCCCTAATCCTGCTGAGCTGCCTTGACACGAGGGTCAATAACGCCGTAAAGAATTTCAACCAACAGATTTGCCAAAAGCACCATAATCGTGATAATCAGTGTACAGGCTGACAGCAAAGGATAATCCTGGCCTCTTACCGCCGTCATCATTGCCGTACCGATTCCCGGATAACTGAAAATAATTTCAGCAACTAATGCGCCGCCCATCATGGTTCCTAAAGACATAGCCAGACCGGTAATCTGAGGAAGCATAGCGTTTCTAAACACATAGCCTACAATCTTTCTGTCCTTTATTCCCAGGAAACGGCTGTATTTTACATAATCCGCATTCAATTCATAAATAGACATGGAACGCATACCGATTGCCTGACCGCCAATGGTAATTAACACAATTGACCAGAAAGGCATCTGGTAATGGGAGATAACGGAGCTGATAAATCCCCAGCTAAAATTCGGAATTAAATCAAAACCGTATGCCCCGCTTGTAGGGAACCATTTTAAATTAATGCCGAATACCGTCAACAGAATAATTGCCATACCAAACGCAGGCACATTGCTGATAAACATAAATACCGGTAAAAGCACCTTATCAAAAGCGCCCTTTATGTATGCGGCCACGGCTCCCAAAATATTACCCAGCAGCCATCCCACTATAATGGCCGGCAATTGCAAGGCCAGCGTCCACCCAATGGAAGATGATATGATGTTACCTACGGTTCTCGGATATTGGCTGAAGGAAACACCAAAGTCCCCCTTTAATGCATTTCCCGCCCACATGCCAAACTGCACAATCATGGGCTTATTTACACCGAACTTTTCCGCATATTCTTCATATACCTTTTGAATAGCCGTAGCGTCCGTCATACCGGATACCGCTCCCGCCGCAATACCTGCCACCGGGTCGCCGGGCATCAGCCTTGGTAATACGAAATTCAGTACAATTGCGAAGAAAAGCGTAATCAGATACCATATGATTTTCTGACCATAATATTTCTTATACCCTTTCAAAAGATTCACCCCTTCCCTTTCTTCTCAAACTCTCCCCCGTTCTGCGGGTCAGCTTATGAAACGCCGCCGCGCTTTACAGGCCGGCATATTGATAAAAAACCGGCCGAGAATCTGTATCCCGGCCGGATCTTTAAACATTTCTCAAATCTTATTCAACCAGTGTCAGATTATAGAGAGCTGCAATTCCATAACCATCGGTACAATCGGTAGGAGGAACATTGCTTCCGTCGTCCTTCATTGGATATCCTGTCCATACGCTCTCGTTTACTGCGTAGAACAATTCCGGTCTGTACATCAGAGCGAAGTTAGGAACGTCTGTCAGGTAAATCTCATTTAATCTTGTGTAGTATTCTTTTAAGGTAGCCTGATCTGTCTCAAGAGGAATCTTAGCAAGAATTTCATCTGCTTCATCGTTCCTGTAGTGACTCCAGTTACCGCTCCAGTTTACTTCCAAATCAGCGTACTGGCTGCTTAAGAACTGCATACAACGTCCCCAAGGGTTGGTAATGGATGAACCGGAAGGAGAATTCATACAAATTTCAAAAGCGCCTGTTGTAATATCATTGTAGAAAGTATTGGTATCCGGAAAATATGTCTGAATATCAATACCAATGTTCTTTGCGGAAGTTGCCACGATTTCAAGGGAAGCCATCCAGTCTGTCCATCCATCAGGACATTCAGCCTTGAAGGATAAAGGCTTGCCATTGTATTCACGGATGCCGTCGCCGTCAGAATCAACGATGCCGGCCTCGTCAAGCAGAGCGTTTGCTCCGTCAACGTCATTTCCTGCAAACTGTAAATCTTTTACTGCCGCCTGGTCATACAGAGCCTGCTCGCCGTCCGTAGGGTTCATGGTAGAACGGGGAACATCCTTAAAGGTCGGGGACTGATTGGACATAGCGGATGCAATAATCTGATCATAATCCGTAGCCATAGCAATCGCTTTTCTTACCTCAACCTGGTCTAAGCCCTCAACATCAACGTTCATCCAGCAGGAAGGCATGGTAGCGCACTGTCCATAAGGAGGCTCGTCAATATATGTAGTGATCGGAAGGCCTTCATCTTCCCATAATTTCTGTACGTCGGTGATGAACTGCTGGCAAACGTCAACATCGCCTGCTTTAAGAGCAATCTGGCCTGCATTGTTATCTGCATAGATTACATGAGCGATATATTTCGGTACCGGCAGCTTGCCCCACAGAGAGTCCGCCTGGCCCCAGTAATTCTCGTCCCTGATAAATACAACCTTCTGGTCGTCATCATAGAAAGGCATATAAGGACCGGATGCAACCAAGTCGTCCATCTTGTCAAGCTTCATAGCTTCCTTATCGGAATCGTTTCTTGCCTCAACGGTTTCAAGATATGCTTTCTGCATGATGTACATCTGCTGTAACAGCTGCTGTACCTTCAAAGGATTCGTAGGAGCTCCTGCATCGTCCAGCGCACACTTGATAGCTACCGTGGTGTCGTCCACTGCCGTAATGGATTCGATATAGTTCGGGAAATCTACGCCCAGAGAAGACTCATATTTCACATTGCAATCCCATGTGTAAGCTACGTCCTCTGCCGTAAGAGCCGATCCATCGCTCCAATGTGCGTCGGGATTCAAATGAACGGTCAGGCTGGTCATCGCATCATCGTCCCAATCCCAATCCGTAGCAAGTAACGGATAAAGCTGGCCATCTAACATGTTAAACATGAACAATGTCTCATAAATCAATGTACGGGAAGAATCCTTCTGCTGAATTGCCATTGCATTGTTGGAATTCGCTGAGAAGGGATTCCAGTCGTTAATGGTTCCCCACTGCTGACCTGCAAAATACAATGTTTCATTTCTTGGTGTGCTGTTCACATCACCTGATGCCGTGCTGGTATCCGCTGCCTCTTCGCCGGTGTCCGCCGCATCCGTTGCGTCTGCCGCGCCCGCATCTTCCGCTGCGTCAGGCGCTGCTTCCTGCTCTGCTTCCGTGCCGCTGCCTGACGTATCAGTGCTGGCCGGTTCGGAAGAGTTGCCGCCGCAGCCTGCCAGTAAAGACACCGTCATAGCAAGAGTTGCAAACAACGCAACCAGTCTTTTACTACGTGCTTTCATAACTTTTCTACCTCCTGATTTGTTTTTTGAAAAATATAGTTTATTTTTATAACAATCCTATATTCTTCGTACTCTTAAAAGAGTAGCACAAATGCACAAAAAAAGCAAGAGAAAAATCCGGAAACTGTGAATTGTGTTCAATCCATTTGTATTTACAAATAATTTTCCCCTGTTTATTATGTCAAAACATTTTGGCTATTGATGAAAGCAAGTTTTATGTATGAAAAAATAGCTTAAAAAGCAAATATTGAAGGGTTGGAAAATTGATAGACTTAGCTGCCCCTTTATGCTATACTGAACATGACACAACAATGTGTTTCATAATCGGAAGATGATACTGTGAAAAATAAATTTTTCACAGACAAATTTGTGCTTGCGCCCAAATTTGAGGGTTGCTGGCAAGAATGGGGGATTTATATGCCTGGTATGTCAGATATTATAAGAGATTCCGTTGTTGAATTTTCAAGACTGGATGATATCGGCGAAAAAAAATAATGATCTTGAAACATACGAACAAATGTACAAACGTTATATCGAATTAAAAGTTATTTTAACAACTGCAGGCGTTAATCTTACGGAACTGGATAAAGTTACGGAGCTGAACTAAATAGCTGTAAACAATAAAAGGGTGCAAAGTCTAACAGACAGCACCCTTTTCGTAATTATTTTTAGATATTTTAATCCTCCCACACATCCCCCAGCCCGTTGATAAATCCATTTAACTCCAGAGCCATGTTCATAGCCTCCTGCACCCTCACATGTCCCGGCGTCCCACGTCCGTTTTCCCCATACAAAAAATGTACAATCCGGCTGTCGTTCAGCTCTGCGCACACCTTCCCAATGCTCCTGTCCCAGCTGCTGTGATGAGCGCGTATGGTGGTGGTCAAAATAATCCATGCCTTAGGATATAAACGCCGCAGGGACAAAATCCACTGTTTATAGCTCTCTCTCCACGCCCTGGCCTTCTCTCCCTTATCATCCTCGCTCATAATATCCTCCGGCAAAGCGTCATTCTGCCCTATGGCCACTACCACCACATGAGGCGTATACCGATGGAAATCCCACTCCGGCGTCTTTACATTTTCCCCGTCTTCCCCGGAAAATCCCACCTTCGTGTAACAGCTTTCCATTCCCCTTTTGCCTTCCATAAAATATCCGGCGCCGTCCTTAAAGGCAATTCCGCTTTGGGCCACCAGATGGGCGCGGGCATGAAGCATACGGGCCGTCGCCCATGCATAGGAAAAATAGGCATTTGAAAGCTCTCCCTTATGCGCCGGGTCCGGTTTACCACAATATTCCGTTGCCTCGCTCGCCTCCCCGGCCGTCACCCCATCCCCGTAAAACTCCATTTTCTTCCTTGGAAGGGGGGATGCCTTTACCACCCTGCCGCCATATTCCAAAAGGAATCCTAAAAAAGCGTACTCATGGCTGTGATCCATCCGTTTAAAAAAGGTGACCATATGCTCCTGCCCCTTTTCCAGATTTTCCGCCAGGGTAAGCACCAAAGGCTCGCCGTCCTTTTCGATTTTCTTCTTATCCTGCTTCCGGTCCAGCAGCACCCCCACCCAGGCGTCGTTATAATAACTCTTATTGACCACCACAGCCTTCACAAAAGAAGAACCCGTAAACCGCATACGTACAAAGCTCCCCGGCATGGTAAATACGGGCGCGTCCGGATTACTGTCGTCAATCCTGCCGCAGTACTGCAGCTCGTCGCAAACCGGCTCCACCAATCGTTCTTTTTCCTTGTCCCAGTCGTTCCATTTTTCCATTTTTGCCTCCATGGGTCAAGCGAACATGCTTGCATGTTCATTTGACCCTCCAATCAAGGTTGAAAGATTTTCTTTCAACCTTATATCCCTTGCATACAATAGGCTTTGCCTATTGTCGCATATCGCAAGCTATGTTTGCAATACTACTAATAATATCCTCCATGAATAGTAACACGCCACTTACATTTTTTCTATAAAATTTACTTATTGCAAGGATATTTGGAATATGCTATATTAAGGATGTAAAAAGTAACAACCGCCCACAAAGTGGGTTGACCTAATAGAAGTAGAAAAATCCACCCCGTTACCGGTCAAAGTTGAAGGGTGGTTTTTCTATGTATGGTTACCTACAAAACGTAAAAACGAATGTAAGCAATGCCAAAAGGAAAAGACCAAAGGTCATCAAGTCCTTAAAATCAAAGAGATTTTCATAAAATCATTTTGATTTTGGCATCAACCTCCATTCCGTAAAAATGGAAGGTCAGCCCACCCTGCAACACGGTTGTCGTTTTCAGATATTCTATCATAGAGCAATCTCAAAGACAATAATAAATTCCGGTACGCTGTACAAAAGATTATCGTAACAATAAAGGGGGTTAGCAGACAGTCCCCCTTTTCTAACACAATATTCCCAAATCCATAAGCATACACGAAAGCAATGATAAAATTTTGAATGTATTATGTTTTCTAAAGTTCCGTTCTTCCTCTATGAAAACAGCTCTGTTCGTATCTGAAAAATCATCTAAATCAATCTTGACTCCAAGTTCATCCATAAATTCTGTCAACTCTAAACCAGCATGAATAATACTGTCCTCATTGATTTTATTCATGGAAATTATTTTTGCATTTGTATTTATGTAATTCTTTAATTCGCTTCCCAATCGTGCCTGCATCCCAAAAGAACGATCCACAAAATTAGATATCTCATATGCCTCAATCGCCGGGTAACTTAATAGCAGCATGCCTCCCCGCATATTATCATCATTTTCTCGGGAATTTTTCAATTTATCAATCATATTAAAAATAAATTTAATATCCGTATTAGATTCCGGATCGCGATCAAACAAATAATATATGGCGGCATTATTAATATCAAAATCATACTGCTCAATCAAATTTTCAAATATTGCATCCAAATATTCTTTTTCATCCACAGACGATATATTAGATGTTTTTGTATTTACAACAGCTACCACACTATGTCTGTCCCCTTCCACAATCAAAAGAACCTTTCCCACTCGCTTATTCTTTCGCAATTCCATATTCCGGTATTCCTCCAAAAACCCCGCTTAAATACATTTTTTCAAGATTCTGAGCCGCTCTGGGCTGTTCATCCGAAAACCGACAAATCCTGCTTCCTTCATCCCCTTCCATCTCTACGGTATATATTTGGTCAGGCCTTAAAATAGTATTGGATAGAAGATTGGTCGAATGAGACACAAAGAACAATTGAGTTGTTGTTCCTTTCCTCATGACATATTTAACCAATAATTCCTCTAATTTATTATGCAAACCGCTGCTAAATTCATCAATAATCAGCATACTGCCATTTGTAACCGCATAAAATATTGCCGGCAAAATACTTATAAGCGTTTGATTACCGGCGGATTCCATAAAAACAGGAATTGGAACATTTATACCTTTGCGCTCAAAAAATATCATCTGCCCCTCATTTTCATCCATTTCATAGCGTATACCATTTTTTTCTATCTTTTTTTCATACCGAATTGAGAATTTAAAATTATATTCATCAAAAAAAAGATTTAAGCTTTCAACCCCCTGCTTTTCAATATATTTTTTAACGGCCAGATTTTCTCCATTATATGTGGAGATTCTTTTTGTATAAGCATCAATATATACGGCGTTTTTTAAATAATGAAACCATCCTGTCAAAACTTCATTGCCGAAAAATTTCGTATTAAAATATACCTGTTTTAAGAACAGAATTGAATGATCCACTTCATGGAAAGCAATATCATCTCCAATTTCAAGCTTTGCACTTCCTTTAAGCCGCTCAATAACTGTTTTCTTATCAACCGTCAATCTTTCTTCCACAAATCCATCGCCTTCAAAAGAAAATACATAATTGATAGCATGCCCATTCATATCAAATTCATATTCCATACTCGTTACGCCATCCGTCGAAAATAAACACCCATAAATAAGAAGCGGAATCTCCTTATCTTTCAGAAGCAGATCCAGCAATAATTTTATTGGCTGAATCGCTGTGGTCTTTCCGGAAGCATTATCCCCGACGAATAACGCTCCTTTTAAAATCTTTCCATAACTATTGTGCTCTAAAACTTTATAATTTGTCTTTTCAAAATCAAAAACAGTTTCTTCCTTAAAACATTTAAAGTTTTTCACTATCATTTTTTTCAGCATAATAATCCTCCATGCTGCCAACACCTGCAAATTGTATGTGTGCGAAGCACACTATCGTCAGCACAAATTTGTGATTGATAAAATCGGCGGCTGATTTTTCAATCTATCCTCCATTCTCGAATTACTCATGTATATTGCCCGCACACTAAATTTGTAAAAAATTACCTTACAATATCATTATTTTACTTAATCACTTTAAATATTCGTAATTTTTTTACTTTCGAAAATAAATATTCGTAATTTTTTTACTTTTTCTTTTATCATATCATAATTTCCTATACAAGGATACTTTTTTTTCAAATGCAACCGAATAAAACGCAGCAACGGTCAACATATAAAAACAGCGGTTCTACAAGGCGTATTTGAAACACATACAAGTATACTGTACAAACCAAACCTCTTTTGTTATACTACATTTATATTTTTCATTTTGACTTCCATGGTTTCAGTTTAAACACATAATTTTTATCCATAGAAAAATTTTTAAACGCAAATCCTCTGCCAGAGAAAGGAGCATGATTATCCCATGACAAATATCAGGAAAAAAGCGGTCGTATCCCTCGGCCATAACGCCTTAGGCTACACCACCACCCAGCAGTGGGACGCCGTCAAAGTTACCGCCCGTACGCTGGCCGATTTGGTGGAGGCAGGCTATCAGCTTACCATCACCCACAGCAACGGCCCCCAAATCAGCATGATTCACAAGGCCATGACGGAGCTGCGCCGTATTTACATCGACTACACGCCGGCGCCCATGTGTGTCTGCAGCGCCATGAGCCAGGGCTATGTTGGCTACGATATCCAAAATTCCCTGAAAGCCGAACTCTTAAGCCGCGGAATCAGCAAAACCGTCTCCACCATTTTAACTCAGGTTACGGTGGACCCTTATGACGAGGCTTTTTACGAGCCCACCAAACTGATTGGGCGCAACATGTCCTTTGACGATGCCGAAATAGAAATCAAGAAAGGCAATTATGTGCAGGAAATCCCCGGCAAGGGCTTTCGCCGTATCATCGCCGCGCCGAAACCGATTGACATTGTAGAGATTGAGGCCATCCGCACCCTGTCCGAGGCCGGGCAAATCGTCATTGCCTGCGGCGGCGGCGGTATCCCCGTCATTGAGCAAAAGCAGGCCTTAAAGGGAGCCTCGGCTGTCATTGAAAAGGATGTGATTGCCGGAAAGCTTGCCGGCGACCTTATGGCCGATCAGCTGATTATTTTAACCAGCGTTCCCAATGTTTACAGCGATTTCGGCACGCCGAATCAGAAAAGCATTTCATCCCTCACCATAAGCGAAGCGCAAGAAATGATTGACCAAGGACAATTCGGCGAAGGCACCATGCTGCCTAAAATTGAAGCCGCTATTTCTTACCTTTCCACAAATAAAGATGGCAGCGTGCTAATCACTTCCCTTGAGGCAGCAACCGACGCCTTAAAAGGAAAAGCAGGCACCGTAATCACTGCATAAAGTTTCTTTACAACTTTCAGTTTGATCTGCGAATTGTTTTTATTATTTTAAGCAAACGCCGCCATACTTCGAAAGTCATCTTAATGTAATATAAGGCAGAGTCCGCATCTGCGTAAGACTCTGCCTTCATTTTATCCGTACACTTTATACTTACCTTCTGGCATAGCATATCGAAAACCCATGTGCAGATTTCCAAATCTACTCCAGTTCAAGCTTATGCTGAATCAAATACTCGCTCATAAAATACAATCCAATACCCACGACTAGCGACACTCCCGTTACCAGGAAATAGAAAGGCGTCATAAACGGAAAGGGCGACTGTGCTTCGAATGCGTTGTCATAATAAGGGGAAGTCGACATCTTCACCATCATGGGAATGAGAAACACCGTAGTGAAAATCTGAATAACAAAGGTAAATCCAATATAGGCCCCTATCGCCCCCAATATTCTGTGCCTGCGCACCATCTGTCCTAATGTGATGGCGCCAATCACCATCATGCTGCCGCTGAAGGCGCTTACCAGTATCATGCACAGTATTCCGATGCAAAATCCCTCAAAGCCATCCATGTAAGGAGATTTTAAAGCCTCCGGCCAGGCCCCCACAGCTTCCATCAGATCTCTGGCAAAACTGCTGTCCTTAGGGGCTAACGCCAATATCATTACCGAACAAAAAACAAAAATACTGACCACCACAGAAAGTATTGCAATCAGATTCCACAGACTCATAGTAATCGTTTTATTTAAAAGCAGCTGACGGGACGTTACAGGAAGGGTGTGGGTCAAATAGCCCTCGTCCGTAAACATGTTCTTATAATACCGCACCGCAAAATAAATCTGAATACCCAAAGTAACTGCTATCATAGCAAAATAAAACATAAGAATTAACATCATACCTGAAAGCGGAAGGCCAACCCACTCGCTGTCCCATATAGGCAGCGCAAAGGTAAGTCCTGCCAGCACCGCGGTAATCATCAGTATAACAATCAGAAGAACAGGTACTTTCCAAACTGTTTTCCATTCATGCTTTAGCAGTTTTCCTAACATGCGAACACCTCCCTGAAATATGCGTCCACCGATTTTCCCTTATATTCCCGGATATTTTCAACCGTATCCTGGAGCACCACTCTCCCGTTTCGGATAAAAATAACTTCATCCAATACCTTCTCAATATCGGAAATCAGATGTGTGGATAAGAGCACGGTGGCATTTTCGTTATAGTTAGTAATAATCGTGCGCAGAATATAATCTCTTGCCGCCGGGTCCACGCCCGCTATAGGCTCATCTAAAACATACAGCTGCGCTTCCCTGCTCATTACCATAATAAGCTGCACCTTTTCTTTTGTTCCTTTCGACAATGTCTTTAATCTGGCGTTTTCACTGATATTTAAATTTGCCAGCATCTGCCTTGCCCGCTCCGGACGAAAATCCTTATAAAAATCGCTGAAAAAGCTTATAAGCTCATTGACCTGCATACTGTTCTGAAAATAGGTCCTCTCCGGCAGATAGGAAATCTGGTTTTTTGTCTCCGGTCCGGGCCTGCGGCCATTAATTAGAATCTCTCCCTCCGTAGCCTCGAGTAAACCGTTCATCAGTTTAATCAAAGTGGTTTTCCCACTTCCGTTTGGACCTAAAAGCCCTATAATCTTTCCCCTTGGAATGGTAAGATTCATATGGTCTAACGCCATCTTTCTCTTTTCATAAAACTTGGTAAGATTGATTACCTCTACCAGTCCATTCATGCATTTTCCCCTCCCATCTTCTCTAGCAGTTCCAGCACTTCTTTTTTGCTAAATCCAAGCTCTTTCATTTTATCGATAAATTCACTTACCTGTTCTTCCGCAAGCTTATTGCGGATCTTCCGAATCATTTCCATGTCCTCCGTTACCATCCTGCCGCTTGTTCTCTGGGTTACCACCAGCCCGTTTCTTTCCAGCTCTGACAAAGCCTTTTGCATTGTATTGGGATTTACGCCTGCCTCCGCCGCCAAATCTCGCACGCTTGGTATCTTCTCCCCGGGGTGGTACCGACCAGAGATAATACGAAGCTGCATCACTTCAAGAATTTGGGCATAAATAGGACGATCCGAATTTAAATTCCACGCCATGGGCATCTTCCTTTCTCTGTATTATTGTATTATTTTATTAATACAATAACTCAACAAAGACGCTTTGTCAAGACTTATTTTTTTAAACGTAAAAATGCCAATAACTATTCAGCCTTCGGCTTCATGGTTTCTCCCACCCAATCACACAAAGCAATGCGCCCACCATGATACAGAAATCACCTATATTAAAAATCACCTTTCGAAGGCCAAAGGGCACCTGAAAACTCACATAGTCCACCACATACTTCCGCGCAAGCCTGTCATAAGTATTGCTGTAAGCCCCTCCCAACAACAAAGTAAGCCCCCACTTAAGAAGCCTCTTTCCCCCACACCCAAGGGTCAGCAAAAACAAAATCGTAAGCGCCGCCGTCAAAAAAACAGACAGCCCCGTTACCGCCTTTTGCTTATTCTGCCCCGCATTCAAAAAAGCCCCCCTGTTATGATGCTTCCTGATAAGCAAAAACCCACCGCATTTTTCCTTCGTCTCTCCTTCTTCCACCCTCTCCTCTATATCATTTTTGATTTTCCATTCCATTCCAAAAATTCCCAAAATTACCGCAAAATACCACATATTATCCCCCATTTTTTTCAGCAGCCTGCATATTTGGACGCAGGCCTGAATTTATAATTGATAAAACCGGCCGCCGTGCAATGTAAAGTTTCATTTTTCCCAGTTTACTTTTCCTTCCCGCCACTATAAAATATAAGCGACAACACTAATATCCCAGGCGTGATCCCCTTTCACTTATCGGAGACGCCTATACATAAAGGAGGAAAATCTCTTGTACGAATGTCCAAACTGCGGAGGAAACCTGAAATTTGATATCCTCTCCCAAAAGCTCAAGTGCGCCCACTGCCTTACCATGAAAGATCCTTACGAAGTGACCAGGGAAAAGGACGCCGAGGAAAGCAATGTTTTTGAAGCCACCATATTCACCTGTCCCCAATGTGCCGGTGAGATTCTAAGCACCGACACATCCGCCGCCGAATTTTGCAGCTTCTGCGGCGCCTCCACCATTTTAGACAGCCGCATCAGCAGGGAGTTACGCCCTGCCCGTATCATTCCTTTCAAGCAGACAAAGGAGGCCTGCAAGAGCGCGTTTATTTCCCATATAAAACGTTCCCCCTTTGCCCCGGACGACTTAAAGGATGAAAAGCACATCGAAAGCTTTCGTGGAATCTATATGCCCTACTGGTCTTATGATATTTCCCAGCAGGGCCCCGTCCGGCTTACGGCAGAAAAGTCCTACCGCAGGGGAAACTACCTTTACACGGATCGCTATGCCCTGAGCGGCAGCATAAACGCCCAATATCATAATTTATCCTATGACGCGTCCTCCTCCTTTGCGGACAATATCAGCGAGCAGATCGCTCCCTTTGATACCAGGATGCAAATAGATTTTACGCCCTCTTTCCTCAGTGGGTTTTATGCAGATACCGCCGATGTGGACAGCAGCCTCTACGAAAATGATGCCAGAGCTCTTGCCAATAACGCCAGTTACGGGGAAATCAAAAGAGTGCCCGCTTTTTCCGGTCTTTCCTTTAAAAACAGCGGCGCCTTAGACGAGTCCCTGCACACGGAATGTCCCGCCGCGAAACGCGTCATGTATCCCGTGTGGTTTATGTCCTACCGCAAAGGCGACCGTATCGCCTACGCTACCGTCAACGGCCAGACCGGCAAGGTTGCGGCCGATATTCCCGTGGATATCAAAAAATATGTCCTTGCCTCGCTCATAATGGCGATACCGATTTTTCTATTCCTGAATCTGTTTTTTACGATCTCGCCCACTATAACCCTTATATGTTCTATCGCTTTAGCAGCCGCCACCTTTTTCATTTACATATTTGAGGTTGTGAAAATATATCACAGGGACAAAAAAGATGACGATCGTGGGTATCTGTTCCGGCATACCTTTCATTCTTCAGCCGAATCAAACCATAAGGATGAAAAAGCGGACACACCCCCTGCAAAAGAAAGCGGGCTCCTTTCCGGCTCCAAAAGCAATAAAGCGCCGGTTGGGTTTATCGGCTCATTGGCCGCCATGATTGCCGCTGTCATTGTCTGTGTGTGGAACCCCATATCAGATATCTGGTATTATGGCAGCACAAGCCTTATCTTTCTTGGCATTTTATCCACAATTATAGGAATTATTCGTAAATACAACATATTAACTACCCGAAAACTTCCACAATTTGAAAGAAAGGGAGGAGACGACAGTGCTTTATAAAATAAGTATTTTCATTTTCTTTTTCTCATTTTTCTTTAAGCCATTACCGGTACAGGCGGCTATCTCCGCTTCCGCTCCATCCGAAACCCTGGAAACCGAAGTATGGGCAAACCCCGAGACCGGATACTGCGTCATTTTAGAGGACGACGCCGGTTTACTCAGCCCTTCTGAAAGGGAACAGCTTTCCCTGGAAATGCGCTCTGTTACGGACTATGGAAACGCCATTTATAAGTCAATTGATGAAAACCCGTACTCCGCCTCCTATTTTGCCGAAGGTTTCTATCATGAGCGTATCGGTGCGGACAGCGGCTGTCTATTTTTGATTGATATGGACAACAGGGAAATTTATATTTTCAGCGACGGCGCCGTTTACAAAACCGTTACGTCCTCCTACGCCAATACCATCACCGACAATGTATACCTCTACGCTTCAAAAGCCGATTATTTCGGCTGCGCTTCAAAAGCCTTTACCCAGATCCATACCCTTTTATCCGGGCAAAAAATAGCGCAGCCCATGAAGTACATAAGCAATCTGCTGCTTGCCCTCATATTGGCTGCGCTTATAAACTATTTTGTTGTAAGGCTTTCCTCCTCCGCTGCCAGGCCTTCTGACAGAGAGCTTTTACAATCAGCCTCCACCAGATTTACATTTACCAATCCTCAAATGCAGCTAACCCATCAGTCTAAGGTTTACAGTCCCCCCAGCAGCGGCGGCAGCAGCAACGGACGCAGCGGAGGGGGAGGCGGGCGCAGCGGCGGCGGTGGCGGCCACAGATTTTAAATACTTCATCAACCGTTGATATCTGTGTCCATATAGTCCATCAGTCGATCTACCGTAGTAAAGGCCAGTCCGGTCACAGTATCCGCACAACCGTAATAAATAGCAATTCTTCCTGTTGCGGCGTCTGTCAGCGCCGCGCAGGGGAATACCACGTTAGGCACATCCCCCATACATTCGTACAGCTCATGAGGCCCCAAAACATAATTTTTCGTTCTCTTTATTACCTTCCACGGCTCCTCCAAATCAAGCAGGGCGCATCCCATTCTGTAGACAAATCCATTACAGGTATTGATCACGCCGTGGTAAAGCAAAAGCCATCCGTCCTCGGTCTCAATCGGTACGCTGCCGGCCCCAATCTTCGTACTCTGCCAGGCAGAAGCATCCCCTTTGACGGTTCCCATCACATGACGGTGGCATCCCCAATATTTCAGGTCAGGGCTTTCACTTAAGAAAATATCCCCAAAAGGCGTATGCCCATTGTCACTGGGGCGGCTTAACATATAATAATTGCCGTTTATCTTCCTTGGGAACAGCACTCCGTTCCTGTTAAAGGGCAGAAATGCATTCTCCAGCTGAGTAAAGGTTTTAAAATCAAAAGTATATCCCACCCCAATCGTCGGATAACCGTGATATCCGTTACACCAGGTCACATAGTACCTGTCCTCGATAAAGCAAACCCTCGGGTCATACCGGTAATCCCGTTTGGCCACCTCCGGGTGCGCTCCCTCAAAGGTAACCGGTTCGTCGTTAATATCCCAGTTGATGCCGTCCTTGCTAAAACCTGCAAAGATATCCATGCTGATAGACTTGCTGTCACAGCGGAACACCCCGGCGAAACCGTCTCCAAAGGGCACTACCGCACTGTTAAAAATACTGTTTGAATTTTTCGTGGCAAACCTCTCAATAATCGGGTTTGCATCATAACGCCATACCGGCAGCTTCTCATTCCCTTTCGGTTCCTGCCATGGCATATTCGGCAAATCTTTTCCCACAATCTTTGTCATCTTTTCCCTCCGTTCACTTCTACGTATTTTTTCGAAACACCTATGGCGCTTTTGCCCACAGGAATAATTACTACAAATTATAGACGATTTTCAAGCCGCCGTCAAACCTTCCCGCACACGTCCCGGTATTTCCTTTATATATTTTGGAAAACTGTAAAGTAGACACTTTTTTTAAACTATGGTACAATGATACAATATCATATTATATATGGCGATTATGAATCATGAATATACACAGGAAAGGTGGTTTCAGCAGCATGAAGAAAGCGCTTGTCATAGGGGCAGGTCCCGCGGGCCTGACCGCTGCTTATGAACTTTTGACAAAATCAAACGATATCGAAGTTGTCGTGTTCGAGGAAAGCGATTGTTTTGGAGGAATTTCCAAGACCGTAAACTATAAAGGGAACCGTATGGATATGGGCGGCCACCGTTTTTTCTCAAAAATTCCGGAGGTAAACGCCTGGTGGGACAAGATGCTCCCCATGCAGGGCTCTCCCACGTACGATGACATCCTCCTGAAGCGCCCCATGCCGCTGCACAAAGGCGGTCCTGATCCGGAAAAGGAAGACAGGGTTATGCTGACCCGCCACCGTGTGTCCCGCATTTATTTCGGCTCTAAATTTTATGATTATCCTATCTCTTTAAATCTGAAAACATTAAAGGATTTTGGCTTTGTCACCACCATGCAGGTTGGTTTCAGTTATCTTGCGGCTCTCCTTCACAAAAGGCCCGACGATAACCTTGAAAACTTTTATATCAACCGCTACGGGCGCAAGCTCTATTCCATGTTTTTTGAATATTATACGGAAAACCTGTGGGGACGCCACCCCAGCGAGATCGACGCTTCCTGGGGCGCCCAGCGCACCAAAGGCTTATCCATTATGGCTATCATCAAAGATGTGGTTGAGCGGAAAATGAACAAGAAAAACCGCAAGGTGGAGACCTCCCTCATTGAAGAATTTAAATACCCCAAGCTCGGCCCCGGGCAGCTGTGGGATGTTACCGCCACTGAAATAGAGGATTTGGGCGGAACCATCATCAAAAATGCAAAGGTAACCAAACTCAATAAAAAGAACAATGTCATCACTTCCCTCACCTATGAAAAGAACGGCCAAGAGTACACCATGTTTGGCGATTATTTCATCTCCTCCATGCCGGTAAGGGATTTGGTGGCAGGCATGAACGACGTGCCCTCCGAGCCTGCCAGAATTGCGGCGGGGCTCCCTTACAGGGATTATATGACCCTGGGCGTGCTGGTTCCCAAAATTAATCTGGTAAACAAAACCAACATTAAAACTGTCGGCAATATCGTCCCTGACTGTTGGGTATATGTGCAGGACAGAAACGTAAAGCTGGGCAGATTCCAGATTTATAATAACTGGTCCCCCTACATGATTAAAGATTTGGAGCACACCGTATGGATTGGCCTTGAGTACTTCGTAAACGAAGGGGACGAATACTGGAACATGACGGAAAAGGAATTTTCCAAAACAGGCGTGGATGAAATGATAAAGCTGGGCCTTATCGATAACGCCGAATGCGTTTTGGATACCCATATGGAAAAGGTTAAGAAAGCCTACCCCGCCTACTTCGACACCTATGATGAGATTGACTCTCTGGTAGCTTACTTAAGCTCCATTGAGAATCTTTACTGCGTAGGGCGCAACGGCCAGCACCGCTATAACAATATTGATCATTCCATGGTAACATCCTTTGAGGCCGTAAAAAATATCTTAAACGGCACAAAGGACAAGACCAACATCTGGAATGTCAACACGGAAAAAGAATACCATGAGGAAGGCGTGAAAAATGAAGCCGAGGTAGATTAACTTGGGTTTCCTGACCGCCGGAAACCAAGCAGGAAAGGGGGCCTTGCCTGCTGCGCGGATTCGCGCGGGCTTCAGCACAGTATTTCCCTGCACATACCATACAAAAAATAAGCCTTGAGCATATCTGAAAAATGCTCTAAGGCTTATTATATTTTACATAAGTATGATCCGCGAAGGGTGACATCCTTTGTTTTTCCGCAGCTTATTTTCTAAACAGAGACTGCCTTGCCCCATGGTTGGCCGCCCTGTTTTTCAGGGTATCGTCCACCACATCCATACGCAGCCCTGCGTCAATAAAATCGCAATACTTACAAAAACTGTAATCTCCACGCCCTTTCCTGATTTCCTGACGCAGCTTTTGATACTCTTTACTGTTCCACGCTTCCTTCAAAGGCGTTACCTTAAGATCTGCCAGCGTAGTTACTTCAAAATTGTCACAACAACAAATTCCCATTCTTCCATCCGGGAATATAAACATGTCCGTGTACGGCATCAGGCAGGTTTCTTTGATAACCTTCTGATCATTCTGCTTATTGGGAGCGCTCCCCGCACGGTTGGTAAGCACCGCGTCCATATAACGCATCTGAAAAAGCAAATCCACATCCCGGAATTCTTCCTCATGGGTTCTTGCATAATCATAGATTTCCTTGATGTTATCGTACAGCTTCATATCCCGGCAGTAATTGTTGATAATAAACTGATTTAAGTAAGGCGCAATCTCCTTTACCTTGTCCACCGTAAGCAAAAGCCCGTTGGTGGAAAGGAAAATAAAGCAATCCGGAAGCTGCTCCCTGCAGTATTTATGAAATTCCACCACCCTGGTGTCCAAAAAAGGTTCATTGTTTCCATACAGGGTCAAATGCCCCTTATACCCCCAATCCCGAAGCTGGTCAATAATGCTGTAAAAAAGATCCTCCTCCATCCGCTTATAAGGACGCTTTTCCGCATTTTTATTTGCCGTGCAAAAAGAACACGTGCTGTTACAGCGATTGATTGTCTCCAGATTTACCACCAGGGGCATAGGAGTTTCCTCGCTTTGAAGAAAATATTCAATATACTTTTCCTGCAATTTATTTCTGGTAAGGAACTGTAATTTTAAGTAACTTTCCGACGATAATTTGGGGAATTTCTTCTGCAGATTCCACCCCAGCGCACCGCCAAAATTATGATATCTAACTGACATTTCTGCCTCCTTTTTACACATTTTTATTAACATAAGGACAGTCCGCACAGCGTACCGCCCGTTGTTTTTCTCATACGAGTGCTGATTCCCATTCTTTCCTGCGGCCTTCAAATCGGGGGCCGGGCACACTTCCCCGGCAGGCGGCCGCCATCAGGAAGCACATGTTAGAAGGTGACCTCTCCGTCATGGGAAACCAGTGAAACATTCTCCACCCCTTCCAGCTTCGAAACAGCCTCTATCATTTCGTATTCCTTTAAGGCTCTGACCTCCACAATAAGATTACATCTGCCTGAGGTAATATTCCTGGATTTTACCTTATAATATTTACAAAACTCTGAAACCTTCTTCATGAAAACCGGCTCTTTTTCCAAATCCTGCAGATTTGCCACCAGGATCATGGGCGCCCGTCCTATGGGCAGCCTGTCCAGTATAAGCACCAGCACCGTAAGCACCAAAGAAAGCACCAGCGCAATTTCCGTCATGTGAGCGCCGCAGCAAATTCCCACCGCAATTGACCAGAACAAAAAGCATAAATCCATTGGCTCCTTGATTGCCGTTCGAAAACGTACAATAGAAAGAGCGCCTACCATACCCAGGGAGATCACAATGCTGGACTGTACCGCTAAAATAATTCCTGCCGTTATCACTGCAATTGCCGCAAGCGAAATGTTAAAGTTCTTAGAATAAAAGGTTTTTTTCGTGATAAGCCTGTATACCACAAAAATATAGCAGGCAATAACCGCCGTGATTAAAAGCACCGCCGTAATATGAGGCACGCTGACCCCCTCGGTAGTATACGACGCCAGAAAATCTTTTTTGAATATATCTGAAAAGTTCATTACTTATCCTCCATGTTTCTAACAGCCCGCAGATGAAAAGTATGTCCTTTACACCCCAAACCTTCTGCAGAGATAATACTTTGAAAATGTGCTTGCGCTAAGTCCGTCTAACTGTAAAAGACCGTATATTTCGTCAGGCAAAAAGCTGTCAAACTTCACTTCCATCAAAGCCTGTCCCACTGCCAAAACACCTCGCCCATATATCTTTTCGTCCAAAAAAGTGCCCACATCGCTCACCGATGTAATGTTGCTGTCAAAAGTGACCCTCACATTTGCATCCTCTAACCTGTATATATAGGGAACTCTGTCATAATCTACAATAACCGCCGGGGACATAAGCCGCACCGCCATCAGATACGCCAGCTTATGCAGTACCTGCTGGTCTGGCTTTATATCATCCGGTATTATACCATTCATCAGTTTTTTACACTGGGACAATGTGATTGGACAAGTGCGCTTACTGGTTTTGCCCCGGATTTTTTGCTTTAATTCCAAGGTAATTCTTTCCGCACTGTGGTTATAAATCCGTATCCGGTATTTTTCCCTGCTATCCACCCCGTTTTCATTGTCCTTGTAGCAGCTATTATGATAATCATCAAAATACAGACTCCTGATGTTATAAAATCCTGCCTCCCCTGCATGTGCGTCCTTTTGGGCAACTGCACTTATTTTAGCACTTTCTATCAGTATTTGTCCATGCGTTAATGGATATTTATATTCATGTCTGTAATGTATTTCCTCCAAAGTAATGTTTTTCCTCCTTACCTGTCGTACAGCCGCCCTCACAGCCCAAAGCCTGAATCCGTCAGCCGCCGCACCCTTACCGGCGCAGCCTGTCCTGTCATACTCTTCCTCACTGCCCGTCGTCTAAGTCTGTCGTACATTGCCCCATGACGCCCTCTAACACACAATCTTCCCATATGATAGCGCCATCGGAAACCTTTTCTTTGGTTTCCCTGTCCACATATTCATAAGGTATCCCCTCCTCGTCCGTAAATTGTGGAAGTCCCTGCAAGGGCGTTCCCTTCTCTACCCAGTAATAAATTGTCTGATTATAGTCCTGGTTCAGAACAGGAAAGTCATTCCGCACCTCCACAATACAAAATTCCCTGTGCTCTACCCACAGCTTATCCAAAAAATTTTTCTTTTGCGTCAAAAAATCCTCCACCATTTGCACATGGCTTTCAAGCTGCGAATAATCTTTATAGTCGCATACATCCGGAAATCTAAGTTCCTCCGGTAAAACAAACATCCATCCCAGTCTTTTTTCATGCCATCTAAAGGCGTCCAAACCTGCACTGCGCTCTATTTCTTCCACATAATCCTCAATTTCCCCATTTAAAATTTTTTCTAAATTACCGCGAAAAACAGTTTGATACTTTTCTTCTAACACTTTCCGAAACTGCGCGTTTTGATACAAGGCCGCAAACCAGCGATTTTGATTGGCATTCCCTTTCGGCCTTGTCTGTTCAATAGATGTGGTAAGCGCCGCCGGATTTTTATACATTGCCGTATTCACATTCCCCATAGTTCCGTCAAAATCCCATACCGGCCCGGCATACAAAAGAGAGTCTTCCTTTTGCGGCGCAAAGGCAAACTGACTGGCAATTCCCGTATCATGATCCCCTGATATTTCCTGTATAAGAAAAGCCTCCGCCCAGGATTCTAAGTCCATTAATTCATCTAAAGTTTTTCCACTTAACAAACTGACGCCGTCCTTAGCGGTAAAGGCGCTTTCGATATCGCTTAGCCTATGGCGAATCCTTTCCTTTTCCGCTTCCGAAACATACGTCTTTGTATGAATTGCAAAAATCTGCCCTTTGTCCGTTATCACATACGGGGTATCTTCCTCGAGCCTGAAATCAAGCTCCATTTCCAGGAACCAACTCTCCTGGGGATTAATTTCAATACGGTTTTCCGCAATTTCCACTGCCTGAGTCAAAAGATAAAGCCCCTGATAGCCGCCGTTTAAATAGACCTCAACAAATGCTCCCTCCGGCTCGTAGGCGGAAATGCTCTCATTCGCCAAATCCAGAATCAGCTTATTGCGCACATAAGATCCATCCGTGGCATTTGCCAGCAAGTTCCACTTAATGCCAGGCGCCATACCGCATAATCCTATCGGCGTATGAAAGGAAAAGGTAAGAGGTTTTTTGTCCAATGTAGCGGTAAGATTTCCCCTCACCTTAAGCTTTTCAAGACTCTCCTTACAGACAATATTCCCTGTTTCATCCGCCATAACCAGGCTGCCTGTTTCAAGATACCTTTTATTGTCAAATTCCTCTATACTCAGCAGCTCCTCCTGTGCCTGCGCCGTAAACATAAGGGTGGGAACCTTTTCGGAAACAAGTACCCGAAAGCCTTTATCCCCATAGCTTCTGCCAAAGACGCTCAGAAGTTCCAGTCTGTGAATATCCTCTCTGCCATCTTCCGCAAAAAGATCTCCGTCCCCATAGGAAACCCCGTCTATCTTTACAACGCCCCTGCCATCCTCGTACCGGATAAAAAATTCTTTTCCTTTTTCCGCAAAAAAAGATGGCAGGAAGAGATAATATACTTCTGCTTCCGCATCCTCCCACAACTTAAATCTTATGGTTTCACCCTCTAAATGATATTCAAAAAACAGGCTGTCCGTTAACTCCTTTTCATGATCGGTCCGAATATAAGAGCCTGCTAATAGCACCGCCAACATCAGGCAGGCAGATGTAATCATAAAAATGTGTATTTTATTTCCTAGGCATCTTCTGCTATGCATACGCCCGCTCCGCCTTCCAATTTGCTCATAACTATAAGCCTTCGGCTTCATAGTTATGGAATCCGGCCTGTTTCAAGTTTGCCTTCGGCAAAGAGTCCGGATTCTTTTAAGCTTTTATGCGTTCTCACGGACTTTGCAAAAAGCGCAAAGCCCTGGACTGAACCATTACATTTGCTCCACTTATTATAAAATATACATAGCCAAAAAACAACCTTCTTAATACGCACACTTTTTCAATATATCAGGTTGTGGTTACCTTCACAATTAAGCCCTGTTAAATCGTTACTCCAATGTTCCTTCTTCATAGCTTTGCAGCTTTTTATCAATCATTTCCACATTGGCGTCCCATGACTCATATCCCTCCTGTCCCCTCCTATCGGGTACCCGGTCATAAGATTCCAGAAAGGCGCCAAGATATTCCGTAAACTTACAGCTTCCCCAATAATTCAAATGGGAATCATCATGAAAATCTTTTTCAAAATCAAGTCCAATAGCATCATAATATTCATTATAATTGATAAAAATAAGTCCGTTTTCCGCTGCAATCTCCGTAATCCTGTTGTAAGTTCTCTGGTCTTCGGGGGTCGTTATATAAGGCGAAACTATAAGAACCAAATCAGTCCCTTTCTTTTTCGTAAGGGCAATTATTTTTTTCAGATATTTTTCCGATTTAGGCGTAAGCCCATCATTTCTGTCCTCTGAAAACTCCGGCCGCGTTTGAGGATTTATGTTCCAGTAAGGCGTATATCCCTTAAAAGCCTCATTTTCCTCATTGTTCCACACAAAGCTCTGAAAATCTTCCTTTTCAAGGTCGTCATACCTGCTGTGGTAAACTGCAAAGGACGGAAAGTATTGATGCAGCTTTGCAGGCTCCACGCTGGCGGAAAGCATTTGCATTTTATCCAGGGAAAACCGCATACCGTATATATTTTCCGCAATAAAATCATACTGATAATCTTCCTTAAATCTTGCGGGCGCATACATATCCAACACGATTACCTCCGGACTTTGATATTTATACAGCTCTTTCAAATAATAATACGTCATCCATAAGGGCTGCTCCGCCCCACTGTAGTCATAGGCCGCTATTCCAAACTTTTCCCACAAAACTCCCGTGTTTATGTCGCAGTGCACATGACTTGTCCCCATCATAACCACATCAATGGAATCCTTTGGCTGCATATATAATCCCGCTTTCTGATTCACGCCATGTTCGGATTTGATGCGCAAAATACTGATTGCAAAGTATATCGTAACCAGAAAAAGAACCAAAAAGCCGACCCGGATTAAATTTTTCTTAATTCTCATTTTTTTCATACTAACCCCCATGTCCGGATGAAGAATGCCTGTTTTTCAAGGCATTCTTCTGAGTGTGAAGTTTTAATTGTTCTTAGGCGGCGTTTTTTGACGCCTTAGAACTTTTCTTCACACTACCCCCCATGTTGCCGCTCTGCGGCAACACAAACCTCGATAAAAAATGCCTGACTGGTACTACGTACTCATTTCCTTAAAACTGCATATAGATAAACTGCTCCGCATGATACCCCGGCCCGTATATACCAAAAATAAAAATAGCCATAATCAACAGATAAAAAACAAAATATCTGGATGCATTTTCCTTGTACTGAATTAAAACCGGAAGATGAAGCTTTTTTCGGTTACAAAGGCTGTCCACCAGCCATATCACCGTTATCCCTATCAGAGTCACGCCAATTTCCACCCTGTTTAATGCAAGCGCCCGCCCCATTGTATTCCACTCTCCTAAATTCACGCCGGCAGTAAACATCCTCCCTACATAGGCAAAACCTGCTGCCGCATTGTCAGCTCTGAAAAAAATCCAGGCAAAAGCCACCGAAAAAAATGTAACAATTTGTCCCCCCTGTCCCTTCCATCCGATTTTCCGCAAAACGGTCTCCACAATGGAATAAAAACCATGCAATAACCCCCATATAATAAAATTCATGCCGCTCCCGTGCCACATTCCACAAATCAAAAACACCGCCAAGGTATTTACACATTTTCTTATGACGCCCTTCCTGTTTCCGCCCAAAGGAATATAAATATAATCCCTAAGCCACGTGCTCAGAGAAACATGCCACCTGCGCCAAAAATCCGAGATACTGTCTGCCAGATAAGGCGCCTTAAAATTTTGTGTCAAGGTAAGCCCGAAAATTTTAGCGCAGCCTATGGCTATATAAGAATATCCGGCAAAATCACAGTATATCTGTATGGTGTAAAAAAGCATGCCGACAATAAGCCAAAAGCTGTCAAACCCACCGGGATTGTCAAAAATTTTATTGACCGTCACAGCAAGCCTGTCCGCCACCACCATCTTCATAAAATAGCCCCAAAGCATGTAAGTAAATGCCGTGGATAAGCGCCCTCTGTCCCAGGCTTTTACCTTAGAAAGGCTTTTAAGCTGGGGTAAAAAATCCCGCTCCCTCTCAATAGGCCCGCTAACCAGCTTTGGAAAAAAAGAAAGATGACAGCCAAACAGCAAAAAACTCCTCTCCGCCCGGCTCTTCCCCTGATAAATATCCGCCAGATATCCTATTGCCTGAAACATATAAAAGGATAACCCCACCGGCATAATAAACTGCTTTAACACTCCTTCCGGCATCTGTCCCCCGCCAAAGCGGGTGAGAATGCAGGGCAGATACTTATAACCGCACAATATAAAACAGTAAATCACCACCGCTGTTATCACACATACTTTACTGAAAAAAATATTTCCCCCGGTTCGCAGTTTTTCTATCTTAAGACCAATTGCCCATGTAGAAAAAGAAATGATCACAAGAACCATTAGGGCGCGTATTTCTACAAATCCGCAAAAAACGTAGCTTGAAACCAGCAGGATCGCCGGTCGAAACCTTACGGGCAGCAAAAAAAACAACATTATGACAATTCCCAAAAAGGCAAAGAAAAACGCAGAAACAAACAAACCTATCCCTCCTGTCACTTAAAAAACACTTTCACTATATTTTTTCACGAAATAAGATTTCTATTTCATGAGGTTTCTAATCCGCACATTTTCATTTGCAGCCTGTCTTCTCACCGGAATAAGATTTCTACAAAAGATGCCTCCATCTCCATCACATGCATCTGCCCGTACAAAAATTCTTCCTTTAAAAGCTTGGCTTTTACACAAACTGATTTCCAAAATCAGCCAGTCGTTTTTAACTGACATTAGTATAACAAAAAAAAGCCCTTTTTATAGGCTTTTTTCCAAAATTAAGAAAGACTTAAAAAAATCTTCAATATTTTATGCGGATTTGCAGGGTTTAGGAAAAAAATTTTTCACTAGTACGGTCTTGCATAAACAGCGATGAATATCAGTGCCTAATATTTATGTCAGGGTAAGGCTGTACTTATCTGTCACTAACGCATGGGGTCTTATTTCAATTTTATGTACTCCCAATAAGTCAACACTGCCCCCTGTCTACCAAGTTCCGAAAGGATATAGTTCTTCTTCATAATCTTCACCATCACACAAACATTGCTGCATGGATGTTTCGTACCTTGATTTTCTATGACTTTCCCATTTAGCATCCGCCATCTTTAATTGTACTTTGTCTTGGCTGATTTTCAGGTTAGTCACTGTTTTCATTCTTATTCCCCCGCATACCGCAAGCTGTGCTTGCGGTACTGCCACCGATAAAGAGTTTGGAAGTTTACTTCCAAACTTATACCCCTGCATATTGCAGGCATAGCTTGCGGTTCTGCCACCAATTGATAGCTTGGAAGTTTACTTCCAAGCTTTTTTCCTCGCTTTCTAAAATTTTTGTTTAACAGTAGCTTATGTTGCTGTTATAATTCTCTTATGGTGTTCAGCTACATTTGTAGTTATCTTACGGTTTTATAGCATCATCAGCACCAGACGAACCGTCCCAAGAATAACCAAGTCGCTTTAGGTTCTGACCAAACCGGAAAAGGCGATTTTTATGGAAACACAGATTGTATATTGTGATGAAACCGGTGATGACGGATTAAATACAGCTTCCAGTGATGCATTTATTTTAACCAGCATATATATGCCTGGCAGCTCCTGGCAGGATAATTATAATACGGTAAAAACATTCCGCTCCAGCCTGAAAGAAGAATATGGATTCCATACAGGTGAGGAAATGCATACAAAACATTTTTTAACAGACAAAAATCCTTATCGAACATACCATTGGACAAACGCACAAAGAACAGAAATCCTAAAAAAATATACCTTAATGATTGCATCGCTCAATATTTCCGCAATCAATGTGATAATTGACAAATCATTTATTGCAATAAGCGATTATCCAATATTACAGAACGCTCTTACATACAGCATCCAGCGAATTGAAAATGACAGTCAGGGAAGCTGGAACTTTTTACTTATAACAGATAAAGGACGTATTTCTCCCATGAGAAAAACCGCACGAGCTATAAGAGCTTATAACCCTATACAATCACAATTTGGAGGATACATTAACAAACCCATCCAAAACATGATAGAGGATGTTCTTGAAAAAGATTCTAAAGAATCACACTTTATTCAAATTTGCGACTTTATCTCTTATTTTGTCCATCTGTATTACTTAACGAGATATAAAAACAAAGAACTTCCTAACCGTGTGGGAAATTTGATAAATAAGGAATTTGTCGGGAGTGTAATGGCAACTTTCTCTGCCAATGGAATTTTAAATGAAAAAGCAAGCCATGAAAAATATGGGTTAGTGATTTATCCAAAGAAATAGAAACACCACCTACGGCGTATTCACACTTTCAGTGGTTCAATAATATTATCACATACAACTCATTGTTTGTCAATTCGTAAATAACCGCTCTATTCGCCCCTCACACCTGCATCATTTAAAAGGGGCCGGACTTATGAGTACATACAAAAAATTTATGATAATCTTGACTGCTGCTCTTCTGATTGTTGCAATCCTGAACATAAAAAATAAGTCAGAAAATCCTCAAACAGTTTCACATTTCTGTCATTTGCGTACAGGTAAAGCTTTCGAAGAAAGCTTTACCTTCCCATATACCCATTGCAGGCATCAATAACCCATCCCGCCTCCTCGTCCGTCATTTCCGGGAAAAGCGGCAATGTCGCGCAATGGTTTGCCAGATACTCCGCATTCGGGCAGTCTCCAATTTTATAGCCCAGATGCTCATAAGCTTTCTGCAGATGACAGGGCACCGGATAATGTCTATGGCATTCTATCCCCTGCCGTTCCATGTAAGCTACAAAGTCCTCCGGATTTTCCACGGTAATCACAAACAGATGAAAAACCGGATTGGTATTTTCAGGATGGGCCTGCATGGTAAGAAGCGGATTCGTAATTTCCCTGATATACCGCCTTCCAATCTCCCGTCGTCTTTCGGTCCATTGGGGAAGGTATCTAAGGCTTACGCTTAATACCGCTCCCTGAAGACCCTCCAGACGGTAATTATAACCTATCAAATCATGATAATACCTTACCTTGCATCCCTGATTTTTTATTGTGGTAATCACATCATAATATTCCTTTTTATGACAGGTCACGCTGCCCCCTTCTCCAAAGGCATACAAATTCTTTCCGGGATAAAAGCTAAAGCAGCCTAATTCTCCTAAGCTCCCCACCAGTTTATCTTCATAACCCGCCCCGTGGGCCTGGGCGCAGTCCTCCACCACATAAATACCATACCGGTCCGCAATGGCTTTGACTTTGTTAAATTCAAAAGGCTGTCCATACAAATGAACTCCTAAAATCGCCTTGGTTTTACTCGTAATCTTTTCTTCTATCTTATCCGGATCTATCTCCCAGGTATCCGCCGTGCAATCGACAAACACCGGTACAGCTCCCGTATAAGTAACTCCCCAGGCCGTTGCAATATAAGTATTGGCAGGAACAATCACCTCGTCTCCCGCTCCGATTCCAAGTGCCATCATGGCGCAGTGCAGGGCGGAAGTTCCGTTATTGACGCCCGCCGCATAGGGCACCTTACAAAATTCGGCAAATTCCTTGTCAAACTCATCCGCAAATCTGCCCCCTGAGAAAGCTGTCTCCTGACAGACCGACTCGATTGCATCCATATATTCCTTTTTATGCTTTTGAAAATCTCTGGTTAAATCTATCCTCTTTAGCATAGTTCCACCCCTTTTTCTTTTTTATTTCAAAACAACTTTCAGCAAAACTCAGGCTATCTCCTTCCGCCCGAAGCGCTTTCCCGTTCCTCCGCCTTAAAAGCCTTTTTCAATCTGTAAATCTGCACCAGATAATTCTTAATGGTCTTCCACAGCTTTACCGTCGTATTGTAATCCTCCTGCCACTTTACGGGCATATCATAAATCACAACCCCCATCCGCTCCGCGCGCAGCAAAAATTCTATGGTATAAAACCAGCCGTTATCGTTTCCGCAGGCTGCCACCAGCCTTTCGGCCGTCTCTTTGCGCAGAAAGGTAAAGCCGCACACCGCATCCGTGGCCTTCATATGAAAAATCGCCTTCAAGAGAAATACCAGCCCCATGGAGGTTATCTTCCGGTACCACTTTCTTCCTCTCGTATCAGATTTCTTACTGAAACGGCTTCCGTTTACATATTCCAGTTCGGGTCTTTTCTCAAACAACTTAATGGTGCGGCCAAGATATCGAATATCCGTAGACAAGTCAATGTCCATATATCCCACCAGGGCGCTCTCATTTAAAGCGATTCCCTTTCGAAAAGCAACGCCCACGCCTCTTTCCCCTACCCGCACATAAGTAACCTCCGGATATTTTTTCTCAAGGGCCTTTCCGATCTGGGGCGTCTCATCCTCCGAACCATTGTCCAAAATCGTAAGCCTGTAAGGAATCCTGACATTTTTCTTTAAGTACGCCATGGTTTTCTCGATTCCATTTTCAAGGCGCAGCCTTTCGTTTAACACCGGAAACAAAAGATTGATTGATAAATTTTCTTTCTCCACTATTTTCACCTTTTCTTTATTTTGCCTTAAAACCATCCTTTATATTGTCTCCCATAAGAGTGCTCCTCTCCAACATAAATTGATAGCATGTACTTGGGAAAGTATGGTATGTGTTTACTTCGCCCGCCGTACTATAATAAATCACATTCCCGTTTATTTCAAGGCTGCCTTCCTCCGCCCTGTCATAGTCCTTTTGGCAAATATAATAAGGCTCTTTCAAACTCTGTTTCACAAAAACGCCCGCATCCGTTATATAATGATCCCAGTAAGGGCTTATTGATACAAAGATGCAAAATATCAATCCCCCTGTCAGGATGCTGTAAAAGCCTTTCTTTTCCTCGCCAAGATACTCCCCGGCCGCTATCATGGGAATGGCAAAGATAAAAGCAAGCCCATACCGGATAAAAGGCGCGGTAAAAAACCATACCGTCAGGCTGCCAAAAACTGCTGCCAGCAAGGCTGCCATATCCCACCTTACTTTTCTGTGCCCCAGCGCCTTTACGATTCTTAAAACCGCCAGCAAAACTGTCCCAAAAAGCATCGCTCCCAGAAGCATTTTCTCATATCGCTCCTGCCCTTCCCACCATATGGGAAGCCAGCTTGCAACCGGCCAGTTGATTTTTTCCACATCATATAAGCATCTTCCCCATACCTTAATCTGATTCGCATCCATCAGCAAGTATTCCTCGGGTATCTTCCACTCCACCGTAAAAAGATCAATGCCGTTAAACGGATACAAAAGCCATCCGGAAATCAAAAAATTCCGCATAAGGAAAGGGAACAAAATCAGACAGCCGAAGCTAAAATAAACCCCAATCTCCCGCCATCGCTTTTCTTTTACAAGAATTACCGCCGGATAAATCACAATCAACACCAAAAGACAGGCGGAAAATTTAAGCGTCACTACAAAAACCGCCAATATTGATAGCAGGGAATAAACCGCCACGCTCCCGCCCTTTTCCAAATTATCGCACCACTCGGTAATCACAAACAGGACAAGAAACATTGTCGCATAATCCGTAGCCGGAGACATGCTGCCCGTCACAATAACCAATGTGTACAGCAGTATACCCACACGCATCATATCCCCGGTGTGCCGCCTGTGCCTCTTAAAGTCCTTCAGCCCATGAAAGGCATAAAGACACATGACCGCTTCGACAAATCCTGTGGTCGTATGCAGGGACTGCCCCAAAAGCCACCGCAGACTAAACACGGAGGCAAACGCCAAATAGGCGCTGTTATAAGCAAAGTGAAGCTGTAAATTCCCCATCCCCTTTATCAGCCCATATTCCTCATACAGACGGATCATCTGGGCATGATAAATATTGGTATCCGTATGAAAATTTCCTCGGGAGGTAAAAAAGGCAATCAACAAAAGAATGCCAGCATAAAAAAAGCCTTCCCAGGAAAAAAGAATCTTTTTATATTTCTCCCACTCTTTCAAAAAAATCTTTCTTCCCGCTATTCCAAATGCCCCCGCCGCAAGCAGCATCAAAATATGGCAAACCGCTCCTGTTTTTCCAAAAAGGCTGAAAATCTCCACATACACCGTAATAGCCACAATCCCCGCCATCAGGCAATGCGTCAGGGAAAGCTTTTCCACCCATGAACCGGCCACCCCAACGCCCGTCGCCTTAGCGCCGGATTTAAGGTAAGCTGTCTTAATCCCCGCCGCCCTGAAAAGCAGCGCAATAACGCCGCCGCCAATGCAGCCGCATACCAATGTCATATAAATCCAGCTCATTACTACCGCAGCCATATAACCTTCCTTCCCCTTTTACTATCTGCAATTCTCTGCCTCTAATATTTCCCTTCGCTATTAACCTGCGCCTCTTAAACTTTAGCGCATCGGGCTTAAGCCCCTTCGCTTTTACCCTTATAAACCCTTTGGCATATGCCTTTTGACATATGCTTCTTGGTATAAGTCCCTGGACATAAGCCTCCTGGCTTTTTATCGCTTTACCACTTTTTCTATATCGGAAACCAGATATCTCTGCTGCTTAAAAATCAGATTTAACATGACAGATAAATACTTCAATATAATCGTAAGCAGCGCAAACACGCCAAAAAATCCCAACGCCAAAAAGCCCATGGTGGAAAACCACCCTTCCACCGTTTTGGTTCCCTTAAAAAGATCCGTAAAAATATAAATTCCCACGCCAATGGTTACCAACAAAAACAAACCGCAGGCAATTGCGGACATTCTCTCCAACACATTGGTAAAATAGATAAACGAGTCAAGAGCAAGAGTTGTGCGCTCCGAAACCACGCTCTTATTTTTTATTCTCACATCCACATCCGTGCTGCTATAACGGATTGTGGTGGTATTTAAACCGCAATTCATGTACACGGCTTTTCGATAAGGAATATACTGTCCCATGGACTTAATCCTGTTGATGGCCCTTCTGGACACCAGCCGAAAGGTCTCGGGGCCAATCTTTGTATTTCCCCGGCTGGTTTTGTTGTAAAGAGCGTAAAACAGCCTTGACGTAATGCGAAGCTTCCCCTTACTGCTGGCCGCCACAATGTCGTTCCCCTCAAGCAGCTTATTGTAAACCTCCATCACCACATAAGGATTATAATCCACGAAAATATCGTCAAATTCATAAACAAAATCGCCGATTGCAATATCCCTGCCCGCATTCATGGCGCTTTCCAGCCCCTGAAAAAAGCTCATGTGGACCACATTTACCATAGCCTTTATCTGTCTGCTCTCCACATAATCCCTTAAGACCTCCACCGTGCCGTCCTGGCATGCGTCGTCCACGCAAACCAGCTCATACTGCACAAAATTTTCCTCTATCACAGGAATAACCGTACTGAAAAAATATTTTACATAAGGAGCCACATCATGCAGGTAAACCACCAGCGATACAAATTTATTTTCTTTCCTACTCACATTTTCACTCCCCATCATATCCTCCCTGCCCATCATCTTCCATATCACCGCTTTGCGACATACGGCATCGTAAATCCCGGCGAAAAATGCCTTTTTTATACAAATCAATCAATAATCAAATTTAATTCCCGAAAATGCATTTTTATTCAAGCAGCAAATACTCATCCAAATCATAAACCGTGTTGATCTTCCCGGACAAAACGCTCACAAATACCGGTTCCCGGCTCATCACCCTGATCGCCGTAGGTCTGGAATCATCCACCTCCGAGCTTTTCAAAATCGGTTTCATGGAATACAAAGACTCCACATAAGAATAGCCGTACTCCGGCTTCATATATTTATCCGCCAAATGAGACATATAAGGCCAGGCGGAATCCGGCTTATGGGGACAGACGCTGCAATTGCCCAGCGCATCCGGCGTACACTTATTTTCCCCCTGCTCCATCCCCCTTTGACAGGAAAATTGCGGTTTCAAATCATAGCTGGTCACATGGGGCGTAAAGGTTACCGCCGTCAGGGAATGCAAGCCTGTCTGCCCAAAAGGCATGATGGAGAAGAAAGGCCCGTCCATCACCGTAATTCCGATTCCCTTTAAAGCATCCGAGGGCCTGCATAAAATAATCTCGCAGAGTTCATATTTTATCCCAAAAAATTCCTTTTCGACTCCCTCCACCCTGTCGATCACCTGGTTCACGGAAGCATAAGTGGCGTTCAGCACGAAAGGCCCTTCAAAGCAATTTCCATCCTCCGTTTCTATCCGGAAAGCCTTTCTGTCCTTTACAATTTTATGGATACGGACGCCATATTTTATTTCCACATTGGCGTCCCCGTTTAATTCTTCTTCAAAAAAATGCTGCAATACTTTCGCGTCATAGGTGTATTCTTCCGTAAGAAAGGCCCCGTCGCACATACCCGGCTTAAAATACTTGGAAGCTGCCGCCTCCTCGCATTTGATGCCCGCCGCTTTGCAAAACTCCTGAAACTGCTTCGCACTGGTCCAGGAAAATTTATCCGATGTGGCATAAATCTGCTCAAAGGCGTCATGAATACAAAAACCGAAATCCTCCACAAAACGCCGGAAATATCCCGCCGATTTCACTGCCGTGGTAAGACTCCTCGGATAGTGATAGCCCATATGCACCCTGGCCTGATTGATGTAGGTGGCCCGTCCAAAGGGCATATCGTCATATTCAAGCACCAAAACATGCTGCCCCTTTTTCGCACAAAATCTTGCCGCATACAGCCCATATAAACCGGCCCCGATTATTATTTTGTCATACCGCTGCCTCATAAATTCATTCTCCCTTATGAATTATACAATGTTTCCCTCTTTCTGTCCATGTAAGGTTGCTTTCACATGTTGGCCCCCCCCGCCCACTCGAAGCGAATAGAAATTCAGGTCGCCGCGCGCTTTGTTTCTGGCTAACCAGTAAAAATAACACACTGTATGTTATTGACACAAGTCTTTCATATAATAACATTGCTAAATTTTTTTTTCTCGTATATACTTACTTTACGAGGAGAATTACACCAATGCACGAAAATCAAAAGCTTTCCATTATTATACCTTCCTATAACGAACAGGATAACATACCCAAGACATTTGCCGTAATAAAGGAAATTCTGGATACATCCGCCATTCCCTTTGAGGTCATTTTCGTTGACGACGGTTCTAAGGATGATACGTACCTTCGCATTCACGCGCTTTCAAAAGAACATTCCGAGGTAAAGGGCCTGTCCTTTTCAAGAAACTTTGGAAAGGAAGCCGCCATTTTTGCAGGATTGGAGGCTTCCTGCGGCGCCTGCTGCGTTATCATGGACTGCGACTTGCAGCATCCCCCTGCCCTGTTGCCCGAAATGTACCGGCTTTGGCGGGAAGGCTACGAGGTCGTTGAAGGGATTAAGACATCCCGGGGAAAAGAAAACCCGGTTCACACCCTCTGTGCCAATGCTTTTTACCAAATCATCAGCAGGGCAACCGGCATTGACATGTCCAAAGCCTCCGATTTTAAGCTAATGGATCGCAAGGCAGTGGACGCCCTTTTAATCCTACCGGAACGGGCCCCCTTCTTTCGGGCGCTTTCCTCCTGGGTGGGCTTCCGTTCCACAACCATTCCCTTTGAAGTCGGGGAGCGCACCATCGGCGCCTCCAAATGGTCTGTGTGGAGCCTGACCAAATATGCCATTCAAAACATTACTTCCTTTTCAGGCGCTCCCATGCAGTTTGTGAGCCTGATGGGATGGGTGATGCTTCTTGCGTCCATCGCCCTTGGCATCCAGTCCCTGTATAAATATTTTTCCGGGTCCGCCTTAGAAGGCTTTACCACCGTTATCCTGCTGCAGCTGATTATCGGCAGCGTTCTGATGATAAGCCTGGGCATTATCGGCCATTATATTTCCAGAATCTATGACGAAATCAAAGCAAGACCCCGATATATCATTGATAAAAGATGCGGCTGTTAATAGCCGCATTTTTCTTATAATAAGCTGTCCCATAAAGCAGGGCAGCGTTTGTTTTCGGAAGGGCAGCCGCAAGTACCGGCCGCCGCTTAAATAACTCCGCAACTGTTTCTTCCACTTCCTATCGCCCGATGCTGTAGTACTCTACCCCCGCTTCCCTCATGGCTTCTACGGGGTAGAGATTCCTGCCGTCATATACAAGGGGGGTATGCATTCTTTTCTTAAACTCCCCGGGCATAACCGTCTTAATCTCCGGCCACTCCGTAAATACAAAACAGATATTGGCCTTATCCAACGCTTCCTCCACCGAAGACACATATGTCATGGTTCCGTTTTCCACTTTTCCCTGAGGAAAAATCATTCCGGAGCGCTCCACACCTTTGGGGTCAAAAGCATAAACGTCTGCGCCTGCTGCCAGTAAAAGTTTTAAATTGTCAATAGAAGGAGCTTCCCTCAGATCATCCGTTCCCGCCTTAAAGGTCAGTCCCAAAACCGCAACCTTCAAACCGTTAAAGGTAATCATCCGCTCCTTTGCCTTTTCAAACAATCTGGTTTTCTGAGCGGCGTTCACGTCCACGCAGGCCTCCACCGTCCTGAGCTGGTAGCCGTGCTCCCTGGCCAGATACTTAAGCGCTTTCGTATCCTTCGGGAAACAGCTTCCCCCAAATCCAATCCCGGCATTTAAGAACCGGGCGCCAATCCGCTCATCATAGCTCATCCCCTTCGCCACATCCGTAATATCCGCGCCAACCAGCTCGCATAAATTGGCAATATCGTTCATGTAAGAAATCTTAAGCGCCAGAAAATCATTGCAGGCATACTTAATCATCTCTGCCGAACGGCGTTTTACCGAAACAATAGGAAGCCCAAAGGGCTCATAAATTTGGGAAAGCAGCGCCTCCGCCTCTTTGCTCTCCGTTCCGATGATAATCCTTGCTGCATGTAACGTATCATGAACCGCCGTACCCTGCGCTAAAAATTCGGGGTTGGAGGCCACTTCCACCTTCACATCATGCACCAGAAAATCCTTAATAAACTGCTCCACCTTATCGTTGGTACCCACCGGAACCGTGGACTTTACCACCACCAGACAATCCTTCTCTATGGTCTCCGCAATCTGTCTGGAAACCGTGGCAATATAGCTTAAATTAGCGCTGCCATCAGGCATCTCCGGCGTTCCCACCCCAATAAAAATAGTGTCTGCGTCCCTGTAAGCGGACTGATAATCCGTTGTGAAATGCAAGGTTCCCTTGGCATTGTTTTTTTGCATCAATTCCTCAAGCCCCTCTTCATAAATAGGAGAAATCCCCTGACGCATCATCCCAACCTTTTTTTCATCCACATCCACGCAGGTCACATCATACCCTTTTTCCGCAAAACATACGCCCGCTACCAGACCAACATATCCTGTTCCCGCCACTGCAATTTTCATTTTTCTCCTTCCCGCATACCGCAAGCCGTGCTTGCGGTGCTGCCACCAATAAATAGTTTGAAAGCTCCTTTCAAACTTGCCCTCATTTCCGCGCTGCTTTTGCACATAACGAGTTGGCAGCAAGCAACGCGCAGCCGCCTAAACCCGCGATTGAAAATTTTTAATCTTACACCTGCTGCCTATATCGGACAAAGCCCGTTGTCCTATATCCCAAAACTCTGCTTACAACTTATAATATTCCAAAAACCACTCCGCAAACCTGCCAAGCCCTTCCTCAATGGTGGTTGACGGTTTAAATCCAAAGTCATCCATCAAGTCCTGCACATCCGCGTAAGTCTCATATACATCCCCGGGCTGCATGGGAAGGTACTCCTTTTTCGCTTCCTTTCCCAGACATCTTTCAAGAACCGCTATATAATCCATCAATTTCTCCGGCTTATTGTTTCCTATATTATATATCTTATAGGCAGCGCCGTTTTCATCCTTTGCCGGGGGTTTTTCAAGGACACTTTCTATCCCCTTTACGATATCGTCAATGTACGTAAAATCGCGGCGCATATCCCCATGGTTATATATCTGAATCGGCTCGCCCGCCATAATCTTCTTTGCAAACTTAAAATACGCCATATCCGGCCTTCCCATAGGCCCATACACCGTAAAAAACCGAAGGCCCGTCAAAGGGATTTGATACAGCTTGCTGTAAGAATAGGCCATCAGCTCATTGGATTTTTTGGTAGCCGCATACAGACTTACCGGCCTGTCCACCTTATCTTCCGTGGAAAAAGGCACCTTTTTATTTCCGCCGTAAACCGAGCTGGAAGACGCAAAAACAAGATGCTCCACGGGGTAATGGCGGCACGCTTCTAAAATATGAAAGAACCCGACTATATTGGAATGAATATAGGCATCCGGATTATCTATGCTGTAACGCACGCCGGCCTGGGCCGCAAGATTCACCACAATATCCGGTCTGAAATTTTCGAATGTGGAAAACACCGCATTTTTATCCGCAAGATCGCCCTTCACAAAATGATACCCGGGATACTCCTTCAAAATTGCCAGCCGGGCCTCTTTTAAGGAAACCTCGTAATAATCATTTAAATTGTCGAGGCCAACTACCCTCATTCCCTTTTCCAACAAAGCCTTGGAAAGATAATAGCCTATAAATCCTGCCCCGCCGGTGACAAGGTAAGTTCTTACCTTGTAATTTCTTTCCTCGTAAGTTCTTTCCTCGCAAGTTTTTACCGCAATTGAATCGCTCATACAAATCCTCCATGCTTCCAAAAGCCTTCAAATTTGGACGCAGACACAAATTTGACGATTAAAAAATCTTAGGCTTTTTGTAAATCACTGTAGTATTATAACAAAGTTTGGGGCAATAGTGAATACAATTTGATGGTGCGGAAGATAAATTTTTCCCAAATTTTTTCTATAATAAATTTGTATTTGCGCCCAAATTTGAAGACTGCCCGCAAAAACAGGGCCTCCATATGCATAGGAAATAATATAAAAGACTGCGGCGAGCCGGCCGCTATGTATGGCATATGGGTTTTCACTTGCGTGAACTTCCCCACACCCTGTACTCATATACGGCCTCTATTTGCAACAGTCTTATAGATTTTAGTATTATTTACTTTATCACTTATCTATTCAGCCTTCGGCTTCCTAGTTACTAACTTATTTCTTATTTTGCTCTTATATTTGACTTTTATTCTTTTATCCGGTTTTCTTCACCAAATACCTGCGTCAGGTACAAAAAACCACAATACCCATTTTCATCTGCAAGCCCGCTCACATCTTCTCCTGCCGGAATCCTCACATTGTATCTTTGTCCCTGATACTGATAATGTAAACTCACCGTTACATCCCTGCGGCTTTCAAGCGCCTCTAATACCATCCCATTAAAACTCATCCAGCGATCCGTATCAATCACAACCTCGCTTTCCCGCGCATTTCTAATTTTTTCCGCCGCTTCCTTTAAAAATACGCCGTAAGCCGAATTGGCCACCTCCCTGTAATCCATGACTGCGCCGCACAATGTGCATTGGTAAGCAAGCAGACTGTCCTGCTTAGCCGTAGCCTGTCTTTTAAGTTCATATTCCAAATTATGCTGACATGCCGCTCCTTTGGATTCCTCTTTGCCGGACTTTGACGTTACGGATTCCGGTGTTTTCTTCTGATTTTCCGAATTTGCATCCCCGTCGGCTTCTGCAATTTCCGTAACCTCCACTTTCCCATCGTTTATTTTTACCCTGTAATAGCTTTGGGAATAAGTCTGCACCGCCTCGCTGCCATAATTTATCCCCACAGAAGCAAAGTAAACTCCCTCCTGTGGCTGGTAGACGTCTGTGCTTAGATTTCCGTCGGCGGCATAAGGAATACTTTTCCAACTCAATATGGATACCTGCCCTGACTCCTCTCGCCGGAAAAGATGCAGCGTCATCTCGCACCCGCTCTGATCGCTGTAATTTTGATAACTGCACCTGGCCACAATCCCCTGTCCGTCCCCACTTTCCGATACCCTCAAATCGGAAATAACCGGCTGCTGCGCCGCCTGTACCTGCAGCGCGGTAAAACCTGCCGCGGCCATTCCAAAAATTCCGACACTCAATGCCAACGCCAGCAATTTTAATTTTTTCCTTACCCGTACCTTCTCCTTTTTCACCTGTTTTCCGCTCCTTTCTCCTTTGTGCGCGAAACCTGTCGGACCGCTCAAATGCCTTTCTCCTCATACAGCTCTTCAATGGAAACCCGGAGGACCTTCGCCATAGCCCGCAGCTCAAAATCCGTTACCGTTCGTTCGTGGCTTTCAATTCTTGAAATGGATCCTCTGCAGATATAGATTGCATACACCTCTAATTTCTCTGAAAGATCCTTTTGGCTTAATTTTCTTTCCATTCTGTATTTTTTGATTTTCTCGCCGACAACATTTTGAGCTTCATCAACTATTCGTGCCATATTTTATCTCCATTGCTATTGACACAAACATTTTATTATACTTTTCCGTTCTATTTGTCCTGTTACAGGACAAAGGGAACATTTTTTATTTCCGCCAAAGTTTATCTCCAAGAAAGGAAGTGCGGCTCAAAACCCCGGCGGGGGTCCTAAGCCGCATCCATTTTGAACTTGAGACGCCTCAATTAAATTGAAATTATTATTCTTTAAACCACTCTATACTTTCTGATTCAGGTAAGTCGAAAAATTCTTTTAGACTAATGCCAAATCCATCGCATATTTTTCCAATAATCAAAATGCCCGGATTGGTCGCCTGCTCCTTTACGATATGCATCAAAGTCGTCATCGGTATTGCCGACTTATACGATAATGCATCGTACGTCATTTCCTTTTCCTTACATAAATGATTGATTCTTTCTGCTAACAAACCTTTTTCCTTCATAGTTAATCCTCCATATTGAACTCTTCATTGTTTCTATCCTTAATCTGCTGTAATTTTTGATTACCCAATTAATGGAGGTCCACGTGGGAAAAGGAAATAAATCTTATGTTCTTTAAAATCCGGTCTCAAGAACCCAGATTCCTATATATTCTTATCAGTTGTTCAGGCTCGGCAAAAAAATTGCATTATTACTCTACAAGTTCTTAAAAAATCGATCCACCAGGCCCCTTTTATTCCATTATTCTTAAGCGCTTTATGTCCTTCCTTCAAGGACAGTAAATAGCTTCCTGAGCTTGAAGTGCTCGTGCCGCCATAATACATTTTCACAATAATCTCCGGCAAATATGCCAGACGATTCCGCCTGTCTTTCAAAAACCGAATCATAAACTCATAATCTGCCGCAATCACATATTCAGTGTTATAAAGACCATATTTTTCATAAACTTCTTTTTTCAGGAACAAGGTTGGATGTCCTGGCATCCATCCCCGGTACAAACTTTTTTGCGGTCCCATCTTCCAATACCTGACTATCTTTTTATCAGTTGCATAAACCAGGTCGGCGTGGGCGCCCACGCAATCAGGATTCTCTTCTATTACCTGAACCATCTTTGAAACTGCCTGCGGGCCGCTAAACAGATCGTTAAAAAAAACAATGATATCACCGGCTGCCATTTGATAACCCTGATTCATTGCGTCATAAATACCACTGTCCCTTCCTGTGCTCCACTTTACAATATGCCTGCTCCTTGCTTCATATTTTTGAATAATATTTAAAGTGTTATCTGATGAACCGCCGTCTTTAATAATTACCTCAATTGACGGATAATTTTGTTTTTCTATACTTTCAAACGTCTTTTTTAAATTATTTTCGCTGTTATAAGTGGTGAGGATTAACGATACTTTCTTCATATTTCAGATTCCCCCTTTGACCGAATGTACAGAGCATTTATATCTTAAATTCTATTTAGATTTTCGGATTGTACATAGAGCCGATGTTTTATACAAGTATTCCTCTTAATATGAGTAATAATTTCCCTTATGAACTCATTATACATAATTTTCCATAATTTAAAAGTTTTTCTTTTATTTTAACCCTTGTAAAAAAATAAAAATCCGGATATTAATATGACAGTCCGTACAAGCCGGACTGTCATTCATTGATTTCTTATATAAATTATTTGGGGTATTACCAAGCGATAGTTACATATCAAAGCGTTCTATATTCTCAAATTCAGGTGAATCAAAGAATTCTTTTAATGTGATGCCAAATCCATCACATAACTTTCCAATTGTCAGCACACCTGGATTTACCGTTGATTTATCCACAATATGTATTAACGTTGTCATTGGTACCGCTGACTTATAGGATAGTGCATAATAGGTCATTCTTTTTTGCTTACATAAATTATTAATTCTTTCAACTAATATATCCTGAGCCTGCATCTTTTGTCCTCCCATATTTGGTATTATTTATAATTATACTATACCCTATAATTATTTCCAATTAATACCTTTTATGGAAGTATACGTAACAAAATTAAATTTGTAAAGGTTTAATTTATTGGGATATCAGATTCCCAAAGAATTTCTTTCCCTTTTTTATAATGTAAGCGCTTGTATATAATTTAGTTATTCTTTATCCATTAATAGAATTGAACAAATACAAAAGAACATATTACCGTTAATATACCGGCAACCGCTATCGAAAGACTACTCATTGCGCCTTCTATTTCCCCCATTTCTATAGCTTTCGTTGTTCCCATAGCATGAGATGCGGAACCAATCGCAATGCCCTTGGCAATTGGTTCTGTAATTTTAAATATTTTACATACTTTTTCTGATACTATATGTCCTGTAATTCCTGTCATAATAACAATAGGAACTGTCAAACTGGAGATACCGCCCATCTCTTGTGAAACTCCCATAGCAATTGCAGCAGTAATCGATTTAGGTAATAACGTAACATACATCGAATGCGAATATCCAAATATAATTGAAAATATTAGGATACTTCCCATACTTGTAAGAACCCCGGACATAATTCCCCAAAAAACCGCTCTCATATTCTTTTTCAAGACGTTTATTTGTTCATATAAAGGAATTGCAAGACAAACTGTTGCCGGAGAAAGTAGATAATATAAATAATCTGATTTACTATAGTAATCTTCATAATCAATTTTAAAAATAGTTAAAAATAAAATTGTAAAAATAGTAGAGAATAAAAGCGGATTTAAAAAAACAAGATGTTTTTTCCTCTGTATATTGTCACATATTATATAAGAGCCCACACTTATAAGAACCCCCCAGCAAACTGTTTCCGTGAATATATTCATCTCATTACCCTTCTAATTCTTAGCCAGCTCAACTCAGCTATTTTTTGCTTTTCCTTATGATCGTCTGGGTGACTAAGCCTGAAACCACCATAACAATTATTGTTGTGACAATTGTAATAATAATGATTTGCCACCATATTTCCTGTAACTCCTTCCATTTTGTTATAATTCCAACCGCAGATGGAATAAAAAGTATGGGCATAATATCTAATAAAAATTTAGCAGCATCTTCAATCTGCCCAACCTTTATACATCCGCTCAGTAATAGTATAAAGAGAAGCATCATCCCATATATACTTCCTGAAATCGGAAATGGCAGCCAAAATTTAAGACATTCTCCGATAAAAGATACTGCAAGTATAATTAAAAATTGCTTAACATATTTCACAATCTCACTTCTCCTGTTTAATCCTGTTCTCAAGCTATTTAATCATAAAATTTTTTAAATAATTTTCAAATAACATATAAAAATCATTTCACTAATTATTAAAGGCAAATAGAAAATCATTTCACTGAAAGAAAACAGACATCTTGTGAAACAAACTTCTTTCCTGTCTTTTTCATCAAATGCAAGACTATTGATATCCATACTGAAATCAATTTCTTTTGACTTTTTTTGACAAATAGCCTGATACAATATTCTATATTTTTTTTCTATTTGCAAGTAGAATGCATCCAAAAACCAAAACACCACGATGGGGATAAAAATAACTAAAATAAATTTCTTTTCCGAGTCATTTGCAAATAAAGCTGTTATAGCAACTACTAATGTCATTGCCCAACCCTTTATTAAAAAACTATTTTTTTCCATCCGTTCTATAATTCTCACGGTCATTTCTAAATGTCTGCACTTGCTTTCCATTTGCTTTTCCTTATGCCAGTACTGCGTCCTCAAATTTCTTGTACAAATTTTCTGGTCTATTTTCCTGATAGCCCAGGTCAAAAATGCTCAACGTAGCCCACTACGCCTTCGCTTTTTGACCTGCATTCTCAAAAAATATCCTCAGAAATTTGCACAGAAATTATGAGTACGTAATACTAGTTCCCTTGATTTTCATCATATAGCTTTCTTGCTTCTTCAAATTCTCTTTTGTCTAATCTGCCAATTTCTTTCATTTCCTTAATAAATCTATCATTGCCCTCCACTAATGCGATGCCAGATACCATAATCACTTTGTCATGAAAATCATTTACGTTCCATTTAAGAAATGCGTCTTTAAACATTTGTATAATATGTTTTTTTCTTAACTCACTCCTGTCGCTGTATAATGACAGTTCCGGAATTGAATTATCTACAACAAAACAACCATACTTTTTGCATTCTTCGTCTAAATCGGTATCCTGAACCGGAATGCCCAACAGTGTTCTGGACGGATCCCCCTTAGCAAAGTCACGATGATGTAACCTGTCAAAAATATCTGCTAACTTTTGACAAATACTACTTCCCTGAATTTTTAACGTTGACTTCAACCTTTCGATTTCCTTAACAGACTGCCCCTCTTCTTTCCTGCTGTTTGCCTGATAAAAATGAATAAAAGCAACTTTATCATCAATAACGACTAACTCAAAATGAATACTAAAATCATGTTTTCTGACAAATACCTTTACCCCATTCCCTCCAAAAAACAAAATATCGTATATATCCTTCCATTTTGCCGGATGATTATTGCAAATAATTCGGAAAAATTTATCGCTTATTTCTTTTGACGCTTCATATAACGATTCCATAAAAAACTTTTTTTCTGCTATAGAATCACTTTTTACGATAGATTCATTGGCAAATCTGGTTGTCCGCAAGGAAATTTGCGCACGCTTCACAGCTTCCCCAAGATTACGAAAAGCCGCCTTTTCCCCATCAATATATTCTGCCGTATTCGAAATCAATTTTTTCATTTCCTTGACTTCATCTAGAATATTTTTTAAATCGGTTTCTTCGGTTATCTTTCTATTCGTATTATCAAGGCAAATTCTATACTGATGAAAAACCTGATCAAGGAATTTAATAACCGTAGCATTTTCTTCTCCGCTCTGATTCTCTAAATAAAAATAACTATGTGCCTTAGCACTTATATCTCCTATATTATATTTTTTCACGTAGTCAACAATTACTTGTGGAACGTCTATTATTTTGATATCATTAAAATCGAAGGGGGCTGTCTCTTTCGGATGCGAAGAAATAGCCACATAAGGTTTCCCAGAGTAAAAAATTGCTCCTAATTCAAACATAACGTTAGGGTTATATATTGCATCTCCCTCCAAGCAATCCAATAGCACAATATAACCTTCATAACTATCCCCATTTAACGCATCGCACAAACTTTGATGGAGGTCGTGAGTTGCCAGTTTATAATGTGGCTCTATTTTGTATTCTCTTACAAAAGAGGAATCGACTTTAAGTAAATCATAAATTGATTCCGTATATTTCCTATTCAAAGAATCCTCTTTATCCGTAACTGCTATCATAAAAATTTTTTTACTCATTTTCTCCCCCATGACAATCACCAAACTAACTGTCATTCTCCTTTCCTTCATGCTCTGCCTAGTCCAAAGTTTGTGAATCTTTGGCTTCTTATACTTTATATCAACTTTATTTTCCATGATTTTTTAAATTATCTTATCATAATTTGGAAAATCATGTCAGGAATTATCGGTAATTTAATATAAACAAATTGGTTCAGAGGTTTAACACCTAACCCTTCTAAAAAAGTCAAAAAAACCAGCAATGGCTTTATTTTAAGAAAATGGGAAGAAGTGATACAAACAAGGAGAAAACGATGGGAGAACTGTTCCGCAAGGCAGACCTCGGCTGGTATGGGTCGGTTTATTCTGATATGAGAAACAGGTTTCATATTTTAGGGATGGCTCCTGAGGAATCTGCGACAGAACTGATAAACCGGTTCCATCTTTGTGAAGATACGGGGGTATAGCCTGATGTATTTAAGAAAAATAAAACTGCCCCAGGGAACCTATATGGCAATACAGGAAAGTTACTATGACAGCGCATCAAAGCAAAGCAGAACCCGCACAGTGCAGAGCCTCGGCTATCTGGATGCTCTGAAAAAAGAATATGATGATCCTGTCGCTTATTTTACCGATAAGGCCTCTGAAATGACGAAAGAGAAAAAAAGAAACAGGTCGTATATCTTTACCATTGATGCCACAGCAAAAATGGCTGCGGATACCAATGAGGTAAAAAATGTAGGCTAATGGTGTTTTGAAAGAGCTTTATAAACAGCTTGAAATCAATAAGTTCTGGAACCGGAAGACAAGGGACCTTTCCATTAGGTATAATATTGACCAGATTTTCAGGCTCCTTGTCTTCTCCCGGATTCTTGCACCGGCTTCAAAGAAAGGCACCTTTGACGACAGGGGTTTTTACTTTGAGGGCTTCGGGTATTTTCCCTTGACGATGTCTACCATGCATTAGATATCATCTGTACGAATAATGAAGCCCTCCGGAAATGGGTCTATGAGCATTCCGGGAAAATATGCGGAGGGGACTTATCCATTTCTTATTTTAACTGCACGAATTACTACTTTGACATCGGACGCCCCGACATGAATACCATTAACAATGAAGGTGAAGTAATGATGCAGAGGGCAAAGGACCTGATCAAACATCCAACGAAATATGATGAGGTAACTTCTGCCGGCTCAGCTTCCTATGTCATCAATATCTCCTTCAGCAAGGATACCGGCGAAATAGTTGAGGGAAAATATCTCGAACTTAACCATGAAAAGATAAAAGAAGAAGAAAAATATGGCGGCTACTATTCCATAGTTACAAGCGAGTTAAAAATGTCCTGCAGGCAGAATGCTGAACTCCCTAAAAAACTACTGCTATGTTCCCCTTGATGCGAATAACTACCAGTTCACATATTTTGATGAGATACTTCAATCTATAATAAGCATTTGGCTTAACCCTTGATAATAAGTACAGAACCCGTCAGGAAATACAAAGATTGTTACGTTATTAAAAAATTTTCACCGCTTTTAAAAAATCCTGTTATGCTATACAGAGAAATCGGCGCAGCCCAGTATTTTCAAGGGCTTTGCCGATTTTGC
>CAJUKV010000001.1:162630-232575 GCA_910587305.1 uncultured Lachnospiraceae bacterium | reverse complement strand
GGCAACGGACTCTGACTCCGTCATTTCAAGGTTCGAATCCTTGTAGCCCAGCGAATGTGACCCGACAGAATGAATCTGCCGGGTTTTCTTATGCACAGGCCTGTGCAGAGGAAGTATGCCGCTAAAGCGGCGCACGGGCCGCGCGGCGAGTAGGGAGAAAATCTTCCCTACTCAATTGCACACGTACGTCCAAAGGAAATATGTCAGCAAGCTGACGGATGCCCGGCGCGCGAGCAGGGAGAAAATCTTCTCTGCTCGATTGCGCATGGGCGTGTAAAGAAAGCTACTCGGATAAATTTTCAGTCTCTCTTTACTTATAAATCTCTATCATCACCTTTTCCGCAAAAAAATCTTCCCCGACGAAATATCCTTCTGTTTCCAGTCCGCCGCCCTTATGAATGTCGGAAAAAGAGGCATTCTCTTTTACAATATCGGCTCCGCCGCCCTTAATAGTCCAACGTTCAAAAATAGTAGAATCCGTACACCGGACTGTGACCAGTTCTTCTTCCGGGCTGCCTTCCTCGGGCATGATGACAATGGACGAATTCTCTTCAAGCAGTGTACGGCTGATGACAAAGCTGTCCTGTGCTACGCTCCTTACTTTGCCGCCTATGCACATTGTTTCGTTGTCTGAAATATCATTTGCAGAAGAATTTTTTTCGGAATTGTCATTTTCAGGGATATCGCCCTCGTCTTTTTCACTCTGATTTTGCGGCAGTGTGTCCGCGTCGGTTTCCAGTGCTGCGGAAAGCGGCGTATAGCTCTGCTCCGTATCCTGACCACAGCCTGTCACCAAGGCCAGGATCAGCACCATGATTTTTGCCGTTGCCGTATATTTTTTCTTCATTTCATGCTCTCCTTTTGCCAATATTTTCTTTATGATAGCAAGGCAATCTCTAAGGAATCTCTAAATATTCCGTAAATATTCTCCTGCCGGCCTTTCCTGTGTGTCCCGTAAAATAAGAATCTGCTGAAACGGAACGGAAAAAATGGGAAAATAACTAAGGAAAAATAAACGTAGATCGCTTTATTGTATTTAGCGAAGAATTTGTGTATAATGGGCTTTATATATAAGAGCAAACAGTTTAAATCCTTGTAACCCGGCTTACGAGCTCAATGGGATATTTTCCATTGGGTGTTTTTTGTTAGGCCAATTTGGAGATTTAGATAGTTGTTTAAGGAGAAGGAAATCATGTACAGTTATAAAAGCAGAATCAGATACAGTGAGCTGGATGAGTCAGGGCATTTGAGGCTGGAATCGCTGCTTGATTATTTTCAGGATTGTTCTACTTTTCAGTCGGAGGATATAGGACTGGGGGTGGATTGTTTAAAAAAACGACATTTGATCTGGGTAATGTCCTCCTGGCAGATTGTTGTGGAGCGTTATCCTGATTTATGCGAATGGGTTACCATTGGAACCATACCGTATGATTTTAAAGGTTTTTTGGGTTTTCGAAATTTTCTCATGACAGATGAGGAGGGCAGGCGGCTGGCCTGTGCCAATACCATCTGGAGTCTTTTAGATACAAGGACGGGCATGCCCGTGAAGGCGCCGGAGGATATGCAGGAAAAATATGTTCTGGGGCCTAAACTGGATATGGAGTATGCGCCCAGGAAGATACGGATTCCTGAAAAGATGGAGCGCCGGGAGAAGGTGCGTATTTGTCCCCATCACTTAGACACAAACCATCATGTCAACAACGGGCAGTTTATCCGAATAGCTACAGCCAGTTTGCCCGTAGACAGATTAGCTATGGACAGTTCGGAAACAGCCAATTTGGCTGTAGGCGGCTCGGCCATGGATAACCCGGGGAATGGCGGCAGGGTAAAGCAGCTGCGTGCGGAGTATAAAAAGCAGGTGGTGCTGGGAGATGTGCTGACCCCTTATACCATGACGGAAAAGGACGGAAGGACAATCGTAGTGTTGAAGGATGAGACGGATAGTATTTGCTGCATTGTGGAAGTGCGGTAAACAGTCTTTATAGGCAGGATGGCATGATGGAATGAAGCGTCGCATAGGTGTTTGTGTTGAGGATGATTCGGAGGTGCGGATATGATTCGATTAGGCGAAAGACAGGAACTGATAATCGTAAAAAAAGTCGATTTTGGCGTTTATCTTGCGGATACGGGGGAAGGAGGGGATCCGCAGGAGCGAGTGCTTCTGCCCAAAAAGGAAGTTCCCGGGGATGCAAGGACAGGGGACCGGCTGAGCGTATTTATTTACAGGGATTCTATGGACCGTATGATAGCGACCACCCGGCAGCCGGAATTCTCCGTAGGGGAGGTGGCGATTCTTAAGGTTAAGGAAGTGGGGAAGATAGGCGCTTTTCTGGAGTGGAAACTGGAAAAAGACCTGCTCCTTCCTTTTAAAGAGCAGACCGTTAAAGTACAGGAGGGGCAGGAGTGTCTGGTTGCGCTTTACATCGATAAAAGCGGACGGCTTTGTACCACGATGAAGGTGTACCCTTACTTAAGAACCGACAGTCCTTATAAAAAAGATGATAAAGTAGAGGGCTGGGTTTATCAGGTGATTGAAAATTTTGGTATGTTTGTGGCCGTGGATAACTGTTATTGCGCAATGATCCCAAAAAGAGAACCTACAGGCGAGGTTAAAGTGGGGGACAGAATAACCGCCAGGGTAGCGGGGGTGCTTGAAGATGGGAAATTGACCTTAAGTCTTCGGGAAAAAGCTTATATTCAAATAGGAAAGGATGCAAAGGAGCTGATAGAGATGATAAAAAAGGAAGGCGGCAGGCTGCCATTTAACGACAAAGCAGACCCGGAATTGATCAGAAGCGCCACAGGTATGAGCAAAAATGAGTTTAAGCGTGCCGTAGGCAATTTATATAAACAAAGGCTTATTGTAATAGAACCGGATGGAATTAAATTGGTTTAAGGCGCCGGATACGCAAATTTGTGTTTGAGAACACAAATTCGCAGGTTAAGAAGGGAGCTTGGTTATTTATATGAAAATGGGCAGCAAAAAAGCAAATTGGGCATTTTTAGCGACAATTTTGTGTTATATAGGAGTGTTGTTTTTGGTAGCTAAATTTTTTCCTTCATTTGCAGAGAACCTTTTTTGGAGTAATTTAATATGTGAAATAGTGATAGTATTGCCAATATTCATTTGTATACTTGCGTCGGGGGAAAATTTTATTTCTTTTTTAGGATTTCACAAAATGAGATTTACTTCCGTACTTATGACGGGATTATTCACATTTTTAAGTGTGCCTATGCTGACCGTGCTGAATCTTTTTTCACAATTTTGGGTGGAAAATACGGTGGCGTCCTCAATGGAAAGTATGAATGCAGGACAGATGCCTTTCGGCCTTTTGTTTCTTTCGGTGGGGATTATAGCGCCGGTATTTGAGGAGGCCGCCTGCAGAGGCGCTTATTACCATTCATACCGCACCTCAGGGCGCACCTTTGGGGCGATGATAATGTCAGCGCTTATTTTTGCTTTGGTCCACATGAATTTTAATCAGGCAAGTTATGCCTTTGGAATGGGGATTTTGTCCGTTCTTTTGCTGGAAGTGACAGGTAGCTTATGGTCCTGTATTCTTTATCACAGTTTAATTAACGGAAGCCAGATTATGCTTTTATACGGCGCGTTTAAAGTGAATCCAAATGTTTACAGTGAACAGGCCGGAGCCATTACAGCTGATTTTCTGCTCTATGGAATTGGAATTTATTTGGTGCTGGCGGCGGTTACTTTGCCTCTGGCATGGGCTGTGCTTGTCTGGATTAGCATAAACGAGGGCCGGCAGGGAGCCTTATCCTGTTTCCTTCCTAAAATGGCGCGACGCAATAGCACGCTGCCCGATGGGGTAGAAAAAAAGGATAAGATAGTATCCGTACCTTTTGTACTGGCTCTTATCCTTTGCATTGGCATGATGACAGGAATTTTCTATCTGATTGTAGAGAAAATAATCCAAATAGCGGCATGAATGCCCTGATTAGTCAAACGAGCATATCAATATTGCCTCCAATATGGGGATTTACGGATAGTTCCATAGAACGATCCATCATATTAATCAGGCTCTCACCAAGTATTTCGGAATTTTCCATTGCTTTATCAAGGACGGCAATTCCGACCTGGTTTGTAAGTTTTACATTTGCCAAAGCGGTTGATAACTCGGGAATATTCATAATAACCTCCATGCTTCCGAAAGCATGTGAAAAATTTATTTTTCACAGTAAGTCCTCGGATTTTAAATTGATTTTGACAGATGCCATAAAAAACTTTATTATGATACGTATCAGACTATAAGTCTATTATTTATCATATCATAAAACTGCAAAAAGCGAAATGTTTTATTTGCTGCCCGCCCGTTCTTTTTTGTGAAGGTTGCATAGAGCCGTAAATTGGAAAAAGGAGCCAAAAAACATTAAGAATACACAAAAACTTTATAATTTCAGGTAGATTTCTATGTACATTTATATTAATATAGAAAAAGGAGTTTAAAGGGGAGAATAATTAATTAAGAGAAATATTGTTTATTTTGCATAGCATTATAAATGATAGAAGGAGGGGGCATATGATTTCTAATCAGATTTTACAGAACACGATTGAAGGGCTTAAGGCAATCGCAAGGGTAGACTTTTGTGTAATGGATGTGGATGGAAAGGAAGCGGCTTCCACCACACCCGGTATGTCGGACTGTGAGTCTGAAACAGTGGAGTTTGCCAAATCACCGGCTGACTCTCAGGAGATAAGGGGATACCAGTATTTTAAGATATACGACGAGCAGCAGCCGGAGTATGTTTTAATCGCATCCGGAATAGGTGAAGATGTGTATATGGTAGGAAAGATGGCCGCATTTCAGATTCAAAATCTGCTGGTAGCATACAAAGAGAGGTTTGATAAGGATAACTTTATTAAAAACCTTCTTCTTGATAATCTGCTTTTAGTAGACATTTACAGCCGTGCAAAAAAACTGCATATACAGACGGATGTAAAGCGGGCCGTGCTGGTGGTTGAGACAGGAAACAGCAAGGACAGCAATGTCTTAGAGGCAATGAGAAGTTTTTGCGGCAGTAACAGCAAAGATTTTGTCACAGCCGTAGATGAAAATAATGTGATTGTGGTGAAGGATTTGTCCGAGGGGGACGGTGCGAAAGAAATTGAAAAAAGCGCGGATAGTATAGAGGCTTTTCTGCTAAAGGAAGGCATGACGCAGGTACATATTGCCTATGGAACGGTGGTTAAGGAAATCAAAGAAGTCAGCCGTTCCTATAAGGAAGCTAAAATGGCGATGGATGTGGGCAAAATCTTTTTTGGCGAAAGAAATATTATTGCCTACAGTGAATTGGGAATTGGCCGTTTGATTTATCAGCTGCCTATTCCGCTTTGCAAAATGTTTATCAAAGAGATTTTTGGCGGCAGGGGATTGGATGAATTTGATGAAGAAACTCTTACCACCATCAACAAATTTTTTGAAAACAGTCTTAATGTTTCTGAAACATCAAGACAGCTGTTTATCCACAGGAATACTCTGGTGTATCGTCTGGATAAGCTGCAAAAGAGCACAGGCTTGGATCTACGTATTTTTGAAGACGCCATTACATTCAGAATTGCGCTTATGGTAGTGAAATATATGAATTATATGGAGAGCCTTGATTATTAAAATTATGTGTGGAAACGAGATGAAGATTTTCTAATACGGCAGAATACGCCGCCTAAGAAAATCTAAATCATCTCGCGTAGAATCGCTAAAGGCGATTCTACTGATGTTTGGAAGTGTGAAAGTACAAGTGGAGGATAACCGTGGTAAGAAGTGATGCAAAAAGCAGGAGAAGAAGAAAGCATATTTCCGGGAGCGATGAAATAATTACACTCAACAATGTGAGTAAGGCATATGCCACAGGCGCCCCTGCGCTAAACGGAGTCAGCCTGCATATTAAAAGGGGCGAATTCGTTTTTATTGTGGGGGACAGCGGGTCAGGGAAATCAACTATGATTAAGCTCCTGCTTCGGGAGCTTGTGCCAACTTCGGGCGATATCAATGTAATGGGGTACGATTTGGTGCGTATACGCCATAGGAAAATACCGAAATTCCGCAGAAATCTTGGCATTGTTTTTCAGGATTTCCGACTTTTGAAGGACAGGAATGTATATGAAAATGTGGCCTTTGCGCAGCGTATTATACAGGTATCCAATAAAGAAATTAAAAGAAATGTTCCCAGCATTCTGGCAATTGTAGGGCTGGCAGGGAAATATAAGGCGAAACCAAGGCAGCTCTCGGGAGGAGAACAGCAAAGGGTGGCAATTGCCAGAGCGTTAATCAATCAACCAAGCATTCTCCTGGCAGATGAGCCTACCGGTAATCTGGATCCTAAAAATTCATGGGAAATCATGAAACTGCTCGAGCAGATCAATGAAAACGGAACTACGGTGCTTGTAGTAACCCATAATCGTGAGATAGTCAACGCGATGCAAAAGAGGGTTGTTACAATGAAGAAAGGCGTCATTGTAAGCGACGAAGAAAAAGGTGGCTACATAGATGAGGATTAGTACATTTTTTTATACTATCAAACAGGGAATTATCAATATTTTCAGGAATAAATGGTTTTCATTGGCGTCTATAGCCACGATTGGCGCTTGTTTATTTTTGTTTGGACTGTTTTATGCCATCGTGATGAACTTCCAGAGTATTGTAAAGAATGCGGAAGAAGGAATGTCGGTAACGGTCTTTTTTGACAATGGTATCAGTCAGGAACGGATCCAGGAAATAGGCGCAATGATTGAAAAACGCACGGAAGTTTCAAAAATAGTATTCAAATCAGCGGATGAAGCATGGGCGGAGTTTAAAGAAGAATACCTTGGCGAATATTCGGATGGCTTTACGGAGAATCCATTGGAAAATTCGGCCAGCTACGAAATTTACTTAAGCGACGTGTCTATGCAGCCCGCACTGGTAACCTATCTGGAGGAGACGGAAGGAATCAGGCTGGTAAACAGATCTGAGGTTATGGCCTCTACTCTTACGGGAGTGAACGCGCTGGTGGCATACATTTCGGTAGGCATCATAGCTATTTTATTTGCGGTATCTATTTTCCTTATAAGTAATACGGTAACAATTGGGATTTCAGTGCGAAAGGAAGAAATTAATATTATGAAATACATTGGCGCCACAGATTTTTTTGTGCGTGCGCCGTTTGTCATTGAGGGCATGATGATTGGAATGGTCGGCGCATTGATACCGATTGGGATTCTGTATGTTCTTTATGAAAAAGTGATTGAATATATTATGTTAAGATTTTCTATTTTGACAAAATTATTATCTTTTTTGCCAGTGGAAGTTATTTTCAATACTTTGCTGCCGGCATCCATTATTATGGGAGTAGGCATGGGATTTTTAGGCAGTGTGACTACGGTCAGGAAACATCTTAAGGTGTGATTGAGGTGAATGGATGAAGCGATGGAGAAATATGGCCTGTGTGCTGATTTGCCTTGGACTTGTTTTGGGAATTGCCTGTAAATGTGAAACAACTGCTTATGCCAGCGAATTGACCAATGACAGCATTAAAAAGAAAGAAGCGGAAATTGATAAGGCAAAGGAAGAAAAAAAAGCACTGCAGAGCGGGCTTACGGATGTAAAAGCATTGAAAAAGAAGCTGGAAGCTTCCAAAGCGGATCTGGCAAATTATGTGGCGGAGCTTGACGCGGATTTGGCGAATATTCAGGCGAAACTGGATGAACTGAAGGCAATGGTGGAGGAAAAGGAAAAGGAGATTGAGGCAAAAACAAAGGAGCTCGAGGAAGCCATCGATACCCAGCAGACCCAGTATGAGGCCATGAAAAGCCGCATTAAGTTTATGTATGAAAAAGGGGATACTCTGTTTTTAGAGCTTTTTATGGGAGCGAAAAGCTTTGGCGATATGCTCAATAAGGCAGATTACATAGAAATGCTTTCCTCCTATGACAGGAAGATGCTGGATGAGTATGTGGCGTATGCGGAATATGTGGCTCTTTGTAAGGAAGGACTAGAAGAAGAAAAGGATGTATTGGAGGAAGCAAAAGCGGCGGCCAAGGAGGAGGAGGCTTCTTTAAATGAGCTGATTGCAACCAAGGAACATGAAATTTATAAGGTGTCAGGAGATATTCAAAGCCAGGAGGCGGCGATTAAGGAATACGAGGCCAGCATTGCAGCGGAGAATGAAACCATTGCGGCGCTGGAGGCAGCGGTTGCGGAGGAAAAGAAGAAGCTGGCGGCCGAACAGGCCCGCAGGTATGACGGAGGTATGTTTGCCTGGCCGGCTCCCTCTTATACAAGGATTTCGGATGAATATGGAAATCGCCCACACCCTATTTTAAAGGTTACCAAGTTCCACAATGGACTGGATATGGCAGCTCCGGGGGGGAGTCCGATTCTGGCGGCATATGACGGGACAGTGGTAGCGGCAGCTTACAGCGGTAGTATGGGAAACTATATTATGATAGATCACGGCGACGGCCTGTATACCATTTATATGCATGCATCCGCCCTTTACGTTTCTAAGGGGGCGGAAGTATCAAAGGGGGCGAAGATTGCCGCGGTGGGAAGCACAGGGCGTTCCACAGGGAACCATTTGCACTTTGGCGTGAGGCTGAATGGAAGTTATGTAAATCCGAGGAATTATTTAGGCGGCTAAATGTAATTAGCAAATTTGTGCCCGCACCTAAATTTGCGGGTTTTTGACCGAAAGTATGGGGAATTTCTAAATAAAAATTCGAAATGGAGAGATTTGCGTGGATAAATCAGAGGAAACAGACAAAAGAACCTGGGAGCAGGAGGAACCGGTTAAGGAAAGCGAAAACAAAAGACATTCCGGAGATTTTTTGAAGGGTCTGATTACAGGAATGCTTATTATTTCTTTGCTTTTTACCTGTGTTTGTGCAGGAGGAGCGCTTTACCGGTTATATAAGGGACGGGCAGTGGATGCGGCGGCGGAAAGTAACCGGAAAAGTGTAATAACCACTGACACCTTTGAAAAGATGAAGGTTATCGAAGATGCCATCAGCGAGTATTACTACTATGAAGATAAGGTAGATGAGGAAGAATTGCGGGAAGGTATCTATAAGGGGATGGTAAATTCCTTAGGCGATCCTTACTCCGAATATTATTCCAGGGAAGAACTGGAAGAAGTAATAAACAGTAACCAGGGAATTTCTTACGGAATTGGCGCTTACATTTCTATGAGTAAGCAGATGAATATGGCTATGATTAATGGCGTTATGGAAAAATCTCCTGCGGAAGAAGCAGGCTTGCGGGAAGGAGATATCATTTACGAGGTTGACGGGGAGTCAACCCAGGGAATGAGCCTGACACAGGTGGTCAGTCTGGTAAAGGGACGGGAAGGAACTACGGTACGTCTGACTATTTACAGGGAAGGCGAGGTGGATTTCCAGAGACTGGAGATAAAGCGCAGTAAGCGGCTTGAAACGACAACCGTGGACAGCGGTATGCTGGAGGACGCCGACAATATTGGTTACCTGCGTATTCGGGAATTTGACACTGTGACGGTAGATCAATATACGGAGGCAATGGCAGAGCTGCGTGGGAACGGTATGGAAGGAATGATACTTGATTTGCGCAGCAATCCTGGCGGCGATCTCAGCGCAGTAGTTGAAATCGCAAGAAAAATTTTGCCGAAGGGTCTTATTGTCTATACGGAGGATAAACAGGGAACGCGTAAGGAATATACCTGCGATGGGGACAGGGAGCTGGATATTCCGCTGGTAGTATTAGTAAATGAATATTCAGCAAGCGCGTCGGAGATATTGGCAGGGGCGATTCAGGACTACCATAAAGGAACGCTGGTCGGGACGACCACGTACGGAAAAGGGATTGTCCAGCAGATACACCGGCTGGAGGATGGAACAGCTCTTAAGCTGACCATCAGCGCTTATTATACACCTACCGGAAGAAATATTCATGGTGTAGGGATTGAGCCGGATATTGAGCTGGAATATGATTATGATGCCAATGAGGCTGACGAAAGCGATAATCAGGTGGAAAAGGCGATAGAAATATTAAAAAAGGAAATAGGTTAAAGCTTAGAAAAACAATTAAAAAAAGAGTTTTTAATATTAAAAAATGGAAAAGTATGGAAGATGAAATTTCTTCTATACTTTTTTGTTTTGTGCATGGGGAGCATGAGGAAAACCGCTGCTATGCAACAAATGCCCCACGCGCTAAATAGGGAGAAAGTCTTTCCTACTTGATTGTTTAGATCCAAATAAAGAAAATTAAATGGATAAAAACCATACATTTGAGAGTAAATGAATGCATTCATAAGAAACAAAATGTATATAATATACAAATTTAAATCACATTTATTGTGCATAATGCACAAATATTAACTTTTTTATTGGCGATTCATCCGATTTACAAATGTACGTATATTATGATATCGTGTAGGTAGCTTGTAAAAACGAGTACGAACATACATAAGGAGGGCGGAAGATGAAACATTTAGCAATTATTGGAAGCAGCGGCGGAAATTTGTATAATCAGGGCGGCGCAGATCCGGAAAAAATGATGCATGAGGTGTTCGTTCAGGCGGAATCTGCCGGAATCGAAGTCTCCTACGTTCAGTTTATCGGAACAAGTACCTCCATGGACAATATTTCCATGGACGCCAAAGCCAGACTGTGGACGCTTTCAGGTAAAAACACAATAGGAAGCAGTGAAGAAAAAACCTTAAAAGAAATTAACCGGATGGCAGAGGAGACGGATCAGGAGCTGGCGGAGCTGATCAGAAAAGGTGAGATTGACGGCATCATGCTTTTAAGCTGTGATCCAAATGGGGTTAATCATCAGGCGCTGACGGCGGCTGCAGAAAAGAAAATTCCCTGTGCAGGCACAGGCGGAACCTCCATGGCAAATACGCAGGCTATGGGCTGCCGCGTGATCGCAGCATCAGGAACCACAGGGACCACAAACAGGACACGGGCGATCTCCGCGGTTTCGGCTTTATCAAAGGAATGGAAGCTGAAATATTCTCCTATCATCGGTTCATCAGGCGGCGGACAGGTTCAGGAAGGCAGTGTGTGGAAAAGAATCAATTTCAGAGGGATTATGATGGCGTCCATGCCTGGCTTTATCGCCATGGCGCTTTGCCTGGCGCTGAGTAAGATTCCGGGGCTTAGCGTGCTGGAGGAAGTTTTTAATACACTGGTAGGCTATCTTCCCATAATTCTGGCAGCTATTGCTGCTAAGCAGGTATCCGGGCTGGATGAAGTGGGAATTGTTGCAGGAATTGTTGCAGGGGCGCTTTCCATTGACGGAGGCATCATAGGGGGGCTCTGTACAGGTATCATAGCAGGAATTTTTGCCTATTATATTATTTCTCTTTGTTTCAAATACAAAGTACCCGGTACCACTGCCAATATTGCGGCGGGTGGAATTGCAGGGCTTGCCGCCGGGTTTATCGGGATGTTCCTGATAGCTCCGGTTGCACTGTGGATTGGAAATATGATCAAAGCGGCCATTGACTGGGCATTGGCAGTAAACCCCATTTTGGCAGGCGCTATTGCCGGATTTGCCATCTGGTTTGCCATCATGGGCGGCGTGTATCATGCGGCAATCCTTCCTATTATTCTTTTGGAAATGGAATCTACCGGTTTCAGTTTCCTGGGATGTATCGATCTTTGCTCCATGGTTATGGTTTGCGCAGGTCTTCAGCTTGGAAATATCATTGCGCCTAAGAAGGACGGCGATCGCGTGACCAGCATTCCCAATATTATTATCAATCTTGGGTTCGGAACCTTTGTGGAGGCGGCATATCCTTTTATGTTTGCAAGTAAAAAAATCTTTGCCTCTGTGATTGCGTCGGCTACGGTGACAGGTCTTCTTATCGGAATGTTCGACGTGAAATGTACGGCATATGTGCCTTGCTTTTTGGCTCCGTTTATGTCCAACGACAAAGCGGTTCTGGCAGTTGTCTGCATGGTAGTTGCAGTGGCAATGCAGGCTGTCCTTACGGTAATCTGCAATCTTTCCGAGCGCAATAAATAAGGTGGATAATGACAGCTTAGTTGACTTTTTTGTTAGTATGGAGGAGAATTATGTACACAAATGACATGGCACGGAAAATGAGTGCCGCTATGGAAAAAGTAAAAAAGGCGATTGAAGCAGGAGGAGGCCACACCATTCTCAGTACGGGCATTACAGGAGATGACGCCCGTATGGCCAAGGCGGTGGTAGATGCGGGGATTAAAATGTTAGAGCCAAATCATCCTGCTGTTGCACTGGCCAGAGGCTATAAGGGCGTAACGACCATGCATGAGGCGGAGCAGGTCCGCTATGGGATTACGGTAGCGCAGATGGCAGAGGTGACACAGGGCGTTAGAAGCGTGGTTGGAAAAGATATTTATATTACCACCGGTATTCCCGGAGGATTCACAGAGATTTTGCCGATGCCTCTTACAGACGAGGATTTCCTAATGATGGCCAGAGCCGGTGCGGATGGATTGCACACCCACAAGTCCTCCCTTTACGATCTGGAGGAGCTGGTAAAAAAGGCGCATAAATATGGGTTGTGTGTGGACGCTTATATTGGGCTGCCTACGGATCTTCATACTTTTGGCATTTCCGCTGAAAAGCCGGAAGAGGTGGCGCGTCTGGCGAGGCAAATGGAAGAAATAGGAACAGATATGATTGGCCTTATGACAGGCATGAGCTATGAGGGGATCGATGCGGGACAGATTCCACAGGTATTGAAGGAAAGACTGTGCGCGATGGTAGAAGCAGTGAAGGTTCCTACGTTGGCGGAGGGCGGAATTAATATCGACAATTTCCGTGCTTTTAAGGACACTGGGGTTAATATTCTGGTGATTGGAACGGCTATTGACGGAATGGCCGGAAAAGCGGTGGCGGCAGCAGCCAGAGAATTTTTGCATATTTAAATTCTTTTATATGTAGTTTTGGAGCTGCTTGGCCAGGGCCACGCATTTATGGCACAGGCGGTAGGAACATGACAACAGAGGTGGCCAAAGGGCTTTGCCTGAATTTTCAGGGCAAAGCCCTTTTTTAAAAAAGAGATGGAAAAGTTGCAGTTTCTGGTTTAAAATAATAACGGAAACAGAATTTCACTGTGGAGATGATATGGAAAAAGCAAAAGAAGCCCGATATCGTATAATTTATAAGCAGTTGAAGGAAAAGATTGAAAGCGGAGAGTATAAGCAGGGGCACCGGCTTAAGACAGAGAAAGAGCTTCAGGAGGAGTATGGCGTAAGCAGAGACACTATCCGCAGGGCGCTTTCACATCTGGAGAATGAAGATTATATTGTGAAAAAGCCTGCTCTGGGTACTTTTGTCAAGCACAAAAAATCCGATTATCAGCTTTCTAAAATGGAAAGCTTTACGGAGCAGATGAAAAGCAGAGGAATTTCCCCATCCTCAGAGATTATTTCCATCGAACTGGTCAGCAATCCCGGGCGGCAGGTGGTAAAAGAGCTTTTGCTCGGCGAGCAGGAGAAGTGTTACCGGATTACGAGAATCCGCAAAGGGGATGAGAGCCCTATGGCCTATGAGATTGCTTACATCCCACGGAAATTGTGCCCTAATCTACAGAAACATCTGGACGATACAAGCTCTCTGTACCAGATTTATGAAGAAGTGTATCATCATAAAATGGGGGATGGCAGAATTAAGCTGGAAGCCGATATGCCCGGCATTGAAATCCAGAAAAGTCTGGGGATATCCCATGATTCCCCGGTGCTCCGGATGGAGTGTACCATGCAGTTAGAGGACGGGACTCCGCTTTACTATGTGGAATGCTATTATATTGGCGCAAAATATTACTTTTCAACAATATTACCAAGAAAATGAGGAGGAAAAGGTTATGGAACCCAGAATCGCAACAATTAAAAGAGTAACAAAGGAAACGGATATCTCGCTGACTCTGAATCTGGATGGAAGCGGGAAGTGCAATCTTGACACGGGAATAGGATTTTTTGACCATATGTTGAACGGATTTGCCCGTCATGGTCTTTTTGATTTGGAACTAATCTGTAAGGGAGATCTTGAGGTGGATTCCCATCATACGGTGGAAGACTGTGGTATTGTTTTAGGACAGGCCCTCAAAGAAGCGGTGGGAGACAAGAAAGCCATCAAACGGTACGGGAGCGCCATGCTGCCCATGGACGAGGCGCTTGTGCTGTGCGCCGTGGATCTTTCCGGAAGACCCTATTTTTCCTATAATGCCCAGTATACGGTACCTCTTTTAGGAAACATGCAGACGGAAATGATTCATGACTTTTTCTATGCGGTTTCCTATACGGCATCCATGAATCTGCATATTAAGCAGATTTCGGGAAGCAACAATCACCATATTGCGGAGAGCAGCTTTAAGGCATTCGCCAAAGCTCTTGATATGGCTACTATGTACGAGGATCGCCTGAACGGTTCGGTGTGGTCAACAAAGGGCGTGCTTTAGAAAGATATTTTCCGACAAAGTAATGATGAATTTTCTATGGGCTCCGAAAAAGTTTTAAGATTTCGGGGCCCGTTTTGCGTATATATACAAAGCTCCTATCTTTTCTTTTCTGAAATTTTCTCATAAAAAGTATAGGCAGGAAAAATATAGCAACTAATAAAATGTCAAAATGTGCACTTTTTGATATTTTTTCGTTAATTACAGAATGTTACAATATCATTGTACTTTCAAGAATTTCTCTGACATTATGCACAATAAAAATGATGAAATTTTATCTGTTTATCAAAAGGTACAGCATATGGAAAAGGGTAAAATCTACTCACAGTAGACCATAGCCTTTATGTCTTTCGTTATAATAAGAGCTGGAAAGCAAAAGGTTGAAACATATGAATCTCCCAATCTCAAGAATGGGAGGAAAGGAAGGATATCGGTATGTATCAAAAAGATGAATGGAAAATAAATGAGCTGCCGGAGCTTAAAAAAAAGGACATATACGAGCCGGTCTATTTAAACGATTATGGGTATTATGAACTGCGCAGGCAGAATACCCGTGAGGAGAGGAATGCAAATTTTGAGGAGCATTATTTTCAGGAGTATTCCGGGGCGACCTATGAAAAAGTGGAATACCCGCCTGAGGAGCTTAAGTTTCTGAATAATCAGATTGAGGAAAGGGCTTATGTGATAGAGCAGAATCTTGCAAAAACAGGCGTGAGCGGAGATTATTCACTTCTGGATATCGGCTGTGGCGAAGGCTTTTTACTACAGTTTTTCCATGACAAGGGCAAAAGGGTAAAGGGGATTGACATTGGTTCCTATGCTCTTAAACATTTCCACCCGGCCTTGCTTTCCTTCTTTGAAAAAGGGGATATGGAAACCCTGCTTCCCACCATGTCGGAGCGCGGAGAGGTCTATGATGTAGTCAATGTTGACCGTGTGCTGGATATGGTGGATGATATCGATGTCTGTCTGGACAGGATTAAAGGGATTATGGCAAAGCAGTCTATTTTGGTAATAAAAGTTGCAAATAATTATTCCAATCTGCAGAGAATGCTTTTGCAGAAAGGAGAAATGAAGGAAGAATACTGGCTGGATGACCCTGATCATACAGGTTATTTTAACCGTGAGGGGATGATAGCAAGGCTTGAAGCCAATGGATTTGAATGCCTGGATTTTTATGGAGATACTTTTGTGGACTTCCAACTGGTCAATCCGTTTACCAATTACTATGAAAGACCGGAAACAGGAAAAGCGGCGCATAAGACGGCGGTGTGCCTTGAGAACCTGTTACATGACATCTCCATGGAGCGGACTGTGGAAATTTACCGTATGCTGGGGGATATGGGATTCGGGAGAGAAATCGTAGGAATATTCAGAAAGGCGCATTAAAAGCTGGCGCCTCCCAAACAACATAAAGGGGAGAGGAGATTTGATACGACGCTGCCGGAGTTTTTATCTTAGAGAGAAAAGGGAATATTCTTACGTGCGTTAAATGACGGGCAAAAAATAGATGCGCTGAATGAGATTATAAAAGAATCGGAGCATATCGTTTTTTTTTGGCGGAGCAGAAGGGAAAGCGCTCAGTCCCGGAGGCGAACCGTGTCTGCAAAGACCGGAATGTGCTTAAAGAATTGTAAAATTTATAGCAGGAAATGATAAGAGCAGGAGGCCATTAAGGTTTCCTGCTTTTTCATATGTAGTTTTCAGTAAGCTTTTGCTGTTCCAATAACGTATTTTTGGTAAAAATAATTCTAATATAAGAAACTAACAAAATTTTCCCAAATAAATATTATCTTATAAAATTCATAGTGACACCAGAAACCCTTCTCTCAAAACTTTGGATGACGCTGGATGAAAAACCATAAACTAATATAGAACCGGAGTTTTGGCAAATATGGATGAAAAATGTAATATGGGTAAATTTAAGGAAAAGAACGAAATTAAAAGAAATGAGAACAAATGTTCTGAAAAATACTGTACAAATTTATTCTGGTATGCTATAATCAAAATTACTTTTGCACCAGTAGACAAATACCCCGCCCCTTGGGGCGTTTCAAATTTGATGCCCCGCTGCTTGCGGCGGGGTTTTTAACTTGGTGTTAGCAAATTAATGTCAGGTTTATTTCGTTTATTCTATTTGCAAAAATGCGATTTGGTGAACAAAAGTCGTGTAAAGGCCATTTCCTGGAAAACGGGGAATGCCGGACAATTGTACGGGGAGTTCAAAGAGTTCTTCCCTGAGAACGCGGTGGTGTATTTTGTGTCCTAGCATATAGATGTTTTTATCAGTACAATATATAAATATTATTTGTAAATTAAATCAATATATTGTATGTAAATGGATTGTAAAAGAGCCGATGGACGGGGTGGATTTGACATAACAGTGAACAGGATTCGTAACGTCAAGCCATTTGTTGAAAGAGCGGTAGTAAAAATGACGTTGTGTGTATGGGGAAAATGGTGATGTAACTTATTTGGTTTTTTGTTATAATAAAAGTACAGAAATTGAAAAGTAAGAGGAGATTTTATGACAGTGATGAAACAAAGGGCGATTGATATGATTAGCCGTATGCCAGAGGATAAATTATATTATATAGTACAACTTCTTGAGGGCGTTGAAGGATTATCTGAAAATAGAGCAGATGGGTTTGAGACTCCGGAGCAAAAGGCGTTAAAAAATTTACAGAGATTTCGCAAACGAAGTGATGTTGAAATTGACTATAAAGCCGAATTAGCAAAAGCCAGGGAGGAAAAGTATGCGAGTATTGATTGACACAAATGTTTTGGCAGATGTGTTATTAGGCAGAGATCCTTATTATGATATTGCGTACAGTATTCTTACCATGTGTGCAGATAAAAAAGTTTATGGATATATGGCTGCGCATTCTATTCCCAATCTATTTTATATTTTGCGAAAATCTATGACCAAAGAGGAACGTAGAGAAGTATTAAAAGATATTTGCCAAATTGTCAAAGTGGAGGGAATAGATTCCTTCAAAATAATTTCTGCATTAGATAATGTGGATTTTGACGATTTTGAAGATTGCCTTCAGGAAGAATGTGCAGTAGCGGTTTCGGCAGATTATATCGTAACGAGAAATGCGAAAGATTTTGTTTCGTCAAGAATTCCTGCGATTCTTCCGGAACAATTTTTAGAAAAATATAAAGATATTATGCAGACCTGATGAAGGGCATGATTATTAATATAGGGAATGGGGGGACCATAATTCTGACGAGGGCATAAAGAAATCTCAGAACGTGCTGATAGCTATGTTGGAAGAGCTAGTTTCCAGGAAAAATGCATCAAGAAGAAACGTATATTAGCAGATGAATATGGATTTAAAATGACTGCTGAATTGGAAAGAATAGAGGCTCTTGAAAAAATGATCAGAGTCAACATTACAAGAGAGCAGATATTATCTATGGGATATACGGAAGAGGAATATGAAAAAGCAGAGAATGCATTATATGCAAATGCTTAGGCGCAGATGTTAGTGTTGCAACAGGGATAAAGTTAAAGGAATCCATTGGATTGTATTAACTTGTCCCTTTATTTTATTACCGGACGTATGAAATATGCCAATAATTATATATTCTTACCATGACACCATGATGCTCCCTGTGCCAGCAACGGCATGGGGATTTTTCTATTTTGAAGGAGGTTATAAAGATGGTAGTAAACATTGACATATTGGAATCAGGAAAGGAGGCAGCAGAGAATGAGTATAAACACTATTGATAGGCTCTATAACAGCCTGTCGGAAGCTGATGATTATGTAGACCTTCCGGAGACAGAAGCTGTGAGAAAAAAGTTAAAGGCGTATCTTGTAGAGAACATCCTCAGCTCGGATGACGAAGAATCACATAAGCAGAGGCTTGATTTGGAAAAGGTGATTTCAGAATTTGGTGTTGAATATGAACGTCAGGGTTTTATTTTCGGATTCAGGTATGCGGTCGAGATTTTGGCTCGGGGAGAAAGGCAAGGTGGTAAAAGCAGGCTGAATGAGAATATCAGGGATGAGTATTCCATGCTGGCTGTCGAAGGAACTGACAAGACTGATTCGGTGGTTGATATCCTTAAGGAATATGTTTTGGAAGAAAATTTAGCTCATGCGGTAGATACACTTTGCGTCTGCATTGAAAATACAAAATATGCTATATTCGGGCAGGGATTCCTTAGAGGAATTGCAGCTGAGAAAGGCGGTAACCTATGATCAGACATGCCGTATGTTATCGACCGGCTGCGGAAGTCACGGAAGTATGCGGAGAAAGGAGTATGTGAGCATATGAACGTAGCGGCAGACGACATTGTAGAAGCTATTGCACGGCAGTGTGGAATGGAGATGGAGGTGTGGATTATCAATCGAAAAGTGATTATCTCCGTCTACGCTGTGTTTTGTAATATCTTCCATAAATTTAGGTACAAGTACAGCGTATGCCAGAATCATTGCCGGCATAGTGTTATCTGGGAAATATAAATTAGAAATTGGGGAAAGGGCATGGAAAAAAAAGATTTATATATGTTAAAACAGACGAAGATTGAAGTAATGGAAGGAGCAGACAAGTTTGGAAGTAAACTTCCAAACTCTTTATCGGTGGCAGTACCGCAAGCACAGCTTGCGGTATGCGGGGGTATAAAAATGATAAAACTATACAGAGGACAGTATATCATAGGGTTGATGACGGCTACCAACTTGGAAAGACAGCGAACTTCATATTTGATAACGTGTACACCTGCTTGGAAGCGCAGAGCACATACTGAAAGAAGGGTCTGTCGGGAAATAGATAGTCTCCTTTTTGCAAATTTTTCTAATCACGCTTACAAGAAATTAAAAAATCTTGTAAGGAGTGAAACCGTTATGAATACAATTAAAATTTCGTATGATGACCAGGGTTATCGGGTTAAACCTTCTGGTGATGAAGTAGGAAGGATTAGCAACAAAATAGCCAGAACGGCAAAAATTTGACTGAGGCGAATCGAAGCGGGTAATTACTAAAATCGGGAGTGGGGGATGTATGTTCTGCCCGGTCACATTTAAAAATGGAGGATGTAGTATCGAAAAAAGATACCAAACAGAGTATGAGGGCTAGTGTACCGGATACGATCATTGATGTAGGCTCATATTTATCAAAGACAGGTTCGGAATAGAATCATATAAGAATTAATCAGCAGAATTAATTAAAAATAAGAACAAATGTTCTGAAAAATACTGTACAAATTTAATCTGGTATGCTATAATCAAAACTGCTTTTGTACTGGCCCTGGGAACCTTGGTTTGATGTTTCTTTGCGTATTTGATGTTATTGAGTCCACGCCAGTTTTGTTACGGTTAATCAATCTATGAAAAACCATTTTGGTGAACAAATTTCGTCGTGAGGCCATTTTGGGAAAAACGGAGAATGTGCCTCGACGAATTTCGTACCAATAGTCGAACTTTTTTAATACGAACCTCGGAGGTGAGAACTGTGCAAATTGAACAAAAATCCTTCAAACTCCACAGCGAATACAAACCCACCGGCGACCAGCCCGCGGCCATAGAAGCCCTGGTCAAAGGCTTTCAAGAAGGCAACCAATTCCAGACTTTGCTGGGGGTGACAGGCTCCGGCAAGACATTTACTATGGCAAATATCATTGCTGCCCTGAACAAGCCCACTTTGGTCATAGCGCACAATAAGACCCTGGCCGGACAATTGTACGGGGAGTTCAAGGAGTTCTTCCCTGAGAATGCGGTGGAGTATTTTGTGTCCTACTATGATTACTACCAACCGGAGGCTTATGTGCCGTCTTCCGATACTTATATAGCAAAGGATTCTTCCGTCAACGAGGAAATAGACAAACTGCGTTTGTCCGCCACTGCATCTCTGTCAGAGCGCAGAGACGTTGTCGTTGTGGCCAGTGTATCCTGTATTTATGGACTGGGCAGTCCGGATGATTATCAGGAGATGATCGTATCGCTCCGGCCGGGGATGAGCAAGGACAGGGACCAGGTAATCCGGGAATTGATAGATATTCAGTATGACAGAAACGATATGGATTTGGGAAGAGCATGTTTTAGGGTCAGAGGGGATGTGGTGGAGGTTTACCCGGCCCAGGGAGGCGACCATCTGATCCGCATTGAGTTTTTCGGGGATGAAATTGACCGGATTGCGGAGACAGACCCGTTGACAGGACAGGTACGGGCCACACTGGAACATGTGGCAATTTTTCCCGCCTCCCATTATGTGGTGCCGCAGGAAAGAATCCACGCGGCATGTATCAATATTGAGGCGGAGCTTGAGGAAAGAATCCGTTATTTTAAAGGGGAGGATAAGCTTTTAGAGGCCCAGAGGATTTCCGAGAGAACCAATTTTGACATTGAGATGCTGCGGGAGACAGGCTTTTGCTCCGGAATTGAAAATTATTCCAGGCATCTTGCAGGGATGCAGGCAGGGGCCATGCCTCACACCCTGATGGATTATTTTGGGGATGATTATCTGATTATTATAGACGAATCCCATATGACGATCCCGCAGATTGGCGCCATGTATACAGGAGACCGTTCCAGAAAAACAACGCTGGTGGATTATGGGTTCCGGCTTCCCTCGGCGCTTGACAACCGTCCTTTATGTTTTGCGGAGTTTGAAGATCATATTGACCAGATGCTTTTTGTGTCGGCTACGCCCGCACGATATGAGCAGGAGCATGAGCTGCTGCGCACAGAACAGATTATCCGTCCCACGGGCCTTTTGGATCCTGAGATTTCCGTGCGCCCTGTGGAGGGACAGATTGACGATTTGGTTGCGGCGATTCATAAAGAGACGGAAAAGCACAATAGAGTTCTGGTCACTACGCTGACAAAACGGATGGCGGAGGATCTTACGGATTATATGAATGATGTGGGAATACGGGTAAAATATCTTCATTCGGACATAGATACTCTTGAAAGAGCGGAAATTATCCGGGATATGAGGCTGGATGTGTTTGACGTGCTGGTGGGTATCAATCTTTTACGGGAGGGATTGGACATTCCGGAGATTTCGCTGGTTGCAATTTTGGATGCCGATAAGGAAGGTTTTTTGCGTTCGGAAACTTCACTGATTCAGACGGTGGGGCGCGCGGCCAGAAATTCGGAAGGCCACGTGATCATGTATGCCGACAACATGACGGACTCCATGGCGGCGGCAATTGAGGAAACCAACAGAAGACGGAGGATTCAGCAGAAGTATAACGAGGAACATGGTATTACGCCCACCACTATCAGGAAAGCGGTTCGTGACCTGATTAGTATCTCAAGGGTAATTGCCAAGGAAGAGCTGCAATTTGAGAAGGATCCGGAATCCATGGACCGCAGGGAATTAGAGAAGGTGATCGCAGATGTTGAAAAACAGATGAAAAAGGCAGCGGCGGATTTGAACTTTGAGGTTGCGGCCCAGCTGCGTGACAAGATGGTTGAACTGAAAAAGAAATTAAAGGAACTGGATGATGACGAAAGGAAAAAATAGGAATTTTATTCGATAAGAATTAGGAACAAACCTCATAAACAAACGAAACAGACAAAACGGAAGGGAAAGGCATGGCCGGCACAATGAAGTTATCAGATAAATCTATAGAGACTCCCAAAATGCGCCCCAGAGAATTTATTAAAATACGGGGGGCCAATGAACACAATTTAAAAGAGCTGAATGTGGACATTCCGCGAAATGAACTGGTGGTGCTCACAGGACTTTCAGGCTCAGGGAAGTCATCCCTGGCTTTTGATACAATTTATGCGGAAGGACAAAGGAGGTACATGGAGTCTTTATCCTCCTATGCCAGGCAGTTCCTTGGGCAGATGGAAAAACCAAACGTGGAGAAAATAGAAGGGTTGTCCCCGGCTATTTCCATCGATCAGAAATCCACAAACAGGAACCCTCGTTCTACTGTTGGAACAGTGACGGAAATTTATGACCATTTCAGGCTTCTTTATGCCAGAATCGGAATCCCCCATTGCCCTCAATGCGGCAAGGAGATCAAAAGACAAAGCGTGGATCAGATGGTAGATCAGGTTATGGGGCTCCCGGAGGGGACAAGGATACAGCTGCTTGCGCCTGTTGTCAGAGGGAGAAAGGGCGAACATGCCAAGGTGTTTGACCGCGCCAGAAGAAGTGGTTATGTGCGGGTACGGGTGGACGGAAGCTTATATGAGCTTACGGAAGAACTTAAATTGGATAAAAACATTAAACATAATATTGAGATTGTGGTTGACCGACTTGTAATAAAGCCCGATATAGAGAGAAGGCTTACGGATTCCATTGAAAATGTACTCAGCCTGGCGGAGGGCCTTTTGATGGTGGATGTAATTGACGGGGAGACCATTAATTTCAGCCAAAGTTTTGCCTGCCCGGACTGCGGGGTCAGCATCAGTGAAATTGAACCCAGGAGCTTTTCTTTCAACAATCCCTTTGGCGCCTGTCCCGTATGCTTTGGGCTTGGCTATAAAATGGAGTTTGACCCGGAACTGATGATTCCGGACAAGACCTTAAGCATCAGCGGCGGAGCCATTCAGGTGATGGGGTGGCAGTCAAGCAGCGAGCCGGGCAGTTTTACCAATGCGTTGCTGCAGGCTCTCTCAAAAGAATATAAATTCAGTCTGAATACGCCCATAGAGGATTTATCGGAAAAGGTTCTCGATATATTGCTTCACGGCACCCAGGGCAGGGAGGTGAAGGTTCACTATAAAGGCCAAAGAGGAGAAGGAATTTATCCTGTTGCATTTGAAGGATTGATCCGAAACATGGAGCGTAAGTACAGAGAGACAGGCTCCGATGTCATCAAGCAGGAATATGAAACCTTTATGCGTATTACCCCCTGTAAGGAATGCGGCGGCATGAGGTTAAAAAAGGAGTCTCTGGCTGTAACTGTCTGTGATAAAAATATTTTTGAAATTACATCTATGTCTATCCGGGATCTGTTTGATTTCCTTAAGGGCATGGAGCTTTCCAAACAACAGCAGCTAATTGGAAAGCAGGTGCTTAAGGAAATTAATGCAAGGGTTGGATTTCTGATAGATGTAGGATTGGATTATTTGTCTCTGGCAAGAGCTACGGCTACGCTTTCAGGAGGAGAAGCCCAGCGTATCCGCTTAGCTACGCAGATTGGCTCCGGACTGGTAGGCGTATGCTATATTTTAGACGAACCCAGTATTGGACTTCACCAAAAGGATAATGATAAGCTTCTCAATACGTTGAAAAATCTCCGGGATTTGGGGAATACGCTTATTGTGGTAGAACATGACGAGGACACAATGCTGGAAGCCGACCATGTGGTGGATATTGGCCCCGGCGCCGGTTCCCATGGGGGTAAGGTAGTAGCCCAGGGTACGGCCCAGGAGATTATGGAGGTGGAGGAATCCATTACGGGACAGTATCTAAGCGGAAGAATACAGGTACCGGTACCGGAAACGAGACGTAAGCCTAAGGGCTGGCTGGCGGTAACAGGAGCCAGGGAAAACAACCTGAAAAATATTTCCGTGAAGATTCCTCTTGGCATCCTTACCTGTGTAACCGGCGTTTCAGGTTCGGGAAAAAGCTCTCTGGTTAATGAAATTTTGTACAAACGTCTTGCCAGGGATCTAAATCGGGCCAGGACGATACCGGGAAAGCACAAAAATATTTCCGGAATCAATCAATTAGACAAAGTGATTGACATTGATCAGTCGCCAATTGGGAGAACGCCCCGTTCTAATCCGGCGACCTATACCGGGGTTTTTGATATGATCAGGGATTTATTTGCCGGGACGCCTGACGCCAAGGCAAGGGGCTATAAGAAAGGAAGATTCAGCTTTAACGTAAAGGGCGGACGGTGCGAAGCCTGCGGCGGGGATGGGATTATCAAGATAGAAATGCATTTCCTTCCGGATGTTTATGTGCCCTGTGAGGTCTGCGGAGGTAAGCGCTATAACCGGGAAACCCTGGAGGTAAAGTATAAAGGAAAAAATATCTATGATGTGCTGGATATGACAGTGGAGGAAGCGGTTCCTTTCTTCGAAAATCTGCCGTCTATCCGCCGCAAGATAGAGACTCTTAATGACGTGGGACTTTCCTATGTAAAGCTGGGACAGCCCTCCACCACCTTATCAGGCGGGGAGGCCCAGAGGATTAAGCTTGCCACGGAGCTCAGCAAGAGAAGCACGGGAAATACAATTTACATTTTGGATGAGCCTACCACCGGCCTGCACTTTGCAGACGTGCACAAGCTGGTTGAGATTCTCCATCGGCTTGCGGACGGCGGCAATACGGTGGTAGTGATTGAGCACAATCTGGATGTGATTAAGACGGCGGATTATATCATTGATATGGGCCCGGACGGAGGCGACAGAGGCGGAGAAGTGGTAGCCTGTGGGACGCCGGAGGAAATTGCGGAGCATCCTGGTTCCTATACCGGGCAGTATATAAAAAAAATGTTGAAAAAGTATAAAGAAAATGCAGATAAATTCCGATAAATATAACGGAGCATGGATGCAGCAGGGAAAACGGAGGGAGCCGTTTTGCTTGTTGTATCCATTTTTATTAAAATTTTGTGAAACCCCTTTGAAAAAATATTTCTATGGGTTATAATAACTTCTATATGCGTATCATTATAGATATTATAACTGCAAAATAAAGAATATGACAAAGAATATGGCCTGCAAGCCGGATCAAAGTGTATGTGCGGCCGGCAGGATAAATTTGGTAATATGGTGATTAAGGGAAGAAAGGGGCACAAACAATGCAATACACAGATATCGGAATCGATTTGGGAACTGCCAGCATATTGGTTTACATCAGAGGGAGGGGCGTTGTCCTGAAAGAGCCCTCGGTTGTAGCTTTTGATAGAGATACAAACAGGATTAAGGCAATAGGGGAAGACGCCAGGCTGATGCTTGGAAGGACGCCGGGGAATATTGTGGCTGTACGTCCACTGCGCCAGGGCGTTATTTCCGATTATAAAGTAACAGAACAGATGATGAAGTATTTCATTCAAAAAGCCCTTGGCAAAAAAACCTTCAGGAAGCCAAGAATTGCGGTTTGTGTGCCCAGCGGCGTAACCGAAGTGGAAAAAAAGGCCGTTGAAGACGCCACCCTTCAGGCGGGAGCCAGGGAGGTTTCCATTATTGAAGAACCCATTGCGGCGGCAATAGGTGCAGGGATTGATATTTCCAAGCCCTGTGGGAATATGATTGTGGATATTGGAGGAGGTACTTCCGATATTGCGGTTATCTCATTGGGAGGAACGGTAGTAAGCGCGTCTATCAAGATTGCAGGGGATGATTTCGACGAAGCGCTGGTAAGATTTATGCGTAAAAAGCATAATCTGTTAATCGGTGAGCGCACGGCTGAGGATATTAAGATAAAGATTGGTTCCGCATTTAAACGGGCGGAAGTGGATTATATGGATGTAAGAGGGCGTAACCTGGTTACGGGCCTTCCCAAAACAGTAAAGGTCTCTTCCGAAGAAACGGAAGAAGCCTTAAAAGAAACCACGGCCCAGATTATAGAAACGATTCACAGTGTCCTTGAAAAAACGCCGCCGGAGCTTGCAGCGGATATTGCGGACAGAGGAATTGTTCTTACAGGCGGCGGCAGCCTGTTGCGCGGATTTGAGGATTTGATTTCGGAAAGAACAGGAATCAATACCATGACGGCGGAGGATCCTATGACGGCCGTTGCCATTGGGACAGGGAAATATGTAGAATTTCTTGCCGGTTACAGAGAGGATTAAGTTTATTGACAGAAATTTTATGCTGATGCCCAAGGCTGTGGGGATTGGCTGCATGGAGGATTATTATGGTAAAAGGGTTATACATTGCCTATACGGGCATGGTAAATGAGCAGCATAGGATGGATGTTCTCACGAACAACCTTGCCAATGCCGATACAACAGGCTTTAAGAAGGAGGGGGCGTCCAGCCAGTCCTTTGACTCTATTTTGACATATAAGATTAAGGACTTTACGGAAGGCGACCGCCTGGCAAAGAGGCTGGGAAGAAACCATCCGGGCGTTAAGATTGGAGAAGGATATACGGACTTTTCCCAGGGGCCTTTGAAAAATACGGAAAACACTTTTGATTTGGCTTTGACGGACGCAGGTTTTTTTGCGGTTGAATTTACCAGTAAGGCCGGGGAAACTTCTGTGAAATATACCAGAGACGGCGATTTTACTTTGACCCAGGACGGCCGCCTAGTGACCAGAGACGGCGATGCGGTGCTGGATAAAAACGGTTCTCCTATTAAAATAGATCCGCTGCAGAAAACTGAAATCAACACCAGGGGCGAAATCATCCAAAATGGCAGAGTGGCGGCGACGATTCAGGTTACCGATTTTGAGGATTACAACTATTTAGAGAGATATGGAGAGAACCTTTTTGAGCCTATAGAGGGCGCCGAGGAAAAGGAATCTGCGGCGGAGGTGTATTCAGGGTATCTGGAATCCTCCAATATATCGGTGGTGACGGAAATGGTGAATATGATTACGGTTTCCCGTGCTTATGAGAGTAACCAAAAGGTGATAACCACTTATGACAGCACACTAGACATTGCAGCAAACCAGCTTGGTAAGATTTAAGGAGGCATTTTATGGTTAGGAGTTTATGGACCGCGGCGACAGGAATGAATGCGCAGCAGACAAATGTGGATACGATAGCGAACAATCTGGCAAATGTCAATACGGTAGGGTATAAGTCCCAGGTTGCACAGTTTAAATCTTTGCTTTACCAGACACTGCAGACGGCTACCACTACGGCAAACGGAGATCCGAAGCCTTCAAGTTCCCAGGTGGGTTTGGGTGTAAGAAATTCTTCTATTAATTCTATTTTTACACAGGGAAGCTTTTTATCCTCCAATGGGGACGCGTCGTTCGCTATTGAAGGAGAAGGATTTTTTGCAATCCAGGGCAGTGATGGAAATACATATTATACACGCAATGGCGATTTTACCTGGGCGACAAATGGTAGGAACGGCGGGTTAATTCTTACCAATCAGGATGGCCTTCCGGTTTTGAGCACTACCGGCAGAACGATTACTTTGAACAACAATTATGTAACCAACAGAATTACGATTACCAATGATGGAACGATTTGTTATCCGGATGCCAATAATAATCCTCAGTCTTTGAATATGACGATTGGCATGTATCAGTTTAACAACCCGGGCGGGCTTGTGAGAAAAGGCAGCACGCTTTGGGAGACCTCTCCGGCCAGCGGTAATGCGCTCAATGAGGCAACCAACAGAAATCTTGTGAGAAGTAAGATGGTGCAGGGTTACCTTGAGGGTTCCAATGTACAGGTGGCGGATGAGATGGTGAATTTGATTATAGCTCAGCGCGCTTATGAGATGAACTCAAAAGCAATAACGACTACGGATGAAATGATGCAGACTGCCAATAATCTGAAACGTTAATAATGTCGGATTTGGATTTACTTGATCGCAAACTAACGTGGATGTGGGATTAAAGGTATTGGAAGGATGGAGGATGAATGATGGAATTGGGTGGAATTTCTTCAGCGGCATATGCTGACTATATTAAGGATCAGGGTACAACCGCCGGGGCTAAGCTGAAAGAGACGATTAGTGGAACGGACTATTCCCAGGCATCAGATGACGAATTGCTTGGAGCCTGTAAACAATTTGAATCCTATTTCTTAGAGCAGGTATTTAAAGAAATGCAAAAGACGGTAGACTGTTTTAAATCCGAGGAAGATACCGATCCTAATAATAATCTGGTAGACTATTTTCAGGATTCTGCAATTCAAAAGCTGGCTACCACGTCAACAGAGATACAGGGGTTAGGACTTGCCCAGATGTTGTACGAACAGATGAAACGCAATTATAATATGGAAACATAAATGCTTTAACTTGTAGGTACTCTTGCGGGAATAAACCCTCAGGGGAATAAGATAAAAGAACATAAAGGCTGCTGAAATAAAACAAACTCTGTTTTATTTGGCAGCCTTTTATTTCAGCGACAATAAGTTATCCATTTACTGACTGCCGCGGACAATGAGCCAGGCTAAGGCTGTCCATTTAACAGGAGGAGATGCTATGGAAACGGTCATAGGTTATGTAGACCATATTATTTATCAAAATAAGGAAAACGGCTATGCGGTGGTTGCGTTGGCGTCGGAAGGAGAAGAATTGGTATGTGTGGGGAACTTTCGGTCTGTGGAAGCAGGAGAGACTTTGAAGGTAAGCGGAAGCTATGTAGAGCACCCTCTGTATGGAAGCCAGCTTAAGGTGACAAGCTATGAGGCGGTAGAACCGGATGATGCGGCCAGTATGGAACGCTACTTAGGGTCCGGGGCAATTAAGGGAATCGGGGAGGCGATGGCGGCCAGAATCGTGAAAAAGTTTGGCCGGGAAACTTTTAGGATTATAGAGCAAGAGCCGGAGAGACTTGCGGAGATCAAGGGAATTAGCCAGCGCAAGGCACAGGAGATTGCCACCCAGATGATTGAAAAAAGAGATATGCGCAAGGCCTTTATTTTTCTACAAAACTATGGTATTTCCAATACATTGGCAGTTAAAATTTACAATCAATATGGAGCGGAGCTGTATGGCATTATGAAAGAAAATCCTTATCGGCTTGCGGAGGACATTGATGGCGTCGGATTTAAAATTGCAGATGAAATTGCGGGTAGAATAGGGATTCATACGGATTCGGATTTTCGCATACGGAGCGGTATTTTGCATGTATTGTCGCTTGCATCCTTGGACGGGCATGTCTATCTTCCGGCAAGCCATTTATTGACATGGGCAGCGGATCTGCTTAGATTACCCCCGGAACTTATAGAGCCTCAACTTGCCAATCTTGCCATGGACAGGAAGCTTGTGATTAAGATGAAAGGAGAAGAAAAAAGGGTATATTCATCCGCCTATTATTATGCGGAATTAAGCTGCGCAAGAATGCTTCATGATTTAAATGTTACAATGGGGGAACAAGCGCTTATAGCAGAAGAAAAAAAGGTAGAAGATCTTTTGCGGAGCCTGGAAAGGGAGCAGGGATTAGCGCTGGATGAACTACAGCAAAAAGCGGTGCTTCAAAGTGTAAAGTCGGGTCTTATGGTTTTGTCAGGGGGGCCTGGGACCGGAAAAACAACCACAATTAATACGATTATCCGTTATTATGAGAAGGAAGGAATGGATATTTTACTGGCAGCGCCTACAGGAAGAGCAGCCAAACGAATGACAGAAGCAACAGGATATGAGGCTCGTACGATTCACAGGCTTTTAGAGGTAAACGGAGCCGTGGAGGAGGAAAAGCGGGGACAGTTTGAGCGCAATGAGGAAAATCCGTTAGAGGCAGATGTGATTATTATTGATGAAATGTCTATGGTTGATATTTTTTTATTTAAAGCATTATTGTGTGCGATCAGTGTGGGTACCAGGCTGATTATGGTAGGGGATGTGGATCAGCTTCCCAGTGTAGGACCGGGACAGGTTTTACATGATTTGATAAACAGTAATGTCTTTCCTGTGGTAATGCTTAAGAAGATTTTCAGACAGGCAGGAGAAAGCGATATTGTGGTAAATGCGCATAAAATCAATCATGGCGAGAATATTGCGCTGAATAATAAGAGCCGGGATTTCTTTTTTCTGGAAAGAACGGATGTGAACGTAATTTATAAGCATATGATTCAGCTGATCAGGGAAAAGCTACCCCCATATGTGGAAGCGGCGTCCTACGATATCCAGGTGCTTACGCCTATGAGAAAAGGCAATCTGGGAGTGGAGGTTTTAAATGGTATTTTGCAGCGATATTTGAATCCTCCTTCTTCGGAAAAAAAGGAATATGTGTCGGGCGAAAGGCTTTTCAGGGTGGGGGATAAGGTTATGCAGGTAAAAAACAATTATCAACTCCCATGGGAAATTGTAAGCAAATACGGAATAGCCATTGATAAGGGAACCGGCGTTTTTAATGGGGATGTGGGGGTAATCAGGGAGATTGATGAAGCGGCCGCACAGCTTACGGTGGAGTATGATGAACACAGGAGGGTGGATTATCCTTTTGCAGGCCTGGAGGAAATTGAGCTTGCCTATGCGGTAACCATTCATAAATCCCAGGGGAGCGAGTATCCGGCGGTTATACTGCCTCTTTTGTCAGGGCCTAAAATGCTTTTTAACAGGAATCTTTTGTATACGGCGGTAACCCGTGCGAGAAAGTGCGTTACCATATTAGGCAGCAGACAAACGGTGCTGGAAATGATCCAAAATGAAAGGCAAAACAAGCGTTATACCAGTTTATGTGACAGAATAAAAGAGATAAATACAGCGGAGGTTTCATGACGGCAGGAAGCAGGATATTGGATCTGATATTTCCGAGAAGGTGCGCGATATGCGATGAGATTACGGACGGGACAGGGGAATTGGTATGCAGGAAATGCCAAAGTAAAATCATTTATATGAAAGAGCCTGTCTGCATGAAGTGCGGCAAACAGTTAAAAAGGCAGGAACAGGAATATTGCAGGGATTGTGAAAAGGGGCGGCACGTCTACATACGTGGAACGGCTTTATACGATTATGGAAGTATGGCGGACTCCATTTTTCGTTTTAAATATGCAGGGAGAATGGAATATGCGTCTTTTTACGGAAGAGATTTATTTGAGAAAAAAGCAAACTGGCTTTCCGTAGTGAGGCCGGATGTGCTTTTGCCGGTTCCTGCACATTCATCCAGAAAACGCAAGCGAGGGTATAATCAGGCGGAACTAATTGCAAGGGAATTAGCAGGGCATTTGGGGATCCCTGTAAATACGACCCTGATGGAAAGAGTTAAAAAAACGCGGCCTCTTAAGAACCAGACCCATGAAGAACGGCAAAATAATTTGAAAAGGGCTTTTAAAATCCGGCAAAATGATGTAAAATTAAATACGATTGTTATTATAGATGACATATACACAACAGGCAGTACGATTGATGCTATGGCGACGGTTTTGCGTAAGGCGGGTATAACGGAGATTTATTTTATGGCATTGACAATTGGCAGGGGGATTTAGTGTGAAGAAAAGTTCTAAGATGCCAAAAAACACCATCTAAGAACTTTTAAAGCTTGCAAAGCAGGCTATCTTCATACTTAGAAGAATGCCTTGAAAAACAGGCATTTTACGTCAGGATTTGCGAGAGATTATAGCAATGAAAGGAATACAGGGGGTATAAGAGTGAAAGATTTTCGACCTTTCACTCACAAGTTTGTGTCTGCGCTGCATCCGCAAACTTGATATGCGCAAAAAGCAGCGCAGAAATGAGGGAAAATATGAATGTACGTAATTGTAGAAAATGCGGTAGAATATTTAATTATTTAGGGGGCCCTCCGGTCTGTCCCAGATGTAGAGAGGAGCAGGAAGCTAAGTTCCAGGAGGTAAAGAAGTTTGTGCAGGAAAACAGCGGTGCGGATATGGCGGAAGTGGCCGAAGCCTGCGAAGTGGAGATGTCTCAGATCCGTCAGTGGATTCGGGAGGAGCGTTTGCAGTTTGCGGACGATTCGCCCATCAGAATACCTTGCGAAGCCTGTGGGGCAATGATTCAGTCAGGGCGTTTTTGCGAAAAATGTAAGGCGCATATGACCCAGGAATTTAATCATGCCATAGGCAAGGATAAACCCAAAGAGCCAGCCAAAAAACCGGCTTCATCCAAAGGCCATGATAAGATGCGTTTCCTTTAATAAAAGGGAATGACCTTTGAAGTGCGGTAAATACATGGCGGCAGTTGAAAGGTACAAAAAATATGATAAATGGAGAAAAGGTCATCCTTATGACCAAGCTGGCATCCTATGAATCGCATAGAGGGAAGAAAGATATTGCGGTGATTCATTATTTCAGGAATGATTATATTGGATTCCAGGTATTGAAATCAGTGATTGCAGCTACAATTTCGTTTCTTGCATTATTTGGGATTTATGTTTTATATCATTTTGAGGAACTGATGCAGGATATTTATAAAATGGATCTGCTGGAATTTGGAAAGGACGTAGCTATTTTGTACCTGTGTACGGTGGGGGCATATGGTATTGTCTCTTACATTGTGTCTGCCAGCCGGTACAGCAGGGCAAAAAAAAGTCTGAAAAATTACTACGGCAGCCTGAAAAAATTAGCAGGCATGTATGATAAATAATGAGGATGACCATATGACAACCTTACTTGTTGCAAAACAGTATATAAAAAATTTTATTGGTAAATACGAGGTTTATTTAAAGCCTCTTATGAAACTGATATTAGCGCTTGTGTCGCTTATGATGATTAATGGAAAAATAGGCTATATGCACAGACTGGATAATATATCTATTGTGCTTATTGTTTCCCTGATGTGTTCTTTCATGCCTATGAATTTCATAATATTTATAGCGGCATTGTTTACGATACTGCATTTGTACGAATTATCTCTGGAATGCGCAGTTATCGCGTTGGTACTTTTTTTGGTAATGTTTTTACTTTATTTTAGACTTTCCCCTAAGGATACGCTTGTTGTCCTGCTGACACCTATATGTTTTGTGCTGAAAATTCCTTATGTTGTTCCTCTTACCATGGGGCTTTTAGGGACGCCGGCCTCGGTAGTCTCCGTGGGATGCGGCGTAATGATCAGCTATTTGATCAGCTATATCAGCGATAATGCAACGGCGCTTTCGGGAATGGATACGGAAGAATTGGTTGCCAGGTTCAGGTCTGTTATCGACGGCTTTTTGAATAATAAGGATATGGCCCTGACCATAGTGGCCTTTGCAATTACAATTGTCCTTGTTTATCTGATTAAGCGCTTGTCAGTAAATTATGCCTGGACAATAGCAATTATTGCAGGCGCTATTGCAGATGTAATGATCCTATTGGTAGGCGATTTAATGTTTGATACAAATGTATCTATTGTTGGAATTATTATTGGAACCGTAGTTTCCGTTCTGATTGCAAAAGTAGTGGAATTTTTTACCTTCCATGTGGATTACAGCCGGACAGAAAAGGTGCAGTTTGAAGATGATGAATATTATTATTATGTAAAAGCCGTACCTAAGATTACGGTAGCAACGCCGTCAAAAACGATAAAACGAATTAATACTTCTAAAAGACGGCCATCAGGCAGTCAGACCAGGCGATAGGGAAAGCAAAATTTATTTTTTGGTAGTGGGGAAAGTTGAAATGTCACGGGGATTGGAAATTATAGAAACATATCTGTCACGGGTTTCAGGCGTACGATGGACAGATGTTGTGGAGATTATTATTATCTCCTTTCTGGTTTATAATATACTTGTATGGATTAAAAATACAAGGGCATGGTCGCTGCTTAAGGGCATCGTTGTAATAGCAGTATTCATATTGATAGCGGCGTACTTTGAGATGAATACAATTCTTTGGATTGTACAGAATGTATTTGGCGTGGCAGTGACGGCTGTGGTGGTAATTCTGCAGCCTGAACTTAGAAAAGCCGTGGAAGAACTTGGGAGAAAAAATATCGTTAGTTCTATTCTTCCCTTTGAACTGGGGAAAAATCTGATTGAAGGCAGATTTTCGGATAAGACGATTAACGAGATTGCAAGGGCATGTGTGGAGATGGGCAAAGTGAAAACCGGCGCCCTTATTGTCGTAGAGCAAAACGAGCCGCTGACAGAATATGAGAGAACAGGCATCGATGTGGATGGAATTGTCACCAGCCAGCTGCTCATTAATATATTTGAGCACAATACGCCTCTCCACGATGGCGCAGTCATTGTCAGAGGCAACAGGATTACATCCGCAACCTGCTATTTGCCGCTTTCAGACAATATGGGACTAAGCAAGGAGTTAGGAACCAGACACAGGGCAGGGGTGGGAATTTCCGAGGTGACAGATTCCCTTACGATTATTGTGTCGGAGGAAACAGGAAAAATTAGCGTGGCATATGATGGAGAAATAGAACGTAATTTAAGCGGTGATGCCTTGAAGGAGAAGCTCAGGACGATACAGAACAAACCGGAGCAAGAGCCCCGGAAGAGGATTCTGTGGAAGGGACGGTCTAAAGGTGAAAAATAAACTGACAAATAATATAGGCTTAAAAGTCGCCTCGGTTTTTTTTGCGGTGCTGCTTTGGCTGATAGTGACCGGAATAAACAATCCCACGATCCCGCAGGCATTCTATAATATTCCTGTGGAACTTTTACACACGGAGCTGATTACGGATTCCGGCCAGATGTATGAGGTGTTAGAGGGAACGGATGTAATCAGCAAAGTGACGGTGAGAGCGCCAAGTTCTGTGATAAAGGATTTAAAGGATGAAAATATTATCGCCACGGCGGACGTAAGGGAGCTGAGCAGCCTTGACACAATTTCGATAAAGCTTACTACCAATGTGTCAAACATCAACAGTATTACGGGCAGCAATGATATCGTTAAGTTAAAAATAGAAAATAAGAAAAGTAAAGCGCTGACTTTGAAGGCAACTACCTCGGGAGAGATAGAAAGCGGATATATCATAGGCGATATCACTACGGATCAAAACCTGGTAAGGATATCCGGTCCTCAGTCGGTAATTGATACGGTGGCAAAAGCATCCGTAGATGTGAATGTTACGGGGATCACAAACGATATTGTGACGAACGGAGAGATTAAGCTCTACGACGCAGAGGATAATGAAATTAATACAAGCAAAATAACACAGAATATCAAGTCCGTAGGAGTGAAGATAAGTATCTGGCAAAAGGCAACGGTTCCCGTTCATTTTGAGATAGGAGGTGAAGTTCCTCAGGGATATAGAATAATCGGCGAGCCGGAGGTCAGCGGTGAGACGGTGGAGATAGCGGGCAAGGCTAATGTGCTCAGGAATATATCGGCCATAGAAATACCTGCCGAGGCGTTGGACGTCACAAATCAGATGGAGGATTTTGTGGAGGAAGTGGATATACGTCCTTACCTGCCGGAGAATGTTTTTCTGGTAAACCCGGACGATGCTTTCCATACGGTTACGGTTCATATAGAGACGGAGGTAATTAAACGGATGGAAATCAGAGAGGAAAGAGTAAGGATTACGAATCTTCCCGAGGGTTATAATGCCAGCATTTCAGGACTGGAAGAAAGCTTTGTGATACAGGTGGTTGGTCTTTCGCAGGATGTAAACGCCTTGCAGGCCAACAATATATCAGGTGTAGTGGATATTCAAAAGTGGATGCAGGAGCAGGGAATGGAGCGTCCGGAACCAGGATATTATACGGTGGAAGTTGATTTTGGCCTGCCAGAAAATGTGGCGCTGCGAGAAAGGATTACGGTAATGCTACATATTTCAGAAGAGCAGGAAGAGTAAAGGGAGGAATTTAAAATGGGAAGATTATTTGGTACAGATGGCGTCAGGGGAGTAGCAAATGACGAATTGACACCGTTACTTGCCATGCAGTTAGGGCAGGCAGGCGCATATGTACTTACGAAAGAAAATATGCATAAACCTACCATTATGGTAGGATGTGATACCAGGATTTCGGGAGATATGCTTGCGAATGCGTTAATGGCGGGTATTTGTTCGGTGGGGGCCAATGCAGTTTATGTGGGGGTAATCCCTACGCCGGCGGTAGCTTATCTTACCAGAAAATATAAAGTGGATGCGGGGGTTGTTATTTCAGCTTCCCACAACCCGGTGGAGTTTAACGGCATCAAATTTTTTGATGGAGACGGTTATAAGCTGCCGGATGAACTGGAAGATGAGATAGAAGCCATTATCAAAGGCGGTATGACAGGCATTAAATTTCCAATAGGCGCTAATGTAGGTAAAATTAAATATCGCACGGATGCAAGAGAGGAATATATCAATCATTCCATCCAATCCGTAAAAATTGATCTGTCAGGGCTTAAAATTGTGGTAGACTGTGCGGAAGGCGCGGCTTATTATACTTCCGTGGAGGCTCTCAGGGAGCTGGGAGGAAATGTTGTGGCAATTCACAATATGCCGGACGGAACCAACATCAATGCCAATTGTGGTTCCACACATATGGAGGAGCTAAAGGCCAGGGTTGTTTATGAGAAGGCGAACATAGGGCTTGCCTTTGACGGGGATGCGGACAGACTTCTTGCGGTTGACGAACAGGGAAACGTAGTGGACGGCGACCAGATTATGGCTATCATTGGTAATCATATGAAAGAAAATGGCAATTTAGCCAATGACACGATTGTGGTTACGGTTATGAGCAATCTGGGCTTCACGCTTATGGCCCAGAAGAATGGCATCCATATGGAACAGACAAAGGTTGGTGACAGATATGTTCTTGAAAGGATGAAAGAGATTGATGCCAGCCTTGGAGGAGAGCAGTCAGGGCATATTATCTTTTTAAAGGAAAATACTACCGGCGACGGACTTTTAAGCGCGCTTCATCTGTTAAAGGTGATGGTGGAAACAGGAAAGTCTCTGTCAGAGCTTGCTTCCATTATGGAGGTTCTTCCACAGGCTCTAATCAATGCAAAGGTGCCAAACCACAAAAAAGAAAAATACATGGAATATCCTGAAATAGCGTCTGCCATCCAAAAGCTGAATGATAAGTTTGCCGGGGAAGGCAGGGTGCTGATTCGTCCCTCCGGGACAGAGCCTTTTGTCCGTGTTATGATAGAAGGGAAAGATCAAAAGATGATTGAAGATGAAGCAAAACAGCTGGCTGAATTGATTCAGAACATTATGTTGTAGGATAGTTGAGGTAATAGTTTGGCTTACCCGAACCGTTACCTTTTGAGAAGGAGTAATATTGTTGGAGGAAAATGCTTATGGTAAGCCAAAAAGTGGTTATTAAGAACCCAACAGGTCTTCACTTAAGGCCGGCCGGCATCCTGTGTAAGGAAGCGATGCAGTTTAAATCATTAATAACCTTTACATTTAGAGGAAATACTGCGAATGCTAAAAGTGTGCTGAGCGTTTTAGGAGCCTGTGTAAAAAGTGGTGATGAGATTGAATTTATTTGTGAGGGAGAAGACGAGGAAGAGGCGCTAAAGGCGCTGGTAAAGGCAATTGAGAGCGGTTTAGGAGAGTAAGTTGTGCCGCAGGGCGGCACATCGGAAAATTTGAAAGCGAGAGAAAATGTTAAATTATAAGCGATATAGAAAAAATCCGGTGATCGATTATCCGGAAAGAGAGTGGCCATGTAAAGAGATTGAGAAGGCGCCAATTTGGTGCAGTGTGGATTTAAGAGACGGCAATCAGGCGTTAATTGATCCCATGATAGTCAGCGAAAAAATAGAAATGTTTCAGTATTTGATTAAGCTTGGATTTAAGGAGATTGAAATTGGGTTTCCGGCTGCCAGCCAGATAGAGTATGATTTTTTGCGCCAGCTTATCGAGAGAAAAATGATTCCTGATGATGTATGCGTGCAGGTTCTTACACAGTGCCGAGAGGAATTAATTGAGCGTACCTTTGCATCTATTGAAGGATGTAAGAAAGCCATTGTGCATATTTACAATTCCACTTCCACTCTCCAGAGAGATGTGGTATTTGGAATGGGCAGGAAGGAAATTACCGAGATTGCCGTAAGAGGCACGCAGATGGTGAAGGAGAGGGCTGCAAAGTTCCCCGGGGAAATTATTTTGGAATATTCCCCCGAAAGCTTTACAGGAACAGAGTTGGATTATGCTCTTGAAATTTGTACCGCCGTGCAGGAAACATGGGGGGCAACTAAAGAAAATCCCGTTATTATAAACCTCCCTTCTACAGTGGAAACAAATACGCCTAATGTTTATGCGGATCAGATTGAATGGATGAACCGGCATTTTAAGGATAGGGAAAGTATCATTTTGAGCGTACATCCCCACAATGACAGGGGAACGGGCGTGGCATCGGCAGAGCTTGCTATGTTAGCAGGCGCCGAGCGGGTAGAGGGCACTCTGTTTGGAAATGGGGAGAGGACGGGAAATGTTGATATTCTTAACATTGCCTACAATATGTTTTCTCAGGGCGTGAATCCTGAACTTAATATAGAGAAAATTAATGAAATAATTGAAATATACGAAAGATGCTGTAAGATACCGATTCACCCCAGACATCCCTATGCGGGCAAGCTGGTGTTTACCGCTTTTTCCGGTTCCCATCAGGATGCAATTAACAAGGGTGTAAAGGCAATGAAGGAGCGGGGCAGCGAACACTGGGAGGTGCCTTATCTTCCGATTGATCCGTCCGATATTGGAAGAGAGTATGAACCTATTGTGCGTATCAATTCCCAGTCCGGAAAGGGTGGAGTTGCCTTTATTATGGACACTTATTTTGGCTTTAAGCTGCCGAAGGGAATGCACAGAGAATTTGCAGATGTTATACAGATGATTTCGGAAGAAAAAGGCGAGGTTTCACCCGATGAAATTATGCAGGCATTTCGGGAGGAATATTTGCAGAAGAATGAACCTATACATTTCCGCAGGCTGAAGGTAGACGATTTGAGTGGGGAGACCCAGTCGGAGTTTGATACGGGTGTATTGGTGAGATATACGGATAAAGGTGTTGAAAAGAGCTTTAAGGCCGTAGGAAATGGACCTATCGACGCGGTACAAAGGGGCCTTCGGGAAGAGCTTGGCGTAAGGATTAAGGTACTTGACTATGAGGAGCATGCGCTTCAAAGCGGTTCTAATTCACAGGCGGCAGCTTACATCCATCTTTTGGATTCCGACAGCGGAAAAGTTACCTATGGCGTTGGCGTAAGCTCTAATATTACAAGGGCATCCGTAAGAGCTATTTTTTCAGCGGTCAACAGGCTGGGCTTAGGGGAAAAGTAAAATAGAAGAGCGAGAGATATTAATTGAACAATAATCAAGTAGGAGGGAGCGTTAGCTCCCTCCTACTTGATTATTGTTTTTCCGTCTACCATAAACGCATCGCCGTCTGCGAGAATACAAATCATTGTTTTTCCGGTATTCAGCTTGATTTCATTGCCATTATCATCATAATATCTGGTAGCGCCATAATCAGAGGGCTTTTCCCAGGTAACATGAATGCCCTTTCCATTGGTGAAGAACCAACCGTCACGGGTGGTGTCATGACATTGAAAAGAAAGATAGCCTTTTTGATCTCTGACCTCATAATAAGTGTTCTGTACCAACAAATTTTTAAAGGCAAGAGGCGTATTGGTGGCAAGATCTATATGAGGCCCTTCAGGTGTACCGGATAAATGCTGGTACCTGTCATAAAGGCCGGTTTCTTCATTATACTGAAAATAGCAATTTGTGAGAGGATAGGCAAGAGACATATCTACTTTGTACGCATCAATGGAATCCTCATATTGGGTCAGCATATTAGGCATTTGATCGGATGAAAATAAAAAATGTTGTTCATCCGAATAATTATTTCTGTAGCTTAAGGAATACCCGGCATTGTTAATATATTTTCTGATGAGAGCGGAACTTGTAAAGGCATTGTCAAAATCGTTTTTTGCCACATCACGAAAATGGTAGGTTTTGGAGATATCAACATTCAGATTAATATTATCGGAATCGTTTCTGCTAAGCAAGTCATCCATATAAAAGGGGCCGCCATAATGTATGTGAAAGGCATCCCATTCAAAGGACCAATACATAAAGTAGTCACGGCTGCTTCTGATGTTTCCAATTTTTTCTATATCATCCCAGTTTTCACATATACCCATTAAACGGGTGATACTTGATTCAACATTACATTCATACAAAATATCAGCTTTTGAAATTCCATACTGGCTTGCCGTTTTGGTATTAGGGACCATAAAAGAAATCGGACGGCGCCCGGCAATTTCTTCATCAATCCATTCATTGGTAATACGGCTTCTGACCATGCCGTTTGCCGGAGGAAGATCCGTAGCAGGCTCCGGGGAAACCGCCTGCTCTACAGCCTGTGAAGTCTGTGGAGCAGGACTTAAATTTTTAATTGGATCTAAGGGGGTTTGCGCCTCTTCTTTTGGCTGGCAGCCTGAAAATAGGAGCGTTGGAAAGAGACATATCATAATAATTTTTTGGATTTTTTTCATGATTAGTTCCCCTTTCCTGCAAACAATTTTTATTTCAAGTCATTTCCATCCACTTTTATTGTGTCTGTATCCTTGACAACACAAATCATAGTTTTGCCTGTGTTAAGCTGGATTTCATTGCCGTCGTCGTCATAGAACTTGGTGGGCGAATAATCGGTTGATTTTTCCCAGTTTACATGAATTGCTTTTCCATTTGTAAAGAAGTAGCCGCCTCTGGTCGTATCGTGAACCTGAAAAGCAAGATACCCTTTCGCGTCTCTTACCTCATGGTAAGCGAACTGAACAAGCACATTCTTAAATGCCAGCTGTTGGTTGCCGTTTGCGGCGTCCACATCCGCCTTGCCGTACATGGAGCGGTAATATAATCCGTCCTCCTCGTTATATGTAAAAGCCGTTTTCGTAATCGGATAAGGCTTTGACAAGTCAATTTCTTTTGCACTGACTGCATCAGAGTAGCTCTCTAACGTGTTAGGCTCTTTCTCAGATGCAAATTTGAAATGATCAGGCTCGTAATAACTATCGCGATAGGTCTTGGAATATCCCAATTTGTCTATAGCGCTGTTAATCCCTTCTGTGCTTGTATAGGCATTCTGGGGAGCGGAACGGTCGGTAGCACGATAAAATGCATTTTCATTTAAACCGGACCTTCCACCGGCGCCATAGCTGCAGCCTGTTATATTATTTGTGCTTTCCTGTTCGATCAAATCGTCAATATAAAAGGGGCCGCCAAAATGAACATAGATAGAATCCCATTCCAGCGCCCAGTAAATAAAATAATCACGGCTGCTTCTTACGTTTCCGATCCGGTCTAAATTCTGCCAGTCCTTAAAGACGGCCATACTTCTGGTGATACCACCCTCAACAGGGCATTCATACAAAATGTCCGCTTTGGAAAAGTTATAATGAGGCAGAGCGCCGGAATCATTCGGGCTCATTACGGCGATAGGTCTTACATCCTCAAGAGCACCGTCAATCCATTCATTGGTAAGGGGGCTTCTGACCATACCTTCCTGTGGAGGAACATCAGCTTCCTCTTCCGGTTCTTCCGGTTCTCCCGGCTCTTCCTCAGGAGTTGTTGTTTCAGTAATTGGCTCTACAATAGGTTGGACAAGAGTCTCACTGACCTCTTCATCTTTTTTTCCACATCCAAATAACAAAAGAGATGAAGATAAGGCTACAAGAAAAAGTACTTGTAATCTTTTCATCAATATTTCCTCACTTTCTTTCATATAATTGTAACAGTACGCCTAAAATCACACGGTAATAATTATAGCACAGAAAGAAACTAGCGTCACTAGAAAAGTATGTAAAATGTTATACAAAATTATTAAGAAATTATTACGAAACACGATAAAAAAAGAATGATTTTGGGAACTACTTGTCTAAAATGGATTTAAAGGGTAAAATAATAGGCAAAGTGTAAAGAGATGTTCTAAGGCGTCAAAATGGAGGTTAGCATGAAAAAAATTATTGTAACAGGTTGTAATGGTCAGCTTGGACGTGCAATTAATCTTGAGTGGAAGGAAAACCATGACATCGAATTGGTAAATACCGATGTGGCGGAACTGGATATTACAAGCATCGATAAGGTTATGGAGCTTGTAAGGGAGGTAAAGCCTTATGCCATTATCAACTGTGCCGCCCACACAGGGGTGGATGCCTGTGAAGACGAATTGGACAAGGCTTATCGCATCAATGCTATTGGGCCAAAGAATTTGAGCATTGCTTCATCCGAGACAGGGGCAAAGATGATCCATATATCTACGGATTATGTGTTTGACGGTAATACGGATAAGCCGTATTTTGAGTTTGACCGGCCCAATCCTCAGGGAGTGTATGGCGCCACTAAGCTGGCGGGAGAAAATATGGTAAAGGATTTTGCTCGTCGATATTTTATTTTAAGAACGGCATGGCTTTATGGGGATGGAAAGAATTTTGTAAAGACGATGCTTCGCCTATCTGAAAGTAATGATAAGGTCAGGGTAGTAGACGACCAGGTGGGCAGCCCTACCAGTGCAAAGGAGCTTGCACATGCCATTGCCCAGCTTATTTTTACGGAAAATTATGGTTTGTTCCATGCTACCTGTGAGGGAAGCTGCTCATGGGCCCGGTTTACGGAAGAAATATTCAGGCTCGCAGGCAAGGATACAAAAGTGGAAAAAATTACAACGCAAGAGTTTGGGGCAAAGGCGCCGAGGCCGGCATATTCCATACTGGAAAATTATATGCTTAAGCTGACGGGGGGCTACCGGTTTGCAGATTGGAAGGACGCACTGGCCGTTTATATGAGGGAATTGAAATAAGATGGATTTTATTACGGATTTACTTCAAAATCAGATATTTGTCTCAGCCGCTCTCGGATGGCTGGTGGCCCAGGTTCTCAAAACTTTGATTCACCTGATTATCACGAAACAGTTTCTGATGGAAAGAATGGTGGGGGGCGGAGGCATGCCCAGCTCCCATTCGGCAACTGTGTGCGCGCTGGCAACCTCCACAGGGATAAAATATGGCGGAGGAAGCTTCGAGTTTGCGGTAACAATGATGGTTGCAATTATCGTCATGTATGACGCTATGGGGGTGCGCAGGGAGACCGGCAGACAGGGACGGGTCTTAAACGAGATGATGGAAGTTCTTATGAATATGGGCAAGCGCATTAGCGCCGAAGAACGTTTGAAAGAATTTGTGGGACATACGCCTTTACAGGTTTTAATGGGCGCTATCCTGGGAATTATTATTGCCGTGATTGTTATGAATATATCTTAAACAACATAATAAGTTGTCGCTTCCGGCTTCTGTTAAAGCCATAGGCGGAAATTTTTGCAGAGCCCAAAGCACAATTTCTAATGTCGTTTACTGTGAAAGAAAATAGAGGACAGCCGATAAATGGCGCACCTTAACAACTTTCATTACTGTTTGTGCCGCCGACCTGGCGGCGGAATGGAGATTACTATAAAAATAAAGGAGACAGTTTATGCAAAAAATAGCTTTTATTACAGGAATAACAGGGCAGGACGGCTCTTATCTGGCGGAATTTTTGCTGGAGAAAGGGTATGAAGTCCATGGCCTTGTGCGCAGGCACAGTATCAGTAATACCTTTCGCATTGACCATCTGATTCACTCGGATTATCATAAAATCAAATTTTTTCTTCATTATGCGGATACAACAGATTCCAGTAATCTGATGCGGCTTATATCGGAAATCCGCCCTACGGAAGTTTATAATCTGGCGGCTCAGTCCCATGTGGGCGTATCTTTTGAAGTGCCGGAATATACGGCGGAGGCTACCGGGGTGAGTACTCTGAAACTTTTAGAGGCCATTCGCGTAAACGGTGGAAACTGCAGATATTATCAGGCGTCTACTTCAGAGTTATTTGGGGGCCTGCCTGAGACGGCGCCGCAAAGCGAGGCGACCCCTTTTTATCCCAAGAGTCCCTATGGGGCGGCAAAGCTGTATTCCTATTGGATAACGGTAAATTACAGAGAGTCTTATAACTTGTTTGCATGTAATGGCATTTTATTTAACCATGAGTCTCCGAGGCGAGGAGAAAATTTTGTTACAAGAAAGATCACGTTGGCAATTGCAAATATCATTGCCGGCAAACAGGAGAAGCTATCTTTGGGAAATATGAATGCAAAGCGGGATTGGGGATTTGCAGGAGATTACGTCAAAGGAATGTGGATGATGCTGCAGCAGGATAAACCTGATGACTTTGTGCTTGCCACTAACGAAACCCATACGGTGCGGGAATTTGTAGAGTCAGCCTTTGGGGAGCTTGGTATTTCCCTCAGATGGGAAGGAACCGGCGTGAAGGAAAAGGGTTATGATGCGGAAACAGGGAAATTGCTTGTGGATGTGAATCCTGAATTTTACCGTCCGGCCGAGGTTGAATTTTTGTGGGGAAATGCCGCAAAGGCTGAAAAGATCTTGGGCTGGAAAAGGGATGTAGATTTTAAGGGACTTGTAGCAATGATGATGGATGCCGACTTAAAGGAGATAGCCGGAATCAGTTGTGAGGAATATAAGGAAGGGAAAATGAAGAAATAGCCCTGCCATTGTAAAAGAGGATGGTCGAATGCTTTCTGTTATTCTCATCTGGCTGTATATGCTGTTTACCTGTTATGTGATAGGAGTCGCCTCTATCAGGTTAATTGCAGGAGAGAATTATTCCTGTGGACACAAGGTTAGTTATCTGTATGCAGGCATTGGGGCAGTCACGGTTTTTGCGCAGTTTTTCAGCATATTTTGGAAGGTTGGGCTTGCAGCCAATGTAATTTTGCTCTTTGCATGCGTTTTTTGCATTATTTTCTTGAAAAGAGTATTTTTAAATCATCTGCATACCTTCAGACTGACTGTTACGCCGGTAAAGGCGGTTGTGCTGCTATTGCTTTTTTTAGGTTTTGCTTATGGCGCTTCTATGGGAGTGATACATTATGACACAGGATTGTATCATGCTCAGAGCATTCGTTGGATCGAAGAATATGGAGTGGTTCCCGGTTTAGGCAATTTGCATAGCAGGCTGGCTTATAACAGCGCGGCATTTTGTCTGTCAGCGCTATACAGCATGGCCTTTTTGGGGGGACAATCTTATCATTGCTGCGCGGGTTTTCTGGCTTTTTTACTGGCGCTGGTGTGCCTGGAAGCATTCATAAAAGGGGGAATGAAAAAGCCCGCGCTTTCAGATTTTGCAAGGATTATCGCCATCTATTATCTGCTAATGATTTTTGACGAGATGGTGTCCCCGGCATCGGATTACTTTATGGTGCTTTTGGTCTTTTTTATTCTGATAAGGTGGCTGGAGCTAATTGAGAAAAAGGAAGATTCCTACCTGCCATATGCCTTATTATGTGTGCTGAGTGTGAGCGTAATCACGGTGAAACTTTCCGGAGCGCTTATCCTTCTGCTTACGGTTAAGCCGGCAATCATGATGTTAAAGGAAAAGCGGGGAAAAGAAATTCTTAAATTTTTGGCGGCGGGGATTTTAACGGTTCTGCCGTTTCTGATACGTAATGTGATTTTGTCCGGCTGGCTGGTTTATCCTTTTACTTCAATTGATTTGTTTTCTTTTGCTTTTAAGATTCCTAAGGGGATGGCGGATTATGATGCAAAGGAGATACAGGTGTGGGGCAGGGGATTTAGCGACGTAGGAAGATATGGGGATCCCCCCTTAAAGTGGCTGCCTGAGTGGGCGGCGCAGTTAGACGGAAGTAATAAAGCTTTTCTGGTTATGGCCCTTTTGGGAATTTCATTATGGATGGTGTATCTGGCTTATGCAGTTATAAAAAGAAGAAATGATATGCTGGACTTTCTTCATACGGCCGGAACACTGATGGCATGCTTTTTGTTTTGGCTTTTGAGCGCGCCGCTGGTTCGGTATGGGTGTGTATTTTTATGGATGTTTCCGGTGCTGGTGTGGGGATATTTGTATTTAATCATCAGTCCCCATATGGACAGGTTTAAAATATATCTGATAGTAATTGCGCTGGCCGGGACTTATAAACTGGCGGCCTTTGGCGTGGAGACGGCAAAGGGAGCAACCAGCCAATATTTGGTCAGACAAAAGGATTATGAAAATTTTGATACGGTCTCCTATGAGCTTCACGGATATACTTTTTACTATCCGGTGCAGGGAGATAGAGTAGGGTATCGGGATTTCCCGTCGGCGCCGGTGAGGGCGGAGGATATTTTCCTGGGTGATACCATACGGGAGGGCTTTCGTGATGTGATACATTAACAGGCATTCCTTATCCGGATTTATGCTGATGCAGGGTAGCGGCATGGAGGTTTGCTTAAATAGCTTAAAGGAATATAATTGACAAATTTGAGGGCAATTGGAAGCATGGAGGGATATGACGATGAACAAAGCGGACAAAATTTATGTGGCAGGCCACAGGGGCCTGGTAGGCAGTGCGATTGTCAGGAATTTGGAGGCAAAAGGGTATGTGAATGTGATTGGGAGGACCCACAGGGAACTGGATTTGACCAATCAGGCCATGGTGCGGGACTTTTTTGAGAAGGAGAAAGCGGATGTCGTGGTTCTGGCGGCGGCTAAAGTGGGCGGTATCAATGCCAATAATACAACGCCTGCGGATTTTGCTTATGAAAATATGCAGATTCAGTGTAATGTGATTGACTGCTGTCATAAATTTAAGGTGAAAAAACTTCTTTTTCTGGGAAGCACCTGTATTTATCCCAGGATGGCGCCACAGCCGATTCCGGAGGACGCTCTTTTGACCGGCCCTTTGGAGGAGACCAACGAAGCCTACGCGATTGCCAAGATAGCGGGACTTGAAATGTGTAAATTTTATAAAAGACAGTATGGGGATGATTTTATCAGCTGTATGCCCACAAACTTGTATGGTCCCTATGATAATTACGATTTAGAGGGGTCTCATGTTATGCCTGCCATGATTCGTAAATTCCATGAGGCGAAAGTGAACAATAAGCCCACGGTGGAACTGTGGGGTACGGGAACGCCCTTACGGGAATTTCTTTATGTGGATGATATGGCGGACGCCTGTGTATTCCTGCTTGAAAATTATGACGGGGAGCAGCATGTAAATATTGGAACAGGTAAGGAAGTCACTATCAGGGAGCTGGCGGAAACGGTTCAAAGGGTGGTCGGCTTTGAGGGAGAAATTGTGTGGAATAAAAATATGCCGGACGGAACGCCCAGAAAGCTGACGAACGTGGATAAGCTTCACAGTCTTGGATGGAGCCATAAGGTTGAGCTGGAAGAAGGAGTTGCGCTGGCGTATAAGTGGTTTAAAGAAAATGTGGATATTGCCAGAATGTAATCCGAAAGAGATATATTCCCCGGAAAGTATGTAGCTTTCCGGGGAATTTTGTTACAATAAGCCGGCTTGTAAGGCATGACAGCGTTTGCTATGCACAAGTCTGCATAAGGAGATTCGCTGCCAAGACAGGCGGCGGCCCACAGGGACGAGTGGGGAGAAAAACTTTCTTACTTGATTATATGATGTTCCATAACTGCCTTTATAAATCCCTTAAACAAGGGATGGGGTCTGTTGGGCCTTGATTTCAGTTCCGGGTGAGCCTGAGTTGCAAGGAAGAAAGGATGATTTGGCAGCTCGCACATTTCCACAATCCGTCCATCCGGCGAAAGGCCGGAAAGCTTCATGCCGTATTCCGTCAGGGCATTGCGGTAATCGTTGTTCACCTCATAGCGATGCCGATGGCGTTCATATATGATTTCCTCCCCGTATAAGGCAAAAGCCTTTGAGGTTTTGTCCAGCACGCAGGGATAAGAACCGAGCCTTAAGGTGCCTCCAATATCTTCTACGCCGTTTTGGTCGGGCATTAGGGCGATGACGGGATGGGTGGTGGAAGGATTAAGCTCAATGCTGTGGGCGTCGTTAAAGCCAATGATATTACGGGCAAATTCCACGATGGCAAGCTGCATACCCAGGCACAGGCCAAGGAAAGGAATCTCGTGGGTTCTTGCATAGGCGATGGCGCAGATTTTTCCTTCGATACCCCGGGAGCCAAATCCTCCGGGAACTAGAATGCCTCCCACATCCCCTAAAAGGTCGTCCGCATTTTCCGGGGATAAGGTTTCGGAATCAATCCATCTGATGGTTACGGTAACCCGGTTGGAAATGCCTCCGTGCTTTAAAGCTTCCACTACGCTGATATAGGCGTCGTGGAGCTGTACATATTTGCCCACTATGGCGACGGATACCTCTCCTTCAGGAGAGCGCAGAGAGTCTACCATACTCTTCCAGTCGGCAAGATCCGGCTCAGGGCAATCCAGATTCAGACAGTGGCAGGCAACCTGGGCCAGACGCTCCTTTTCCATGGCAAGGGGAGCCTCGTACAGGTATTCCACGTCAAGATTTTGCAGCACATGGTTGCTGGGGACGTTACAAAACAGGGCAATTTTATCTTTAATGGCCTGATCTAAGGGATATTCGCTTCTGCATACGATAATATCCGGCCAGATTCCCATTCCCTGCAATTCTTTTACGCTTGCCTGCGTCGGCTTGGTTTTCATCTCCTGGGAAGCTTTCAGATAGGGGATTAGGGTAACATGGATTAAAATGGCGTTTTCATGGCCCACTTCATGCTGAAACTGACGGATAGACTCAAGAAAAGGCTGACTCTCTATGTCGCCCACCGTGCCGCCCACTTCTATGATGGCAATTCGGGTGCTCTCATCCATAAAATTCCTGTAAAACCTGCTTTTAATCTCATTGGTGATATGGGGAATGACCTGGACCGTTCCTCCGCCGTAGTCTCCCCGGCGTTCCTTTTGCAGCACAGACCAGTAGATTTTGCCGGTGGTTACGTTGGAATTTTTGTCCAAGTTTTCATCAATAAATCGCTCATAATGTCCAAGATCCAAATCCGTTTCCGTTCCGTCGTCGGTGACAAATACTTCCCCATGCTGAATGGGATTCATGGTGCCCGGATCAATGTTGATATAGGGATCGAATTTCTGCATGGTCACCTTGTATCCGCGGGCCTTCAAAAGCCTGCCAAGCGAAGCCGCCGTAATCCCCTTCCCAAGCCCCGAAACCACACCGCCTGTTACAAAAACATATTTTACTGCCATAATTACCCTCCGTATATAAACAAAAAAAGACACTACGGCAAGGCCATAGCGTCTTTGCTTTAATGTAAAAATTTTAGCATTCGAAATTTTGTTTGTCAATAAAAAGAAATTAATAAAGCTGATATTCCACCACAATACTTGCCTCCACCTGAATTTCACCGGGCATGATTCCTGCGGCGCTATCTGTCAGGGCATATTCTTCTTTGACCCCGCCGGAACGGTATTTATTGGCAAGGGCCGAGTCGCTATACCGGGCTTCGGAATAACCGCTGGTTTCCTGAATGTTAATGACAGACCCTACGCTGCACCCGGCGGCATCGGCTAATACCTGGGCCTTTTGATGAGCGGTTTCTACTGCGGCGCTAAGGGCGGCCTGATAGCTCTCATCGTATTTACTTGCCTGGTAGGTAATGGACTGAATGGTATTGATTCCCGATGAAACGGACTGGGAAAGAATACCGTTAAGGTGGTCAATTGGAAGGTCGGATACGGTCAGCGTGGTGATGGATTCATATCCGACAACCCGCGATCTGTTGTTGCTGTAGTCATAAACGGGGTTCATGTAGTAATCCGAAGTCTGGATAGAGGTCTCCTCAATGTTCAGACTCTTCAACAATTCAATCACCTGACTGACCGATTCCGCATTCTGTTGCTGGCAGGCCGCCGCGTCGGAAGCTTCGGTGCGAACCGCGTAGACAACCTCTGCAATATCAGGAACCACAGTGACATTTTCACTGCTGTTTACCGTAATAGAATTTGGGCGATAATCTGATGCGGGCGCCCCCAGGGCGGCAGGCGCGCTGTCGGAAACAGCAGGCTGATTTCCAATGCCGTCGGTCATAGCCTGCTCCTGCTCCGGTATTTGACCGGAAACAGCCTTTCCGCATCCTGTCAGTCCCAAAACAATCATTCCCAAAGCCAATTGAACATAAATTTTTTTCATACAAATCCTCCCTTCTTGCTTATGTAATTTACTAATGATACGCCGGGGGAGAAAAAATTTATGGGTTATTCGGAAAATTTTTGAAAAAATGCGGTTTATTCTTTCCAATGGAGTCTGTGGAGATCCCCTTCTAGCTGTAACTGTGCAAAGTTCTGTTGGCGAAGGGCTTCGTAAAGGACGATGGCAACGGCATTGGAAAGATTCAGGGAACGGATTTCGGGAAACATTGGGATGCGGATGCATGTTTTTTCATAATCCACCAGAATTTCTTCCGGAATACCGGCGCTCTCCTTTCCAAACATAATAAAATCATCAGGGCCATAGGAAACCTCGGTGTAAACGTGTTTTGCCTTTGTGGTTGCCATCCAGATTTTGGCATTGGGGTGGATGGACTTAAATTCGTCAAAGTTTATGTATCTGGCCACGTTAAGACGCTCCCAGTAATCCATACCGGCCCGTTTTATTTCTTTTTCATTTAGCCGGAACCCCAGAGGCTCTATCAGGTGAAGTCCGGTTTTAGTGGCGGCGCAGGTTCTGCCGATGTTTCCGGTGTTGGCGGGTATTTCCGGTTGATGTAAGATAATGTGCATGGCGGCTTCTCCTTGTCAAAATTTCTTTTTATTCCATATTGTATTATGGGCTTAGCAGGACTCTGATTATGCCATTTAGATTATCACAGTTCAGGCGTAAAGTCTATTCAATTATCAAAGTGGAAACACCAAAATGGAAATATCAAAATGGATGTGGGAACCGGCTATGTTAAATGATTTCGGTTCTCAGGGAAAGATGAATTGTATTTCGTATGGCGAAGGGGTATAATTTAGCTATCACAGTGTTTATGGTTGTGAAGAATAAACAGAACAGGAGAAGGAATTATGGGATTTTCAAAGGATTTCGTGTGGGGCGCGGCCACCAGCGCCTACCAGATTGAGGGAGCGGTCAATGAGGATGGGAAAGGAAAGCATGTCTGGGACATTTATACAAAGCAGCCGGGACATGTGTATGATAACCATACCGGGGAGGTGGCGTGCGATCATTATCATCGTTTCAGGGAAGATGTCGCCATTATGAAGGAAATGGGACTGAAAGGCTATCGTTTTTCCATTGACTGGTCGAGGGTAATGCCGGATGGATTCGGAAAGGTGAACGAGGCGGGCATTGCTTTTTACAGCAATTTAATCGACGCGCTTTTGGAGAGCGGCATAGTGCCGTATATCACATTGTATCACTGGGAGCTGCCTTATGAGGTATACAAAAGGGGAGGCTGGATGAATCCGGAGATTGTGGAATGGTTTGGCGCTTATGCTAAGCTTATTGCGGAACGTTTCAGCGACAGAGTGACGCATTTCTTTACTTTAAACGAGCCTCAGTGCTTTGTAGGGCTTGGCTTCCTCTCCGGAGAGCATGCCCCCGGACTTAAGGCTCCCATTCAGGATACGCTGGAAATGGCGCATAATGCCATGAAAGCCCATGGCCGCGCGGTGCAGATGCTGCGTCAGTATGGGAAGCAGCCCCTTACCATTGGGTATGCCCCCACAGGTTCCATGTGTTATCCGGAGACGGAAACGCCGGAAAATATTGAAGCGGCAAGGCAGCTTTTGTTCTCCCTGCCGGAGGATGCCGGATATTGGACCTGGAATGTGACATGGTGGTCGGATCCGGTGCTTTTTGGGCGTTATCCGGAAGAAGGGCTGAAATATTATGAGCCGTATCTCCCGAAGATTACGGAGGAAGATATGAAGCTTATTTCCGAGCCCATCGACATGTATGGGCAGAACATATACAACGGAAGATGCGTCCGCATGGGAAAGGATGGGAAGCCGGAAGAAGTAAGGCGTTATGAAGGCTTCCCCAGAACCGCCATAGGCTGGCCGGTAACGCCGGAATGTCTGTATTGGGGCCCTAAGTTTTTGTATGAACGGTATAAGAAACCCATTTACATCACGGAAAACGGTCTTTCCTGCCATGATACGGTTTCCCTTGACGGAAAGGTGCACGATCCTAACAGAATTGATTTCCTTGCCAGATATTTGAAGGAGTTAAAGAGGGCTGCGGGAGAAATTGAGCTCCACGGATATTTCCAATGGTCTTTGATGGACAACTTTGAGTGGGCAAAGGGGTATTTCGAGAGATTTGGACTTGTTTATGTGGATTACCGGACACAGGAGAGAATCTGGAAGGATTCCGCTTACTGGTATCAAAATCTGATTCGCACCAATGGCGAAGAACTATAGTTATATAAACATTACTCTGCAAAGAGAGCGTTTTTTTAAAGAGCGACGGGACAAGCGACTGTTTGCGGAGGAGTTTTGAAAGTAACAAACGCAGCTTTCCTGACATGGAGCTGCGTTTGTTATCGGTTCAATCCCCGTCCCCGTCATCTTCTATGGGAAGGGAAAAGATAAATTCGGAGCCCACCCCTTCCGTGCTGATTACATTGATATGCTCTCCGTGGGCATGAATAATTTCTTTTGTGATGGAAAGGCCAAGGCCGGTTCCTTTTTTATCCTTCCCTCTTGAAAGGTCGGATTTGTAAAACCGGTCCCAAATCAGTTTTAAATTGTCCTTGGGAATCCCGATCCCCTTATCCTTTACGGATACGAAAACTTTATTGTGCTTTTCCGTGGTTTCAATCTTAATGATGGAATCCGGATTGCTGAATTTGATGGCGTTATCCAGCAGGTTATAAAGCACCTGTTGGATTTTTCCGATATCGGCATTGACGAACAGTTCGTCGCCGGTGAGAATCAGTTCTATGGCAATGGTTTTGCTTTTACAGGTACCCTCAAAAGAGGCGGCAGTGTTGCGTATCACCTTATTGATGTCAAAGCTGCTCTTATCCAGCATGATCCCCCTGGTGTTTAAATTGTTTAATGTGAGCAGGCTGTTTGTGAGCTTGGTGAGCCTTTCCGTTTCATTGAGAACAATATTCAGATATTTTTCGTAGAGCTCAGGGGGGACGGTTCCATCGAGCATGGCCTCCAAATAGCCTTTGATGGAGGTGAGGGGTGAACGGAAGTCATGGGAAACATTCGCCACAAATTTTTTCTGGTCATCCTCGGCGCGGGCAATTTCGCTTGCCATATAAGAAAGGGAGGCGGCCAGATATCCGATTTCATCTTCACTGTCAATCTGAAATTCATAATGCATATTTCCCGCGGCGTACTGCTCGGTGGCTTCGGTGATCCTGCGCAGGGGAAGGTAAACCATCTCCGTGAAAAAGATCAGGATAATCATGGAAAGCAAAAACAGAATAATCAGCATCAAATAGGAGATATTCAAAAGGCTGTTGCAGGATGCAATGATATTGCTCATGGGATAATGGATTACCACATAACCCCGCACCTTATAATCTGAGGTGATGGGCGCAAATACACTTAGCTGTTCCTGGGTAAAGCTGTCAAAAAAATATCCGATTGTGTAATAAGATTTTTCCGTAATGGTAGGGTCAAAGCCCTCAATCACCGTTTCGCTCTCCACATCAACGGGCGATTGCGAATCCAAAACCATACGCCCGGAAGGGTTGATAATCCACAGGTTGGCGGAAAGATAGGTGTCTAAGGCGTCCAGCTGTTTTTTGACAGTGTCCAGGGAGGTTTCGTTGTTGTAAAGATCCGAGGCGTAGGTGTTGGCGATTAAAGTGGCCTCCCGATAAAGGGCGTCCGCTTTTTCATATTTCAGGTGCTCCATAGTCATACTATTTACAAAGGTTGCCACAACGATAAAGCCAAAAACCCCAAAAATAAAGTAAGCTAACAAAAACTTCAGGTAAAGGGTTTTTCTCATCAGCGCACCTCAAACTTGTAGCCAATGCCCCAGATGGTGGCAATACGCCAGCCGGCGTGGTCGCTTATTTTTTCCCGGAGCCTTTTGATGTGTACGTCTACGGTTCTGGTGTCCCCAATGTATTCATAGCCCCATATCTGGTCAAGAAGCTGCTCCCTTGTAAAAACATGGTTTGGGGAGGAGGCGAGGAAATACAATAGTTCCAGCTCCTTAGGAGGCATTTCTATGTGTTTTCCTTTATAAATCACGGAATAATTGGTCTGATTGATGGAAAGATCAGGGTATTCCACACATTTCACATCCTGCGGATCGGAAGCGGCGGGAGCGGGCTTATATCTGCGCAGCACGGCCTTTACCCGGGCCACCAGCTCTTTGGAATCAAAGGGCTTTTCCATATAATCGTCTGCGCCCAATTCAAGGCCCAAAACTTTATCAAAAATTTCTCCTTTGGCGGAAAGCATGATAATGGGGATGGCGGATTTGGCGCGGATTTCACGGCACACCTGATAGCCGTCCATACCGGGAAGCATCAGATCCAGTAAAATTAAATTTGGCGCAAAGGTATCCGCAAGAACCAGAGCACTCTCCCCATCTCCTGCAATCATGGTTTCAAAGCATTCCTTTGTCAGATAAAGGGAAATTAATTCGGCAATGTTGCTGTCGTCGTCTACAATTAAAATTTTTTGTCTGTTTACCATATTAATTACGAATCTCCTATATTTATTCCCGCGGCAACGAGCCGGGCAGATGTACTTAATTCCATCGGTATCATGGATATTTGGCGGCCGCCGCGAGAGACTTTGACTTGTGGGGCAAAGACCCGGGCTACTCCTTAAAAGTAACAATTGTAACGCCGGCGTCGCCCTCGCCGTATTCTCCCAAACGGTAGGACTTAACATATTTTACGCGCTTTAAATGGCTGTGCACTGCGCTGCGCAGAGCGCCTGTGCCCTTACCGTGTACCACCCTTACGGTGGAAAGATGGGATAAGTAGGCGTCGTCCAAATATTTGTCGAGCTCCGCAAGAGCTTCGTCCACCGTTCGTCCAAGTAAGTTGATCTCGGAAGAAATATTTAAGGATTTTGACATTTTCGCCCGGCTGGTATGGCTTTTTTGTAAAGCGGAAAGGCCGGGGGGCGTCTCCTCCTCCAAGGGGGCCAAATCCTTTATATTTGCCTGGGAACGCATGATGCCGCATTGGACGAATACGTTTCCTTTGTGGTCGGGAAGGGAACTTACCGTGCCCTTAAGCCCCATGGAAAGAATTTTGACGCTGTCTCCAATTTTAAGCTGTTCCGGTTTCAACTGCTGTTTCTTTTGCGGTTCTTTCTGTGTCAGAGCAAGCTTATCGTTCTTTTTGCCGATTTCGCCGCGCAGCCGCTCTCTGGTTTTTTCCAAATCTTTCAGGGAAGCGCCGGGCCCGGCCTTTTGGTAGACGCGAATGGTCTCGTCGGCCACATTTTTAGCCTCCTGCAAAATTTCCCGGGCCTCTTCGTTGGCCCTGCGCAGGATACGGTCTTTGGCACTGTCTATTTTTTCATTTTTAGCCTGTAATTTTTCCTTTAGGGTTTTTACTTCTTCTTTATAGGAAGCAATTTCCAGACGTTCCTTTTCTATGGTAAGGCGGCTGTTTTCCAAATCGGTAATCAGATCCTCGAAGCTTTTTTCCTCGGTGGTAATCTGCTTTTTGGCAGCTTCTATGATATAGTCCGGCAGTCCCAGCTTTGAGGAAATGGCAAAGGCGTTGCTCTTGCCGGGGATACCGATTAAAAGTCTGTAGGTGGGCGCTAATGTTTCCACATTAAATTCACAGCAGGCGTTTTCCACGAAATCGGTTGATAACGCATACACCTTAAGCTCACTGTAGTGAGTAGTGGCCATGGTGCGGATGCCGCTTGTGTGCAGGTGGTCTAAAATGGCGATGGCAAGGGCCGCTCCCTCGGTAGGGTCGGTGCCGGCGCCCAATTCGTCGAACAGGCATAAAGAATTTTCATCCGCATTTTTTAAAATGGAGACGATACTGGTCATATGGGAGGAAAAGGTACTCAGGCTCTGCTCGATGCTTTGCTCATCCCCAATATCAGCGTACACTTCGGTAAAAATGGAAAGCTCCGAGCGATCCAGAGCCGGAATATGAAGACCGGCCTGCCCCATCAGGGTAAAAAGCCCTACGGTCTTTAGGGAAACCGTTTTTCCGCCGGTGTTGGGGCCGGTGATCACCAGCAGGTCGAAATCCTTTCCAAGTTCAACGTCAATAGGAACCACCTTCTTCGGGGGAAGAAGGGGATGACGCCCTTTGCGGATATGAATGTAATGCTCCCGGTTAAAAAGCGGCATGGTGGCATTTTGCTCCATGGCGAGGTGAGCTTTGGCAAACACAAAATCCAAAAAGGTCATAATCCTCTGGTTTTCGGCTATCTCTGAAATATGATTCGAAACCTGGGCGCTTAAGGCGGCCAGAACGGCTTCTATTTCTTCTTTTTCCTTAAGGGCAAGCTCTTTTAATTGGTTGTTCAGGTTTACAATCGCCGCCGGCTCAATAAAGAAGGTGGAGCCGGTGGAGGACTGGTCATGAATCATACCGGGCACCTGGCTTTTATATTCCGCTTTAACGGGAATGCAGTACCTGTTATCCCTCATGGTGATGACGGCGTCCTGCAGGTAGCTGCGGTAAGAACCGTTTACCATGCCCGCCAGCTGCGAATGAATTTTATCGCCGGTTAAGGAGATGGAACGTCTTACATGTTTAAGGCCCGGGCTGGCGTCGTCTGCTATCTCCTCCTCGGAAAGAATACAGCGGTTTATCTCATTGGCAAGGGGGGTAAGGGGCTCTAAGGCATGGAAGTAACCGGTAAGGGAAGTTTCCTTTTCCTCGTCCCTTGGCCCTCTGCTATAAGACTTGATTCTATTCACATTATCAAGAAGGCCGGCGATTTTTAAAAGCTCAGGGGCGGACAGAGTACTCCCGATTTCCAGAGAACGCAGCGATACGGACACGTCCCGGTTTCCCCCAAAGGAGGTAGATCCTTTGGCAAAAAGCATGGAAAGGGCATCCGCAGTTTCCCTTTGGGCCGCTTCGATAACCTTAAGGTCGGTGAAGGGCACTAGCTCCCGGCACATAGCTCTCCCCGGGTCGGAGGACGCCTTCTGGGTTAATAAATGGATAATTTTTGTATATTCTAAAGTGTGTAAAACTTTTTCGTTCATAAATCTCCTCATTTCCGCGCCGCTTTCTGCGCAGATTAAGTATAACATATTTTTTGCCGATGCACTACCTAATTGCATTCCATATTTACTTCTGATAAAATAAGCAGTAATAGTTTTGCCGCCGTTTGGGGACCGGCCCGTTAAACAGGTATCGGACGATACCGGGAAAGGAAAACAATGTGACAGCTTTTACGGAAAAATATAGAAAACAGATTTTTTGGCTTATATTGGCAGTATCATTTTTTATGATTCTTGCCTATAATTTTCTAACGCCCTACTTGTCGGACGATTATGCTTACGCAATTGAAGTACGCCAGGCAAAATCCCTTTGGGATTTGGTAAAGCAGCAGTACGGGGAATATATTTCAAACAGCGGAAGGGTAATCGGACAGTTTAATGTGAGACTTTCCCTGGTATTTGATAAATGGGTGTTTAATCTGATAAACAGCCTGATGTTCATCGCCCTTGCGCTTGTCATGTATGCCAATATCCGGCGCAAAAAGAAGTATGATATTTTTGTCCTCATCCTGATTATTACATTTTTATGGAAATTTGCAGTGAGCTTTGGACAGACAATGCTTTGGATATGCGGTTCCTGCAATTATCTTTGGGGAAGCGTGTTTATTTTAGGATTTGTGACTTTTTACCGATATTTTCTGTACCATGTGGATAAAATAAAACACCATCTGCCGGTAGCGGCCGGGGCCTTTATTTTTGGTGTGGCGGCCGGGTGGTGTAATGAAAATACATCCGGCGGCGGCCTGCTGTTGGTACTCATGTTTGGATGCAACTTTTGGCTGGACAGAAGACAAAGGAAAGAAAAGGGTATTTATCCTTTTATGATTTCCGGCGTTTTGGGTATGTGCTGCGGTATTTTAGGAATGATTTCTGCGCCGGGCGTAAGAAGCAGAAGTGCAACCATGTCCGAGGGAGAGTATACGGGCCTTGTAGGCCTTCTTTCAAGAATTTATAAGCTGACGCTGAGGATTAGGGAATTGTTTTTTGTGGTAATTGTGATAACCATTATTGTGCTCGTGCTGCTGGCGCTGCAAAAAAAATTGTGCGGCTTTAAACGGCTGCGCAATAATGAAACAATCCTTTTTTTGGTGGCGGCAACGGCTACGTGTTATGCCCTTGCCATTGCGCCTACTCCCGCGGACAGGGCTTTCTTTGGCGCAGGCATTTTTCTGTTTGCAGGATGCATTCAGGGGATAATCGACGTATCGGATACGGAGCAGACGATTCGTGCGGCAAAGTACAGTTTGGCCTGTGTGCTGTGCGCGTGGCTGTTTTTTGCTTATTTGGATAATCTGGTAAATTTGGCCAGGATATACAGGGAGGAACAGGAGAGGATTAACTTAATCTGGGAGGAAAAGGGTGATCCGGAGGAAGACGGTATTTTGGTAATACCGCAGTTCAGGGAAGCCTTTAAGACCCCTTACAGCAATGCCCATGAATCGGATTTGCAGGATGATAAAGATTATTGGATTAATCTGTTTTATGAGGTTTATTATGATTTGGGAAATATCACCGCAATTCCAAGGGACGAGTGGGAAGAACTGTATGGGGAGGAGAAGTGAAAACGAGATGAAGATCTTCTAAGGCGGCAGAAAACGCCGCCTAAGAAAATCTAAGTCATCTCGCGAAGAATCGCCTGGGGCGATTCTTCCGAAATAATTTATGCATTGTTTGTGCCGCAAAGCGGCATGTGGGGAAGAGTGAGAAGTAGCGCAGGAATAGGGAAAATAATGGCTATCGAATGGAAGGAGCTAAGCAGCAGCCCCTGTAACCTGTGCCCCAGGGAATGTGGGGTAAACCGGAAGGTCGGGCAGACGGGCTATTGCCTTTCGGATAACAGGATTTTTGTGGCAAGGGCGGCGCTTCATATGTGGGAGGAACCCTGTATATCGGGGGAGGCGGGGTCAGGCACGGTATTTTTTTCCGGCTGTAACTTAAGATGTGTTTACTGTCAGAACCATGAAATTGCAGGAGGAAAAAAAGGCAGGCAGGTTTCCGTAAGGCAGCTTGCGGAAATTTTCTTAGAGCTTCAGGCAAAGGGAGCGGCCAACATTAATCTTGTGACGCCGGATCATTATATGGATCAGATTGCGGAGGCTGTTTTGACGGCAAAGGATATGGGGCTTATCCTGCCGGTGGTATATAATGGAAGCGGCTATGAAAAAAGGGAAGTGATAAGAAATTTAGCGGGAATTATTGATGTTTTTTTGACAGATTTTAAGTATATGGAGAAGGGTTTGGCGGAAAAATATTCTAAAGCCCCGGATTATCCGGCCGTTGCGGCGGCGGCCCTCGAAGAAATGACACAGATAGCGGGAGACGCCGTTTTTGACGAAAAAGGAATGATGCAAAAAGGAATCATTGTCAGGCACCTGATTTTGCCGGGACATAAGAAAAATGCAAAAGCGGTTGTAAAATATCTGTATGAAACCTATGGGGACAGAATTTACATTAGTTTAATGAATCAATACACATCTTTTTTAAAAGTCATGGAGGGCGCTGATTATAAGGAATTGTGCAGAAAGGTGACAAAAAGAGAGTATGAGGCTGTTGTAGACTATGCCATTGATTTAGGGGTAAGAAATGCCTTTATTCAGGAAGGGGATACCGCAGGGGAAAGCTTTGTGCCAAAGTTTGATCTAAATTTTCATGTATAATAAGCCTTCTTTTACAAATAATAGTACAAGAGTAATTTTTTACTATTAGCGTAAATGGAGGTTTATTTTTTATGAAAGCTACAGGTATTGTGAGACGAATAGACGACTTAGGCCGTATTGTAATACCCAAGGAAATCAGACGGACCCTCCGAATCCGGGAAAGTGACCCGCTGGAAATATTTACCGACAGGGAAGGCGAGATTATATTAAAAAAATATTCGCCTATTGGTGAAATGAATACATTTGCTAAACAATATGCGGAAAGCTTGGCGCAGGTCTCGGGCAGGACAGCCCTGATTGCGGACAGAGACCAGTTTATTGCGGTGTCGGGAGGCTATAAAAGTATTCTTGGTAAATCTATCAGTAAAGAGTTGGAGGAAAAGTTAAATAAAAGGGAAATGCTGATAGCATCAAAAGAGGATTCCCATTTTATTCCGATTACACAGGATGTAACCGATGAATTTCAGCAGGAGGCAATCAGCCCTATTATCTGCGAAGGCGATATGATTGGCGGGGTAGTGCTGATTGACAATGGAGAGAAAGGTAAAATGGGGGAGGTAGAGCAAAAGCTGATTCAGTCGGCGGCCGGTTTTCTGGGGAGACAGATGGAACAGTAAGCGTACAAAAAGGGCTGCCGGGAGCAGTCCTTTTCCATCACAATAAACCGATACTTTTCGAAGGAGGCGTCGGGAGGTAAAAAATGTTGTTTAAGTAAGCGCCGTGTTAAACATAACCAGGGCCAGCCGGGAAGAAATCTCTCCCATTTCGTAATAATCTTTGGTGGTGCGGTTCAGTCGCCGTATGGATACGGAACGATTGGCTTTTTTGGGCTGGTCTGTAATAAAAGAAATTTCTTCCGTGAAATATTCTTCGTCTAATTCCGGGTCATCAAGCTCCTCATAGAAAGGGTCAAAAAGTAAAACCCTGTCTTCCTCAATGCCTGTCAAAAGAACATAATGATCCACGCCCAGGAAAAGATGAACCAAAACCACTCCGCCGACGGCAAGAGCTTTGGTGATGGGGCTGTCCGGCGTGATAGTTACGGCTTCCCCGGAATAGTATTCGCAGTGAAGAGGGAAATTTCTGGTTTCCCCATAGTGATTTAACCAACGGGACAAAAAGTCTATGGCGGAAGGAGAGGTGCCGTGCTTGCCGGGGTCTCCCGATTCATTGCAGGTGTCTAAACAATAAAGCATAATAAATTTCACCAAATCGGGATGAATATCCTCCCGCTCAAAAAGGTATCGTATGCCGTTGAGTACGGTAACTGGTCCGCAGTCATACTCTGATGTCTGGTAGTTCAAAAGATTTTTCACTTTAACTCCCATCTGCCCGCTTCAGCGGGCGTATAAATCAGGATGTGTGAAATCTCTGAATTCACACTAATCCCCCATTCTTACCAGCAGCCCTTAAATTTGGGCGTAAGCGCAAAGTTGTTGTGTGAAAAAATTTTTTGGGCAACGGACAGAACCGGTAACATTCTATGCGCTTTGATTATAATTTATTATATTGAAAGTTCGGTGCAAAGTGATTGTAATATAACGCTATTTGACATATTTGTCAAGAATTCGGGTCTGATGTCTTTACACGTTATTTTTTGGCAATGACAAAAAAATCCATTTTGAGTTTGACAGAAGATAAAATATGGAATATAATGTAAAACACATTAATCCTACTGATTAAGTAGGAAATAAAAACTTTGGAGGGAAAGTATGAATAAAGTAAAGGAGAGCGCTTTAGAGCTTATCGGCGGCACGCCTGTTTTGAAGTTAAACCGTTATGCCAGGAGGGCAGGCATTACGCAGGCGGCTATTTTAGCAAAACTGGAATATTTAAATCCGGCAGGATCTGTCAAGGACCGGGTTGCGCTGGCAATGATAGAGGATGCGGAGAAAAGCGGAATCTTAAAACCGGGGGCAACGATTATTGAGCCCACATCCGGAAATACGGGCATTGGACTTGCGGCAGTGGCGGCGGTAAAAGGATACAGGGCAATTCTTACGCTGCCCGACACTATGAGCATGGAGCGCAGGAATCTGCTCGGGGCATATGGGGCGGAGCTGGTGCTGACGGAAGGAGCAAAGGGCATGACGGGTGCTATTGCGAAGGCGCAGGAGCTTAGGGACACTATCCCCGGCGCCGTTATTTTGGGACAGTTTGAGAATCCCGCCAATTCCAAAGCTCACCGGGAGACCACCGGGCCTGAAATATGGGAGCAGACAGAGGGAAAGGTGGATATTTTTGTAGCAGGCGTGGGAACCGGGGGGACAATCACCGGTGTGGGAGAATATCTGAAGGCGCAAAATCCCGCGATAAAGATTGTTGCGGTGGAACCTGCCTCAAGCCCCGTATTGTCAAAAGGAAATGCAGGCCCTCACAAAATTCAGGGGATTGGAGCGGGCTTTGTTCCGGAGGTGTTAAATACGGAAGTTTACGATGAGGTCATTGCGATTGAGAATGAGGACGCCTTTGCAGAGGGAAAGACATTTGCGGTAAGCGAAGGGATTTTGGTGGGCATTTCCTCAGGCGCGGCGCTTAAGGCGGCTGCAATTCTGGCCAAAAGACCTGAAAACGCGGGGAAAACCATAGTGGTCCTTTTGCCGGATTCCGGGGACAGGTATTTATCCACCCCTTTATTTAACGGCGGCCATTAGGGATTTTAGCCGCAATTTTATATTGAAAGGGCACTACAATAATTTACGGGTTGACTGGCAAATTATTTTTGAAAATATTGACAATTTTTTACTGTAACAGTATAATGAACCAACTAAAATATATGGGGTTCGAATCTTACGGAACCCGGTAGTTTGTAATGGAGGAGTAGAGAATTATGAAAAAATTTACAAGAAGGCTGCTAAGCTTTTTGCTGATGGCAGTACTTGCCCTTTCCGCGGCAGGGTGTTCATCATCCGGCGGCGGCAGTGAAGCAGGCGATAGCGGAGCCGCCGGGGCAGTGGAAGGAGGAGAAGCTTCCACGGGAAATGCTCAAAATGACGAAGGGGCGGCAGGGGAAAAAATTGTCAATGTGGGCGTTACGGATTCCTTGGGCGGCATCAATCCGTTTGTGGTTGACCAGACTGAAATCAACAAGTATGCGGTAGGTCTGATGTTTCTGCCTTTGATGGAGCTTGACAAGGACTTAAATTTTCAGGGAATGCTGGCGGACAGCGTTACCACGGAGGATAACATCAATTTCGTGGTGCACATTGACGATGCGGCCACATGGTCGGACGGAACGCCGGTGACGGCGGATGACGTTGAGTATACGGTGCGCAGGCTGGCAAGTCCTGTGGTCAATAATACGACCCTTATGCTCTATGCATTTGAAGGCACAGGCGAGGAAGGCTTTGTGGAGGAGGGCGCAGAGAGCATGGCGGGCCTTAAAGTGATTGACGATAAGACCATTCAGTTTACGGCAAAATATCCTATGGCGCTTACCACATTTGAAAATACTTATGCCAGATACATTCATACCATGCCTAAGCATGTGATTGAACAGTTCAGTGAGGAAGAACTTTTGACGGCGGACTGGTTCAGTCATCCGGATGTGGTCAGCGGGCCTTATATTGTGACAGATTATGACAATGACCATTATATCTCTTACAGGGCGAATGCCAATTACTGGAGAGGCGCGCCTAAAATCGATAAACTGAATATCAGAATTGTGGATGCCAGTCAGATTTATGCGGGGCTTCAGTCAGGGGAAATCGATATTACCCATCATACCATGACCGCCATACCTCAGGAGGATTATGAGAGCATTGAAGGGCTTGACAATGTGGAGGTAGTGTACGGTCAGCCTATCACAAACCAGTCCGTATTTATCCAGACAGCGAACATTCCGGATAAAAAAGTCCGTCAGGCGCTTGTCTATGCCATTGACAGGGAGCAGCTTGTGGAACAGCTTTTGAAAGGCCGCGGCGAGGTGGTGGACGGATTCCTTTCCTCGGCAAGCCCGTTTTTCGATGATGGCATTACGCCGATGGCTTATGACCCGGAGAAGGCAAAGGCACTGCTTTCTGAGGCAGGATGGGATGGTTCCCAGACTTTACGCTTTTATGTAAATTCCGGTGACAATACTTTTGTAAACGGCGCGCAGGTGCTGGCGGCGCAATGGGCGGCCGTGGGTATCAATGTGGAGGTGCAGACGGTTGATCTGGCAACGCTTATGACGCTTGCCGGAAGCATGGATTATGACTTCTTTGCGGTGCAGTACACTTATGCGCCGGTTGATCCTTATCCGGATGTACAGTGGCTCCTCAGCGGAGAGGGAAGCTGGACCAGCTATTCCAGCGATGAAATCAACGAAGCGTTGGAAGGCACGCAGAAGACCAGCGATACGGAAGAGATTACAAAGCTTTACTCGATTATCGATCAGAAAGTTCAGGAGGATGTTCCCATGTTCTCCGCATATATTTTAAGCGTTCAGGGCGCGGTGAGCAAGCGTCTTACCGGCGCGGAGCCCAGTGCATATGGATTTTTCAATGATGTACAGAATTGGGATATTGCAGAATAGTGAGGGAAAGCCATGCCGCATTTATTGGAGGTGCAGGGCCTGACCACCGTTTTTGCCGGAGATTACGGTAAAAATATCAGTGTGGATCATATTGACTTTCATGTGGATGAAGGGGAAGTGGTCTGCATTGTAGGTGAATCAGGATGTGGAAAAAGTGTGACTTCATTGTCAATTATGGGATTATTAAGAAAGGACGGAGCTGTCAGGGACGGCTCTGTCCTCTTTGACGGTAAGAATCTTCTGTCCATGACAGAAAAGGAACTGGACAAGGTGCGGGGAAATGAGATTACCATGATTTTTCAGGATCCCCTTACCTCCCTGAATCCTGTTTTTACCGTGGGGAATCAAATAGTGGAAAGCATCCGTACCCATATGCATTTATCAAAAGAGGATGCAAAAAAGCGGGCGGAGATATTGCTTGAAAAAGTGGGAATGCCGGATGCGCGCGGTACGATGAAAAAGTATCCTCACACCCTTTCCGGCGGAATGCGCCAGAGGGTAATGATTGCCATGGCGTTGTCCTGCAATCCGAGGCTGCTGATTGCAGACGAGCCAACTACGGCGCTGGATGTGACCATACAGGCGCAGATTATGAAGCTGCTGAAGGAGCTTAGGGAAGAAACAGGTATGTCCATGATTTTGATTACCCATGACATTGGCCTGGTGGCGAATATGGCGGACAGGGTGTTGGTTATGTATGCCGGGCAGATTATAGAGGAAGCGCCTGTAAAAGAATTGTTTGAAAATCCGAAGCATCCTTATACAAAGGCGCTGCTTGACACGGTTCCTACCATACGGGATTCTGCGGACAGACAGCTGATATCCATTCCCGGTATTGTGCCGGAAAGCTATGATGACATTCAGGGATGCCGGTTTGCGGAGCGGTGTAAATATAGAAGGCCGGAATGCGACAATCCTCAAAAAGATTATGCATTTGGGGCGCATCATAAGGCCAGGTGCGTTGTGATGAAGGAAGGGGGAGCCGAATTATGAGCGATATAGAAAATACCCCTTTGATTCAGGTGGAAAATTTAAAAAAATATTATCCTGTTAAGGGCGGGATAATCAACCATACCAAAGGATATATCAAAGCGGTGGACGGCGTGAGCTTTTCCATCATGGAGGGGGAAACCCTGGGACTGGTTGGAGAGTCCGGCTGTGGGAAGTCTACAATCGGGCGGCAATTGGTAGGGCTTGAGACGCCCACGGAGGGCAGGATTTATTACGGAGGAAAGGATTTGGCCGGACTGTCAAAGGCTGAAATGCGAAAAGTAAGGACACAGCTTCAAATGGTGTTTCAGGATCCTTATTCTTCTTTAAATCCCAGAAAGCATATTTTTGAGATTCTTTCCCAGCCCATGCTGTATCATAAAATCTCGGAGAAGGGGACGGTGGAGAAGGATATTTTGAAAATCCTTGATATGGTTGGCCTTCCCCGGAGCGTGCTCGGAAGATATCCCCACGAATTTTCCGGAGGGCAAAGGCAGAGAATCGGTATCGCCAAGGCGCTTTCCCTGAATCCAAGATTTATTGTCTGCGACGAACCGGTCAGCGCGCTGGATGTGTCCATACAGGCGCAGATTTTGAATCTGTTAAAAGAACTGCAAAAGGAGCTTCATTTAACCCTTCTTTTTGTGGGCCACGGTTTGGGCGCGGTCAATTATGTAAGCAACAGGATTGCCGTGATGTATCTTGGCAGGATTGTGGAAATGGGCGAGGCAAAGGAGATTTTTAACCATCCCCGGCACCCTTATACCAGGGCGCTTTTGGATGCGGTTCCGGTGCCTGATCCGGGGGAAAAGGAAAAGAAGCACAGCCTTTTGCAGGGGGAAATCGGCGACAGCGCCAACTTGCCGCAGGGGTGCAGGTTCCATCCAAGATGTCCTTATGTCACGGAAATTTGCAGGAAGAAGGAGCCGGAAATGCTGGAAATAGAGTTGGAACAGGATAGTATTGACGATGACTTTAACGTCATGGCTGCTGAAAATGCTGGCGGTAATTTTGGTGGCAATAAAAACGGCAGGCATGATGGCAAATATGACGGCGAATTTGCCGGTCATTATACGGCCTGCCCCATTACAGCACTGAGTGAGAGTGGCAATGCGGTGTAACCGTTTGTCCGAAGACGGAAGGATACCATTCGACTTGTCAAAATGGTGGTATAGACGGGCGCCAGGAATTTTCAATGTCTGCCTGATATATGCTGACAGCAGGGAAAACCTGATGGCTCGTGCGTATAAGAAGGAGGAGCAAAGGATTGACAAAGTATATCATAAAAAGAATTTTGATTGCGATTCCTGTTCTGATTGGCATTACAATTATAGACTATGCCATTATGTGTATGGCCGGGAGTCCGCTGGAAATGCTGAAGGGCCCCCGGGTATCTCAGGCGGCGGTGGAGGCTAAAGCGATTGCCTTGGGATTAGATAAGCCCTTTTATGTACAGTATTTTGTCTGGCTGGGGCAGCTTCTTCACGGAAATATGGGATATTCCATCAAGTCTTACCAGCCGGTCAGTGAAATGATACGGAGTCATTTGGGCCCCACGCTGCTGCTTATGGGAGTATCTTTGGTGGTAAGCCTTTTTATGGCGGTTCCGGCGGGAATTTACAGCGCCATTCACCAGTATGAAAAGGGGGACTATGCGGTGGTCACTTTTTCCTTTTTAGGGAGCAGTATACCGGGCTTTTTCCTTTCTCTGCTGATGATTTATGTTTTTACGGTAAAGCTGGGCTGGCTTCCTTCAAGCGGGATGACCACGCTGGGAACAGAAGGAGGCTTTTTAGATATATTACAGCATATGATTATGCCGGTGATTGTGCTTGCCACTTCCATGGCCGGCAGTAATATCAGGTATATCAGAAGCGCGGTACTGGAAATCTTGCAGCAGGATTATCTGCGCACGGCGCGGGCCAAAGGTATTGGGCGTTTCCTGGTGATTAACAAACATGCCCTGCGAAATGCGCTGGTTCCCATTGTTACGGTGATTGGGATGGAAATTCCCGTGCTTTTTGGAGGCGCGGTTATTATTGAACAGGTATTTTCCTGGCCGGGGCTTGGCCTTATGACCATGAGCGCCATTACGGGCAGGGATTATCCTGTGATTATGGGGGTGTGCCTTTTGTCTGCGGTGGTGGTGCTGATTGCCAACCTGGTTACCGATATTTTGTATGCACTGGTGGATCCTACGATTCAGCTTGACTAGTACAACGAAAATTAAGTTTCTGGTACATTGACGCAGAATGATTGTTTCAGATGCAAGGCGGAGGAAAGAGTCGTAGCGGTGGCTACGGCGATTGACGGTGCTGTGTGCCGGTGGCACACGTTTAGCACGGACCGAAGCGGAGCGTAGACCAACGCCGCAGATGAACAATCAGGCAAGTCAAGGTGCCAGTTACTTAATATTCGTTGTACTAGTACAGGTTTACGCAGGGAATTTGTATAGGAGAGGATATGGGAAGGAAGACGGAGCGGATAGAAAAGAAAATGGCAAAGAAAAAGAAGTATGAAAAAACGGTTCTTTCAGGCTATGAAAACAAAGGGGTAAAAGACATAGCCAATGAAAGCTACGTGCAGACAATATTCAGGCGATTCCGCCATCATCACCTTGCCGTCGTCAGTCTGGCGGTACTGGCAGTATTGGGCGGCGCGGCGCTTTTGGCGCCTGTGATTGCCCCGTATCACCCGGACGAGATTGTGGGATCGTTCAGCGGAGCGCCCTGCAGGGAGTTCTGGCTTGGAACGGACCAGATTGGGAGGGATGTGCTCAGCAGGCTTTTATACGCCATGAGAATTTCTTTGCTGGTAGGAATTATGGCGACTTTAATTTCAACCGTAATAGGCGTGATACTTGGACTGATTGCCGGATATTTTGGTGGGGTGGCGGATATGATTATCATGCGTTTTACGGATATGGTCATGTCTTTCCCCTATATTTTGCTTGTGCTTGTCGCGGCGGCGGTTTTTAAGCCGGGACTTTGGAACATTATTTTGATCCTGGGGTTTGTGGACTGGCCGGGGATTGCAAGGCTGGTAAGAGGAAATGTGCTGAATCTGCGGGAAACGAACTTTATTAAAGGGAATATCGTGGCGGGGATGCCCCTTGGACATATTTTATTTTCCGAGATTCTGCCCAATACGGTAGCGCCCATTTTGGTGTATGCCACCTCCGTGCTGGCGCTTTCCATGCTGGACGAAGCGGCCTTAAGCTTCCTTGGACAGGGAGTTCGGCCGCCTACGGCAAGCCTTGGCAACATGCTCAATGGGGCGCAGTCGCTTACCGTGCTCACAAAGCAGCCCTGGCTCTGGATACCGCCGGGACTTTTGATTGTGCTCTTGGTTATGTCTATTAATTTTATCGGCGATGCGCTGAGGGACGCTTTGGATCCGAACAGCCGCAGGTAACCTGAGATTATAAGTCAAAAATTCCGCAGCAAGCGGATGGGCATCAAACTTGTAACGGTTCTTTGCCTCTACGACAGTCGGCAAATGGACATGCCGGCATGCCCGTTTGACGACTGCCGCGGGGTGGGGGTTGATGGAGGATAAAGACGGGAATGGAGAAGAAGATGGAGCTGGGGGAAAGATTAATCGAATATTTCAAGTGGTTTCATAAAAATCCGGAGCTGTCCTATGAAGAATATAGGACAACGGACAAAATCAGGGAAATTCTCACAAAGGCCGGAGTGGAAATTCTGCCCTGTAAGCTGGAAACAGGGCTTGTGGCCGTGGTTCGGGGAAAACAGGAGGGCCCGGTGCAAGCCCTGCGGTGCGATATAGACGCCCTTCCCATTACGGAGGAAACGGGACTGTCTTACGCCTCCTGCCAGAGCGGGAAAATGCATGCGTGCGGCCATGACTTTCATATTGTTTCCGGAATAGGCTGCGCGCTTGGTTTGCAGGAAAGAAGAGAAGAACTGGCGGGCACCGTAAAGATTATTTTTCAGCCCGGTGAAGAAAGCTCTCTGGGCGCTCTTAAAATACTGGAAACAGATGTGATGGATGACGTTGAAATGATATGGGGCATCCATGCGGATCCGACGAATGAAGTCGGTATGCTGGGTATTCGCGAGGGTTATGTATCGGCGGCAGTGGATCGTTTTGTGATTACGGTAGACGGAGTGGGCTGCCATGGGGCGCATCCCGACGACGGCGTGGATCCGATTCTGACGGCGGCGGCAATTGTACAGGCATTGCAGAGCGTGGTAACCAGAAATGTGAACGCTTTTCAGCCGGCGCTCCTTAGCGTTACCAGAATAGAAGCAGGGAATACCTGGAACGTGATTCCTGAAAAGGCGGTTATGGAGGGGACGGTCCGCACCATGAATAGAGAGGATAGGATTTTGTTTGAAAAACGCGTGAGGGAAATTGCGCAAAATACGGCGCTTGCGTACGGAGCGAAGGCTGCGGTGGAATGGATAGCGGGTTGTCCGGCCACTTATAATGATGAAGAAATGGTTCGGAAAAGCATTCGAATTGCCAATCAGTGTAATATGAAGGTGGTTCCCGAGGAGAGCTCCATGGGAGGAGATGATTTTTCTTTTCTTGAAGAAAAAATCCCGGGATGCTATATAAAGGTTGGCACGGGAAAAGGACAGGCGATTCATCAGCCCGGATTTATGGTGGATGAAGGGTCTATACTGCCAACAGTGATTTATCTCAAGGAATTATTTTTGGCAAATAAAATAAAGGAAAATGGGTAATCTTGTAACAAATATATGAGTGAAAAGAAGTTAGAATATTAGAAGTAATAGAATTGATAAACTAAGAGCTTGAGATAAGGAAAAAACAGATATTTATATAGTAAAGATATGCTTAATAGCTGCCTGTGGGATATTATGAGATGAATTTAATAGCTTATACAATTGTAAAGAATTCTAGAATAGTATATACTCAAAAAGAGCTGATATCATATATTAGGCATTTTT
>CAJUKV010000001.1:0-162620 GCA_910587305.1 uncultured Lachnospiraceae bacterium | reverse complement strand
TGATGAGATAAAATCTGAGAGTATAGGAAAAGAGTTTGACTGTGTGATGGGAATTTCGGGCGGGTTGGATTCCTCATATTTGGCATATTTGGGGCATCAATATGGGCTCAGGGTGCTTGCAATTCATATCGATGACGGATTTGATACGGATATATCCAAAAGAAATATAAAAAAAATTGAAAAATTTGGTTGAAAAGATAGTTTATGAGAAAGATAAAAGATTATTTAGAAATTAAACTTATATTATTTTGTAGCTGCTTTTTATGTTGTTTTATTGCATTGTTGTGCTATTCTTCTGAGGCAGCAAATCATATAGTTATTAATGAAGTTTGTAGCAAAAATTTTTCGGTTATTTGTAATGAGAATGGAGACTACGCTGACTATGTAGAGTTATATAATCCGGCAATAGTACCCGTATCTTTGTCAGGTTTTTCCTTGTCGAATAGTAAAAATAATTTGAATAGATGTTTATTAGATACTGTAATTATTCCGGCTAAAGGGCATACCTTAATTTGGCTAGATGGTTCTGCTGGCAATATTGTCAGACATGCTTCATTTAAATTATCTAGCCAAGGAGGAGAAATTTATTTAAATAATCAATATGGTAGAACCATAGATTCTATAAGGGTTCCTAAATTGGAATATAATACTGTATTTGCGAGGATAAAAGATGGATGCAGAGAGTGGGGGAGACAGACACCGACTGCAGGAGAAAGTAATGACAATTCGGAGACTATTTTACTTCTTGAACTAGATATGCCTTCCTTTTCTGCTGAAAGTGGTTTTTATGAAAATGAGTTTTTATTAAAATTATCAGCTAATGAAAATGAAGATATTTTTTTTACATTAGATGGCAGTGAACCAACTCTTGAATCACAGAAATATACGGAGCCAATCATGATTTGTGATGCAAGCAAAAAAGAAAACCTTTATGCTGATAGAACCGATTTAACAGCAGATATGGAATATATACCTAATTTCAAAGTAGATAAAGGAACTGTTGTTCGAGCAATGGCATATTCGCCATCCGATGGAATAGCAAGTAAGACAGCAACAGCAATATATTTTGTGGGATTAAACTTGGAAGAATATGATAGTTATGCGGTACTATCTTTGGTGACGGATCCAGATAACCTATTTGATGAAAAAAAGGGAATTTATGGAAATGGAGAGGCACTGAAAAACTACATTGAACAGGTAGGAGTACAAAATGGTAATATACCAGAAGAATTTACAGATTCAGTTGGTAATACTTATTATAAATATATGTCAACCAATGCCTTTAAGACAGGAAGAGAGTGGGAAAGACTAGCAAATATAATTTTTTTTGATGAAAAACATACAAAGGTATTGGAACAAATGGTTGGTATTCGGATTTCTGGTCAATCTAGCAGAAACGCTGTCCAAAAATCGTTTAATTTATATGCCAGGGATATTTACGATGGGAATGAAATTATTGCATATAATTTTTTTGAAAATATGAAGTATTCTTCTGTAAAATTACGTAATGGTGGTTCAGATTATGCAAGAAGTAAAATATATGATTCTTTTTTACAGTCAGTGGTAAAGGATAGAGATGTTTCAGTACAGGATTCGAGACCGTGTGTAGTTTTTCTAAACGGAGAGTATTGGGGAATTTATAATATCCGAGAAAGATATAAAGAGGATTATTTTCAAAATCATTATGGAATTAGTGAGAATGATATATGGATGCTTGACTCGGGAAGACCTAATTTAGGCGGGGAATGGGACGCATGGAATGATTATGATGCAGTTTTAAAATTTATCTCCGAAAATGATATGGAATGTGCAGAAAATTATAAGCATGCCGGTGAATTGATTGATATACAAAGTTTGATTGATTTTTATTGCATTCAACTTTATATTGATAATAATGATGTAGGATTTGATAAAAACATTGCAATATGGCGTTCTAAGCAAAAAAGTGATGGAAAATATAAAGACGGAAGATGGAGATTTATGTTATATGATCTTGATGGTGCACTGAATAATCCAGAACATAATACTTTTGATGATTCAGCAGGCTGTGACTTAATGGGAGAGGAAATGATTAAAAGTCTTTTGAAAAATAGGGAATTTCAAGAAAGGTTTGTGGATTCATTTGAAGAAATAGCGGATAATAATTTCGACTATATGGATATACATGAAAAATTAAGGATATGGCAGAACCATTATCAGTTGCAGGCAGTTAAGAGCCATCAAAGATTTATTTCAAAGGATATTGGAAAAGAAGAATATGAGGAGTATATTTCCTATATAGATGATTTTTTTAAAATCAGACGCAATTATATTATGGAGTATTTAAAAGAAGAAATGAAAGTTTGGCGATAGATAAGAGGTTATTATGTTTATTTATAAGAAAGTAGTTCTATTAGGAATAATCTTACATGTTTTAATGTTTATTTCAGGATGTAGCCAGATATGGAATGCTTCCATAGGGGGAGAAACGTTGGAAGAATTACAACAGAGAGATTACGAAGATCTAATTCAATATGAGATAACTGATATAGATAGGAATATAAAATGTAAAGATTATGTTTTAGTGAATATTTCACAGCCAATGATGGACTATGAAAATGCAGAAGACTGTACTCTGGAATCAGAGAATATAATTATTTACCGTGGAGGAAATTATGTGGTTTATGGTAAAACAGACGAGTGTAGATTGATTGTTAATACTTATGATGATGAGATTGTACATTTATTTTTAACAGATGTGGAATGGAAAACAGAAGGCGGACCTGTAATTTATGTAGAACAAGCGGGAAAGGTGATAATTACGTTAGTAGCAGGGACGGAAAATATTATTTTTGATGATGCAGGGCACTCATCAGATATTCAAGCATGCATATTTAGTAATAGCGATCTCACAATAAATGGGAATGGAAAGCTTAGTGTATATGGATATTATCATGATGCGGTCAGATCGAAAAACAGGGTGAAAGTGATAGATGCCAATCTTTATATTAAATCACAAAATGATGGAATTAGAGGAAACGATGGAGTTATATTTGAGAATAGTACTATCCAAATTGAGAGTAAGGGCATTGGAATTAAAACAAAGAGTGAAAAAGGTTATGTAGTGATTTCAGGCGGAATTTGTAAAATCATTGCAGGGGAAAATGCGATAAGAGCAGATAATTATGTTGGGATTTATGGTTGTGATTATACATTTAGTTCCATTTACGAGGCAGTACAATGTAATGGTAAAAAGGAATTGGAAAGAAGCGTAAAGTAGGATAGATATGGCTTGTGTAAAATATAGACATGAATACAAATATATTTGTGGAGCATTGCAAAGTGCGATGCTGAAGACAAGAATGCGAGGGCTTTTGAAGCCGGATTCTCATGTGGGTGAAAATGGAGTATATAGGATTAGAAGCTTGTATTTTGACGATTTTAAGGACAGTTGTTTTTATGATAATGAAAGCGGGATAGGAGAACGAGTTAAATATAGAATAAGGATATATAATGGCAGTTCAAATCATATTATGCTCGAAAAGAAAGCAAAGTATCGTGGTATGACGATGAAAACAGCAGTGCAAATTGATGAAGACTGTTGTAAGCAATTAATGCATGGCAAAATAATCTCAATAAGAGAGTATATGCCGGATACATTAAAATTATTTCTTTATGAGATGAAAATAAAAAATATGCGGCCTAAAGTTATTGTTGAATATATTAGAACTCCTTTTGTTAACAAATTAGGCAACATTAGGATTACTTTTGATGAAGCCATTAACTCTTCTGATAATACTAACAATTTTCTTGAACAAAATATTCCTGTAAGACCGATTATGGAAAAGGGACAGGGTATTTTGGAGGTAAAATGGGATGAGTTTTTACCTAATTATATTAAGGATACTTTACAACTTGATTCTTTAAAGTGGAATAGTTTTTCGAAATATTATTTATGTAGGAAATATAATACACATGGAGGAAGCCGAATATGAATTATATTGATATATTTAAGAAGTCTTTTTTGGAAGGGTATGCATCATCTACGCTTACAGTTAAATCTGTTTTAGTATGTATGCTGATTTCTGTTCTGATTTCAGCATATATATTTGCTGTTTATCGTATATTAAACAGAAATACTTTTTATAATAAAAATTTTAATATGTCGCTTCCGGCAATTGCAATTATTACTGCAGCAATTATCCTGACTATCCAATCCAATATTGTTATTTCACTGGGGATGGTAGGAGCCTTATCAATTGTTCGATTCAGGACAGCGATTAAGGACCCAATGGATTTAGTATTTTTATTCTGGTCGATTAGTGTTGGCATTATATGTGGGGCTGGATTGGCAATAATTGCGATAATTGCATCGTTAGTCCTCACCGTGGGACTCTTAGTTATAGATAAGTTGCCAATTGCCAGGGCACCACAAATATTACTGATAAATGCAAATACCTTTGAGAGCGAAGACAATATTATAGGAATAATAAAGAAGTATTGCACACTTTATAAAGTAAAGGCGAGGAATTTAACAGAAGGCCATATAGATATGGCAGTGGAGATTCGTGTAAAAGAAGAAGGTAAACTTCTAAGGGAATTGGCAGAAATGGAAGAAGTTATTTCCGCATCGTTAGTGTCACACGATGGTGAAACGACATTTTGAATGGGGAAATTTTGGAATGCTATGTATAGCAATTAAAGGTTGCAAAGTAGTCTGAATATGCTTCCCTACGGAAAATATGAGGTATATTTAAGGTGGTGACATAAAGCTGCCAGCAGGATTACCTGCTGGCAGAAATTCTATTTCTCGCTCATTTGGTCTAAAAGCCGAATCTTAATATCATATAATTTTCTGGACAAATCCACATAAATCTGATGAGGATTTACAAATCGTTTGGTTTCATCCCAGAGGGTATCAAGCTCGCCCTGGCAGTAACTTCTGATGTCCATCACCTTAGGAGATTCATAACAGCATTTTCCATTTTGAAATACGGGTACCAGTAACTCGCGTAAGGTATATGAGCCTGCAGGCAGTTTTGTCTTTTTCCATGGTTCTAAGGGGTCGAATAAAAGCAAGGGCTCCTCTTCGTTAAAAGTCTCGCCTACAAGGCAGATGAGGTCGGCTTTTATTTTACCGGTATTTTTTTCGTAGACGCGGTAAATGGTCTTATTGCCGGGATTGGTCACTTTTTCGGTGTTTTCCGAAAGCTTGATTTTTGGAATAAAGTTTCCCTTTTCATCCATAATGGCAGCCAGTTTATAAACGCCGCCAAAAGCCGGATTATCTTTTGCGGTAATGAGGTTGGTTCCCACGCCCCATGAGGTTATGGCGGCTCCCTGAGCCTTTAAGGTTTCTATCAGGTATTCGTCCAGGTCATTGGAGGCAGAAATAACCGCGTCCGGGAAACCGGCGTCATCCAGCATTTTGCGCGCTTTCTTGGAGAGATAAGCAAGGTCTCCGCTGTCAAGTCGTATGCCGTAGTTGGTAAGAGGGACGCCTGCGCTGCGCATCTCCTGAAAGACGCGGATAGCGTTGGGAACGCCGGAATTTAAGGTATCATAGGTATCTACCAGCAAAATGCAGGCGGAAGGGTACATATCTGCGTATGTTTTAAATGCGGTGTATTCATCGGGAAAGCTCATAATCCAGCTGTGGGCATGAGTGCCTTTCACCGGGACGTCAAAAAGTTGTCCGCAGAGGACGTTGGAGGTGCCGACGCATCCGCCGATTACGGCGGCTCTGGCGCCATAAATTCCCGCATCGGGGCCCTGGGCGCGGCGAAGACCGAATTCCATTATGCCGTCTCCCTTAGCGGCATAGCAGACACGGGCGGCTTTGGTGGCAATCAAACTTTGATGGTTGATAATATTTAAGATGGCGGTTTCAACCAGCTGGGCTTCCATAATAGGCGCAATCACTTTGACCAGGGGCTCTCTGGGAAAGATGACGGTTCCTTCGGGGATGGCGTAGATATCGCCGGAAAATTGAAAGCCTGCCAGGTAATCTAAGAAATTTTTGTTGAAAATGTGCAGGCTGTCCAGATATGCAATATCCTGGGGGGAAAAATGCAGTTCTTTGATATACTGAATCAGCTGCTCTAAACCGGCCGCAATCGCGTAGCCTCCGCCGCAGGGGTTGGTTCTGTAAAAGGCGTCGAAAATGACAGTTTCATTTTGCTCCTTATGCGCAAAATAGCCCTGCATCATGGTGAGCTCGTAAAGGTCTGTTAATAAGGTGAGGTTTTGTCTGTCCATAGGGATTCTCCTTGGTTTTTATATGACTATACACTTAAATCAGGCGGGTGGCAAGAATGACAGAGCAAATTTTAAAAAATATTCCGGAGGTTATTTTTGAGGATTATGCTTGACATGTGAAATGGCGGTGGATATGCTTAAAAACAGTATAATTAAGAATCGCAACAGTTTAACCAAAGATTAGCCGCCGGGATTGGTAAAAGAGGAAAAGAGATGCTTGATAAAAAAGAGATTAAAAGGCTTACAAACAGCGTTACCTATAACAGGGGTCAGGAGCTTTTTTATAACGACTGCGTTGAGACATTTGAAGTGGATGAGCAGGATGCAAACGAGATTAGAATCAGAGCCATGGTACAGGGCAGCGGACGAAAGAGTTACCAGGTGGAAGTTACCTATGACAGGATATTAGACGAGCTGGAGGACTGTTATTGCGAGTGTCCGGCTTTTTACAGTTATGAGGGTATTTGCAAGCATTGCGTGGCAGTGCTTTTGGAAGCGGAGCATTATCAGTTCAGGCAGCAGACAATTCAGGACTTTTTGGAGACGCAGTTTCAGAAAGCCGGTAAAAGATCTTTGAAGGATTATATGGATTTGAATGAGGCGTTCGGCAAAAGCCCGGCTGTGCGCAGGCCCAAACAAACCACTCCGGCCATGAAGGAATTGCTGCAAAGGCAGGCCGCCAGGGCGACTATGGCTCTTTTGCCCCAAAAGGATTATGGGAAGGTGGAGTTAGAGCCTTATTTTGAGTGCGGTAGAAATGCGCTTACCGTAGAGTTTAAGCTGGGTGCGGATACAAAATATGTGATGAAGGATGTTTTTGAGTTTGTGAGACATGTGGAATCGGAGGCGGAGTATTCTTACGGAAAGAAGCTGAAATTTTTCCATACGTTGAATGCGTTTGAACCGGGGTCGCGGGAGCTGGTGCAATTTTTATTAAGATGGGTGCGGGAAAACGGGGGGAGGTATGTACAGTACAACTATGGTTACTATAACTCGTCTTATAGTAAATTGCGGAAAATTCCTTTAAGCGGCGCAGATTTTGAGGAGCTTTTGGAATATCTAAAGGAACGGGATATCACCATGAATGTGAACATGACGGGAGAGCGTTCGTGGAGGCTGACAGAGAACAGGCTTATCAGAAATATGTGGATAAAGGGAGAGAAGGACGGCATTGAAGTAAGGACGGAGGCGCAGCTGTTTGGATATTTCTGCTCTCATTACGTAGTCATGTTTAAGGAGGGACTGATATACAGGGAAAAAAAGGAGGATTTGGCGCAGATACAGGATTTTATATCCTGCATGGCGCAGATGCCGGACAGAAAGCTTTATATTGCGAAAGAGGACGTCCCCGTTTTTTGCAGGGAGTTGCTTCCCGCCCTTGAGGCGCATTATCAATGTGAAAAGGAAAGCTTTGACCCGTCGGCCTACGGGGTTGTGCCCGCCGTATTTGAGATTTATCTGGATGCGCCTCAGAAGGATTTTATTACCTGTAAGGTTTATGCGCTTTATGGGGAAAGAAAATATGAGGTCTACCAAAAGGAGGGAGAAAAGGGCGGAAGGGATATCGTCAGGGAAACGCTTGTGGGAAATGTGGTTGCCTCCTATTGCAATGCCTTTGATGAGAGAGAACATGCTATGGTCCTTTCCGGGGACGAGGATAAAATCTACGAGCTTTTAGTGTATGGCATTCCCAGATTTCAGGAGCTGGGGGAAGTATATGTCTCGGACGCGCTAAAAAGGATTCACGTGGTACAGCACAGTAAGGTGGAGGTAGGCGTTTCGCTTTCCGGAGACTTGCTGGAGCTTACCTTGAACGCCGGGGATATGTCCAGGGAAGAACTGATAGAAATCCTGTCAAAATACGACCGGAAGAAAAAGTATTTCCGTCTGAAAAACGGAAGTTTTATCAATGTGGAGGACGAAGGAATGCAAACTCTTCTGGATCTTAAGGAGGATTTGCATTTGACGGAAAGTGAGCTAAAAAAGGAAAAAATGAATGTGCCTAAATACAGGGCCATGTATTTAGACGGCGAGCTTCGCGAGAAGCAAAACCTCCTTGCCATAAGAAGCAGAACCTTTAAGGAACTGGTCAGGAACATGAAGACCATAGAGGACAACGATTTTGAGATTCCCGCCAGCATGGAATCTATTTTGCGGGAGTATCAGAAAACCGGGTTTTTATGGTTGAAAACGCTCAGGCATAATGGGTTTGGAGGGATTTTGGCGGATGATATGGGACTTGGGAAAACCCTTCAGGTCATTGCCTTTTTATTGTCGGAATTTTTGGATGCAAAAGCCCGGGATAACAGGAGATGTTTAATTGTAACGCCCGCGTCGCTGGTATTTAACTGGAGCAGCGAATTTAACCGGTTTGCCCCAAGCCTTCCCGTCAAGATGGTGACAGGAACGGCGGCCGAGCGGAAGGAAATCATAGACTCGTCCCAGACAAGGGATATCCTGATTACCTCCTATGAGCTTTTAAAAAGAGATTTGCCCCGGTATAAGGAGGTTCCCTTTTTCTGCCAGATTATTGACGAGGCTCAGTATATCAAAAATCACAATACCCAGGCGGCAAAGGCGGTAAAGGAAATCGAGGCGGGATGCCGTTTTGCGCTGACCGGAACGCCTATAGAAAATAAACTAAGTGAATTATGGAGTATTTTTGATTATCTGATGCCGGGCTTTTTGTATGGCTATCAGCGTTTCAGAGACGAAATCGAAGTGCCCGTCCTGCAAAACAAAAGTGAACAGGCGATGGGAAGGCTTCGGAAGATGGTAAGACCCTTTATTTTAAGAAGATTGAAAAAGGATGTTCTCACAGACTTGCCTGATAAACTGGAGGAATGTGTATATGGCCATATGGAGGGAGAGCAGTGGAAGCTTTACTGCGCCCACGTTCAGAGAATTAAAATGCTGGTGGACAAGCAGTCGGACGAAGAATTTAAAAGTGCTAAAATTCAGATTTTGTCGGAGCTGTTAAAGCTCAGACAGCTGTGCTGCGACCCGTCGCTGGTGTATGAAAATTATGGAAGTTCCTCCCAGAAGGCCGTGATGTGTCTGGATTTGATTAAAAACGCAGTGAGCGGAGGGCATAAAGTGCTTCTCTTTTCCCAGTTTACCTCTATGCTGGAAAATTTGCAGAAAGAGCTTGAGAAGGAAAATCTTTCTTATTATACGTTGACAGGCGCGACGCCAAAGGAAAAGAGGATGAAATTGGTTGAAAGCTTTAATCAGGATGAAACCAATGTGTTCTGTATTTCCCTGAAAGCAGGGGGTACGGGTCTTAATCTGACGGCGGCGGATATTGTCATCCATTATGACCCGTGGTGGAATCTGGCAGTACAGAATCAGGCGACGGACAGGGCCCACAGGATTGGACAGAAAAATGTGGTGAATGTTTACAAGTTGATTATGAAGGATACCATAGAAGAAAATATTGTAAAGCTTCAGGAGCGGAAAAGAGAACTGGCGGAGCAGGTGCTTTCAGGGGAAGATCTGGGAAGCGGAAGCTTTACCAGAGAAGAACTGCTGGAATTATTAAAGATGTAGCCGCTTTTCTTATGAACAGGCCCGCATACGGAAATTTGCTGCCCTGGCAACAAATTTCCGTATGCGGGCCGCGCGGCGAGCAGGGAGAAAATTTTCCCTGCCTGGTTGCACACAGGCGTCCGAAGGAAATATGTTAGCAAGCAGACGGACGGCCCGGCACAAAGCGCCTGCAGCCTGTGTCACGCATCCGGCGGAAGAAATTTAAGTAGCATCAAAAATAGTCGGAAAAATAAGGCTTTTCTACCGGTATCAACCGTTCTAACCAGGTTAGCATGTAATATTCGGTGTTGATTTTTTCATGCTCATAGAGATAGGAAGGGCGTTTATATCCCATGAGCATGGCGGTTAAGGTGTTTACGTCAAGTTCAACCACATTAATAGACTGGTTGTCCGCCACCTGTTCGCATACGGTCTCGCCATCGTGCCAGGAAACCATGTAATCGCCCTCATTCCATGGAGCCATTTCATCATGCACTTTAAAATGAAGCTTCAGATCTTCCGGCTGAATCTGGTAAGGATAGTATTCTAAAAAGTCCCGCACATTTACAATCCTTGCCATAATATAAGGGGAAATGGTTTCCGTGATTTCACTGTCCTCAAACAGATAAGCCATAGGCTCGCCGGAGTAATTGTCCCCCTGAACCTGCTCAATCATGGAAAAGTGGGCGCTGATATAGTTCCACAGTCCGTAGTTCGCCTCTATGTTTAAGTACACCATCTCTTTTATATGGAAAATGTCGTTTGCAATGTAGTAAACCACGTAGCCTAAGGGCTTATGCTCCTTATTATAATATACGGCGGCAATCATGTCGTCATTATCCCAGCGCCAGTATTCCTCCCAGGATAAATTGTCCCGAATCAGGCAGCCATGGCGCTGCAGGGCAAAATAAGAATGTACATTGTGATAGTCTTCCGAATCGAGACTGACACGCTCCACCATTCCGCCCACAGGCCGCGCTTTTGGAAGCTGGGTATCTTTTACCGTGAAGGTCAGCTTGTCAGAGACGATTTCCCATCCCATTTTTCTGTAAAAGGGAATGGAGTAGGGATAGAGGAAGGAAATCGGCATTTCCTGTTCATGAATGTAGTTGAGAGCATGCCTCATGAGGGAATGGATTAGTCCTTTTCCGGTATATTCGGGATAGGTGGCAACGCCGGTGATGCCTCCCATATCCATGATTTCATCATGAATATTTATTTTCATGGAATAGACAACGATCATGGAGGCCAGCTTTTCGCCGTAAAACCAGCCTATTACGTAAGCCTCTTCCAGAATGGGGCGTTTCGCGTATTTGATTTCCTCCTGCTGCCATCCGGTTTGGAATAAATCGTAAGTTGTTACCTGAAATGCGTATTGGAGCAGGGCGTTGAATTGTTCCAAATCACTTTTGTCAAGCTCCCGCATTTTAAAATTGCCGTTGATTTCAAGATAAGTGTGTTTTTCTTTTTTGTCTTTCATATAGATATTGTTTTCCTTTCCATTTTCATACCCCCGCATACCGCAGGTATAGCTTGCGGCACTGCCACCAATAGAAAGTTTGGAAGTTTACTTCCAAACTTATTTTACATCACAAAAAAGCATGCGTCCATGGGTTTTTGAAAAGTTCTTTTTTACAGGCTGCCCTACGGCGTGCGCCCAAAAGAACGGCTGAAAGAACTTGAAAAAATTCCCGTTATCTTATATAATTTTTATAGATTCTTTTTGGATAAGGATACTATAAAGCAAAGGAGACTTTATTATGAGATTAGTTACCCGCTCCGATTTCGATGGACTGGCATGCGGCACCCTGCTTAAGGAAATCGGTCTGATTGACAGTTGGAAATTTGCGCACCCAAAGGATTTGCAGGATGGGCTTGTGGAAATTACGGAAAACGACGTACTCGCCAACGTGCCTTTCGTGGAAGGGTGCGGGCTTTGGTTCGACCACCATTCCAGCGAGCATGAACGCAACGAACTTGCCGGAAAATATAAAGGCGAAAGCCGCATTACCCCCTCCTGTGCGCGTATTATCTATGAATATTACGGCGGAAAGGAGCGGTTCTCTCATTTCGACGAAATGATGGAAGCAGTGGATAAAGTAGATTCCGGTAATTTGACGATTGATGAGATCCAAAACCCCTCCGGATGGATTCTGATAGGCTTTCTGATGGATCCCAGGACAGGTCTTGGAAGATGGCGCAACTTTAGGATTTCCAATTATCAGCTGATGGAAGAACTGATGGAATACTGCAGAACCATGGATACGGAGGAAATCCTTGCCCTTCCGGATGTACAGGAGCGTATCGCCGTCTATCGGGAGCAGGACGCCAAATTTAAAGAAATGGTACGTGCTCACACCCGCGTGGAAAAAGACGTCATTATTTCCGACCTGCGCGGCGTTGACCCGATCTACTCCGGTAACCGTTTCCTGATTTACAGCATGTATCCCGAACAGAACATCTCGGTATGGATCGTAAACGGCAAAGGCGGTCATGGCTGTTCGGCGGCGGTGGGCTACAGCGTTTTGAACAGGACATCCAACATCAATGTAGGCAGCTTGATGCTCAAGTACGGCGGCGGCGGTCATAAAGCTGTCGGTACCTGCCAGTTTAGTGATGAGAATATGGATGAAAAATTACCGCGGCTCATCGATGAGATTGTAAATTATAAAGAAGACTGATACATATCTTCTCTTCTGGCACAGATACGCAAATGTTGATTGTGTCTGCTGTTTGTTTTAGGACAAAATAAGGCGTTTATCCCTATAAATCAGGGAAAGCGCCTTATTTATGTACAGGCCCGTGCAGAGGAAGTATGCCGCTAGAGCGGCGCGCGGGCCGCGCGGCGAGTAGGGAGAAAATCTTCCCTACTCGATTTTTGTATCGGACGTGACATCCAAACATGGCGTTTTATAAGAGAACCTTCCTGAATTTTTATTCGTGTGGAAGCTTCGTTTGGGCTGCTCTATGAAAAGTAACTTGAAAAACGAATTTATCAGGGGCAAGGGGTTGACAAAGCATGGGAAAATGTTGTACTTTTGAAAAAGTAAAGGCAATGACGAAGACAGTAGCTTTTTTGGAAGATTGCAGAGAGCCGGGGATGGTGGGAGCCGGTATCGGTAGAAAAATGGCGAAAATCACTTCTGAGCCGCGGACTGAAAGCCATTGGCAAGTAGGTTTTGCCGGAATCCTCCGTTATGGGAAAGCATATTAAACCGTAGTGCAACCGGTGCGTATGGGTAAACAGGTGGTTAAGGTGGAAAATATATCCCCGTCCTTTTTACGGACGGGGATTTTTGGACTAAGGTAATCTGCCACTAAGGCGGCGCACGGGCCGCGCGGCGGGCAGGGAGAATACCTTCCTTGCCTGATGAATGAAGAAGAAAGGGAGAAAGCTATGTATCAAAAAGTATCTACAGACCTTAATTTTGTAGAACGCGAAAAGAAAATCGAGAAATTTTGGAAAGAAAACGATATCTTTAAGAAGAGTATGGAGAACAGGAAGGGATGTCCTACGTACACATTTTATGACGGCCCTCCTACGGCCAACGGCACGCCCCATATTGGCCATGTGCTGACCCGTGTAATTAAGGATATGATTCCCAGATACCGCACCATGAAGGGAAATATGGTTCCCAGAAAAGCAGGATGGGATACCCATGGGCTTCCGGTGGAGCTGGAGGTGGAAAAGCTGCTTGGGTTAGACGGCAAGGAACAGATTGAAGAATATGGCCTTGATCCTTTTATCAGGAAATGTAAGGAAAGCGTATGGAAATATAAAGGCATGTGGGAGGATTTTTCCGGTACGGTCGGTTTTTGGGCGGATATGGACGACCCTTATGTGACTTACCATGACGATTTTATCGAGTCCGAGTGGTGGGCCCTTAAACAGATCTGGGAAAAGGGGCTGCTTTACAAAGGCTTTAAGATTGTGCCCTACTGTCCAAGATGTGGAACGCCGCTCTCATCCCACGAGGTGGCCCAAGGATACAAGGCGGTAAAGGAGCGGTCGGCGGTAGTCCGTTTTAAGGTAGTGGGCGAGGACGCTTATTTCCTGGCATGGACCACCACGCCATGGACGCTGCCCTCTAACGTGGCTCTTTGCGTGAACCCGGAGGAAATCTATGTAAAGGTTAAGGCCGCGGACGGCTACACCTATTATATGGCGCAGGCGCTCCTTGACAATGTGTTAGGAAAGCTTGCCGGGGAAGGCGAGAGCGCATATGAGGTATTGGAAACCTACACGGGAAAGGATTTGGAATATAAAGAATATGAGCCTTTGTTTGCCTGTGCGGGGGAAGCGGCGGCAAAGCAGAACAAAAAGGGACATTTTGTAACCTGCGATGATTATGTTACCATGACGGACGGTACGGGTATTGTCCATATAGCGCCGGCGTTTGGCGAGGACGACGCGCAGGTAGGGCGTAAGTACGACCTACCCTTCGTGCAGTTTGTTGACAGTAAGGGTAATATGACCCAGGAAACTGCCTATGCGGGCAAGTTTGTGAAGGATGCGGACCCTGCTATTTTGGTGGATTTGGACAAAGAGGGTAAATTGTTTGACGCGCCTAAGTTTGAGCATGATTATCCTTTCTGCTGGAGATGCGATACTCCGCTGATCTATTATGCAAGGGAATCCTGGTTTATCAAGATGACGGCGGTGCGGGACGATCTGGTTCGCAATAACAAGACGGTAAACTGGATCCCGGAATCCATTGGCGAGGGGCGCTTTGGAAACTGGCTGGAAAATATACAGGACTGGGGGGTTTCCCGTAACCGCTATTGGGGTACGCCTTTGAATGTCTGGGAATGCGAGGGCTGCGGGTATCAGGATGCCATCGGTTCAAGAGAAGAACTGGAGAAATTAAGCGGCAATCCGGCGGCAAAGACGGTGGAGCTGCACAGGCCGTACATTGACGAGATTACCTGTACCTGTCCTAAGTGCGGAAAGACCATGAAGCGTGTGCCGGAGGTAATCGACTGTTGGTTTGATTCGGGCGCTATGCCCTTTGCACAGCATCATTATCCCTTTGAGAATAAGGAACTGTTTGAGTCTCAGTTCCCCGCCCAGTTTATTTCCGAGGCAGTGGATCAGACCCGGGGCTGGTTTTATTCCCTGATGGCGGAGTCTACGTTGCTGTTTAACAAATCTCCTTATGAAAACGTAATTGTTTTGGGCCATGTTCAGGATGAAAACGGGCAAAAAATGAGCAAGTCCAAAGGAAATTCGGTTGATCCCTTTGAGGCCCTTGCGGCTTATGGGGCGGATGCAATACGGTGGTATTTTTATATCAATTCGGCGCCTTGGCTTCCCAACAGGTTCCATGGGAAAGCGGTCATGGAAGGGCAGCGCAAATTTTTAGGCACCCTTTGGAATACCTATGCATTTTTTATCCTTTATGCCAATATTGACGACTTTGACGCGACGAAATATACCCTGGAATATGAGAAGCTTCCGGTTATGGATAAATGGCTTTTGTCCAAATTAAATACGGCAATCAGGGAAACGGACGAACATCTGGACAATTACAGGATTCCGGAGGCGGCAAGGGTTCTGGATAATTTTGTGGATGAGATGAGCAACTGGTATGTGCGCCGCTGCCGCGAGCGTTTCTGGGCAAAGGGGATGGAGCAGGATAAGGTCAACGCTTACATGACCCTTTACACGGCGCTGGTAGAGATTTGCAAGTGCGCGGCGCCTCTGATTCCTTTTATGACGGAGGAAATTTATCAGAATCTCGTAAGAACCAACGACAAAAATGCCCCTGAAAGTATCCATTTGTGTGATTATCCGAAAGCAAACGCGGCTATGATAGATAAGAAGCTGGAAGAAAATATGGAGGAAGCGCTTCACATTGTGGTAATGGGACGCGCCGCCCGCAACGCGGCAAGTATAAAAAACCGCCAGCCGATTGGAATGATGTATGTGAAGGCGGCCCATACCCTTGATTCCTATTTTACGGATATTGTGAAGGATGAATTGAATGTCAAAGAAGTGGCGTTCAGGGAGGACGTCAGCGATTTGACAAGCTATAGCTTCAAGCCTCAGTTAAAGACGGTGGGGCCTAAGTATGGGAAACAGCTTGGGGGTATCAGGGAATACCTGTCCAATGTGGACGGCACCCAGGCTATGAAAGACCTTAAGGCAAATGGCGTTCTTAAGTTTGAGGTAAGCGGAGTGGAAATTTCTCTCGGAGAGGAGGATCTGCTGATTGATGTGGCGCAGAAGGCGGGCCTTGTGACAGAGGCGGATAATTATGTGACAGTTGTGCTCGACACTAACCTTTCGCCGGAGCTTATTGAGGAAGGCTTTGTGTACGAGGTTATCAGTAAAATTCAGACCATGCGTAAAGACGCGGGCTTTGAGGTGATGGATCACATTAAAGTGGCAATCAATGGGAACGCAAAGATTGCAGGGATTGTGAACGCCAATAAAGAGGCCATCTGTGAAAAAGTGCTGGCCGAGGATATCCTTGAGGATGCGGATCTGGTTTCTCTGAAAGAGTGGAATGTGAACGGGGAAAAAGTCACGATTGGAGTGGAAATCATACGTTGAGAGCCGGAGCCTTAAGAGGACTGGGAAAGTAACTATTCAGCCAGGTCTGCGCATTTACTGCGCAGACCGTGAGAAAGCGTATATTATGCCAAGAGTGAATCCGGCCCTTCGTCGAAGACGAACTTCCAATGGCCGGATTCAGTAACTATGAAGCCGAAGGCTGAATAGTTACTTGGAAAATTTCGAAAAAAATGGTAAAACTTGAGATTTGGCGGTATTTGTAGTATAATGATGGAGATATTTTTGTTTGGCATAAGACAGTTCGCCGAGCGCGCTGGCTGTTGTTTTTCAACATTGACTGAATCAGGATAAAGTGGAGGAGAGAAAGATGATGAAAAAAAAGGGTGCAACGACACCAAATACTTTTGACAAGGAATTGTTTAAAAGAAGCGTACTCTATAATGTAAAGACCCTGTATAGAAAAACTCTGGAGGAAGCTACTCAGCAGCAGATTTTTCAGGCTGTGGGCTATGCAATTAAGGATGTGGTAATTGACAACTGGTTGATTACCCATAAGGAATATGATAAGCAGGATCCCAAGACAGTGTACTATCTGTCTATGGAATTTTTGATGGGACGTGCCCTCGGCAATAACATTATCAATCTGCAGGCTTATAAGCCGGTGAAAGAGGCTCTTGACGAACTGGGGCTTGACCTGAATGTTATTGAGGATCAGGAGCCGGATCCGGCCCTTGGCAACGGAGGCCTGGGACGTCTTGCTTCCTGTTTCCTGGATTCCCTTTCTACTTTGGGATATGCGGCTTACGGCTGCGGTATCCGGTACCGCTATGGTATGTTTAAGCAGGAAATCAGGGACGGTTATCAGATAGAAGTGCCGGATAACTGGCTGGTGGATGGAAATCCTTTTGAGCTCAGGAGACCTGAGTATGCCAAAGAGGTTAAATTTGGCGGTTATGTAAACGTGCGTATTGACGAAAATGGGAGAAGTAATTTTGTACAGGAAGGCTACCAGAGCGTAAGGGCAATTCCTTATGATCTTCCGATTGTGGGCTATGGCAACGGTATTGTAAATACGCTTCGTATCTGGGATGCGGAGGCAATTGAGTGCTTCCAGCTGGATTCCTTTGACAAGGGAGATTATCAAAAGGCGGTGGAACAGGCAAATCTGGCAAAGAATATTGTTGAAGTGCTTTACCCCAACGATAATCACTATGCAGGCAAGGAGCTGCGTTTGAAACAGCAGTACTTCTTTATCTCCGCTTCCGTGCAGGAGGCGATTGCCAAATACATGAGGAAACACGATGATGTAAGAAAGTTCTATGAGAAAGTTACCTTCCAGCTCAACGATACCCATCCTACCGTGGCGGTGGCGGAGCTTATGAGAATTCTCATGGATGAATACTATCTTACATGGGATGAAGCATGGAACGTTACCACGAAAACATGTGCATATACCAATCATACGATTATGGCGGAAGCTTTGGAGAAATGGCCTATTGAGTTGTTCTCAAGGCTGCTTCCCAGAATTTATCAGATCATTGAAGAAATTAACCGGAGATTTATCATTAAAATACAGGAAATGTATCCCGGAAATCAGGAAAAGATTCGTAAGATGGCAATCATTTATGACGGACAGGTTAAGATGGCCCATCTTGCAATTGCGGCAGGCTTTTCCGTAAACGGTGTGGCAAGGCTTCACACGGAAATCTTAAAGAAACAGGAGCTCAGGGATTTCTATGAGATGATGCCTGAAAAATTCAACAATAAGACCAACGGTATTACCCAGAGACGTTTCCTGCTTCACGGAAATCCGCTTCTGGCAGACTGGGTAACCGCCCATGTGGGAAGCGACTGGATTACCGACCTTCCCAAGATCAGCAAGCTGAAAATTTATGCGGATGATGAAAAGTGCCAGCAGGAGTTTATGAATATTAAGTATCAGAATAAGGTACGTCTGGCGCAGTATATTTTGGATCATAACGGCATCGAGGTGGATCCCCGTTCTATCTTTGACGTGCAGGTTAAGAGATTGCATGAATATAAGCGCCAATTGCTCAATATTCTGCATGTTATGTATCTGTACAACCAGCTTAAGGATAATCCGGAGATGGAATTCTTCCCGAGAACCTTTATCTTTGGCGCCAAAGCGGCAGCAGGTTACTACAATGCCAAGATGACCATTAAGCTGATCAACTCCGTGGCGGATGTGGTAAACAACGATCCGGCAATCAACGGAAGAATCAAAGTAGTATTTATTGAAAACTACAGGGTATCCAATGCGGAGCTTATTTTTGCGGCGGCGGATGTGTCAGAACAGATTTCCACGGCAAGTAAAGAAGCTTCCGGCACCGGGAATATGAAATTTATGTTAAACGGCGCTCTGACCATCGGAACCATGGATGGCGCAAACGTGGAAATTGTGGAGGAAGTAGGCGAAGAAAATGCCTTTATCTTCGGACTTTCCTCAGACGAGGTTATCAATTACGAAAACAACGGAGGGTATGAACCTACGGAAATTTTCAACAATGACCCTGATGTAAGGAAAGTTTTGATGCAGTTAATTAACGGTACTTTTGCACCTAATGATCCTGACAGGTTCAGAACCCTATATAACTCTCTTCTCAATACCAAAAGCACAAACAAGGCGGATATGTATTTTATCTTGAAAGACTTTAAAGCTTATGCGGAAGCTCAGAGAAAGGTAGAGAAGGCGTATCGTGATGAAAAAGGATGGGCAAGAAGCGCTATTTTGAATGTTGCCTGCAGTGGTAAATTCACTTCCGACAGAACCATTCAGGAATATGTGGATGAACTGTGGCATTTGGATAAAGTGGTATTGCCCAAGAAAGCAGTTGAGAAATCACTTTAATTTCCGCGAGCAACGAGCCAAGTGGCTGCCTAAAGCCAACCGTTGGTTGGCTTAGACATTTGGCGACTGCCGCGAGGGTTCATACCCCGTTGCTTGCAGCGGGGTTGTTGGCTTCCGTAAGCAGCAAGCCCGATAAATGTGCTGGCGGTCTTAGGACGGAAATGTAACAATACGGATATTTTGCTGATGGCAATGTTTGTTGCATATAGCAGAATTGTGCGTGTGGAAGAATTGGCATGCGGTAGAGAAATCTGCCGCATGTTGTTGGTTTAAGGCTTTTATACAGTAATAAACTTCTAAACTTTCTATTGGTGCAATGCCGCAAGTAAAGCTTGCAGTATGCGGAGGGTATGGGAATGGGAGAACAATTTTCACGGACGGAATTGCTTTTTGGCGCTAAGGCGATGGAAAAGCTTGCATGTGCAAGAGTGGCGGTCTTCGGCCTTGGGGGCGTGGGGAGCTATACATTAGAGGCATTGGTGCGAAGCGGCGTAGGGGTTATTGATATTGTGGATGACGACAGGGTGTGTCTGTCTAACTTAAACAGACAGTTGATTGCCACAATAAGCACCATAGGGCAGTATAAAGTGGATGCAGCCTGCCAGCGTATGAAGGAGATTAACCCGGAAGTGGTTATTAACAAATATAAAACTTTTTACCTTCCGGAGACGGCTTTACAGTTTGACTTTACACAGTATGATTATGTTGTGGACGCTATAGATACGGTTGCCGGAAAACTGGAGCTTGCCCTGCAGGCGAAGAAGGCGGGAACGCCTATTATCAGTTCTATGGGGGCGGGGAATAAAGTGGATCCGACCGCCTTTGAAGTGACAGATATTTATAAGACAAGTGTGTGCCCTTTAGCGAAGGTGATGAGGCGAGAGTTGAAAAAGAGGGGGATAGACAGCTTAAAGGTGGTTTATTCCAGGGAACCGGCTCTTACGCCAACGGGAGATATGGCTGTGAATAATTGTGAAGATGAGAATGCCTGTGAACAGGGCGGAAGGAGTATAAAACGTCGGCAGATACCTGGGAGTAATGCCTTTGTTCCTTCTGTGGCAGGGCTTATTATGGCGGGTGAAGTTATTAAGGACTTAATAGAATTTAAAAAAATATAAGATATATAACTTCTTATTTGGGATTAATAATCATTTTCTATGCAATAATATGTCTTTATTCATATATGAGAAGCAGTTGACAAAAAATTTCTTATAGAATTGGTTTTTAAAATAGGGACTTTTAGGTCGAGTAGACTTGCCCCTCACGGGGCAAGTCTACTCGACTATAAAATTACTTATGAGATGTGCGGACTGGCATATCTTTAAGCGTATGATTCTATCCATAATATTCCACACATTTACAAAAAGTCTCATCTTTTCATAGATAAGATCAAATTGCCTGTTTCAATAATGTATCCTGCTATATTTTCAAATATTATGTTGCACGGTTTCACATCCTCTCACATCCCAAACTCGGCGCACAGCTTATCAAAACGTGCCTGTTCCTTTTCTTTTACAGGTTTCGATAAATCGTTCATGCAGTGGTGGATTACATCCGCATCTTTCAAAACTTCATCCATTGGACTATCTATTGTAAGCTTGTCATCGTGATGGTATATCACAGAGCAGATGATATTCGTCTCGGCCTCGTCCGTCAGCTTCAGTTCTCTGAGAATATTCCCTGCAAGCTCCGCCCCCTTGTGTGCGTGGTCATCATAAGAACCGGTCTTATATGCATGCAGATCATGGAGCATTGCCGCCATTGAGGAAAGCTCCGGATCAAGCCCACGTTTCTTTGCAATCATTGTAGCTGCTAAAGATACGCCGTAAAGGTGTGCGATTGCGCTGTTTTGTCTGTCAATATCTTCCATCTTATTTAATTCGTGCTCCACATATTTCCGAAGTTCCTTTAATCTTCCCATCTGTTATTCCTCCGTCTTTTTGTCAATCAGTCTGATGGCAGTTCCCTGTATTTCTCTATCCTGCACCAATGTTTTCTTTTTCCTGCCGCGGCTTCTCTGTCGTAGCTGATTCCCACCAACAGGATATCACTTCCATAACTTTTAAATGCCGCCGGATACCGTCTGTCCCTGATTTGCTCCAGGGCGCTTTCTCCCGACTGGCTCCACTTCAATTCAACGATTAGTACCGGCAGCACGGAATCCCTCTTTGGCAGATACACAATATCCGCATACCCAGCCCCTGCCGGCAGCTCCTCAAACATGATATATTCATCTCCATAACTGAAGTAGGCCCGTTTAATCACGCTGCGCAGCGCCTGTTCATTGTTGTAATACAGCGGGGATTCTTCCTCATGAATCTTTTCTATCTGTCTGGCTACCGCTTCTTCGTTTTGATGCACGGTATCCATGATGAGCTGTTCGCTTTCCCGCACTCGCCGAATGGTTTCATCCCGCTTTACCTGTCGTATTGCCCTTGCAAATTCCAGACGAATTTCTTCATTGGGAATATGTACGTTCTGTGTTTCTTCATCATAGACCAGATATCCCAGGTGGATCAGCAGAGTCAGCACATCGTTCCTGTCCCGAAAAGTCACCAAATCATTGGCAAACCCTTTTGTATCCACTTTTGTTTCTGCTCCGCCAATCAGCCCCGCTACCGTCCTGCTAAGTCCGTCAAAATCAAGGCTGATATATCCCATAAGGCTCTCCGCGGCAGACGTCTGTGTCCAGTAGGAATCAAAATCGTCATTGTGGATTGCTTTCATAACCGAATTGGGATTATAAACGGCCGCCAGATCCCGGAAAGAGTATCCATCGTACCACAGTTTCATTTTCTTAAAGTCACATCCATAGTCACGGCACAGCTTGCTGACTTCCTCTTCCGTGAACCCTACATATTCCGCAAACTGCCTAGGCTTGAGCATGGAATACTCCTGAAAATCTGATATTGCTGACTGGGAACCATCTTTTTTAATGGGCAGAATACCGGTCATGTACGCCGCCGCGAATATTTTACTCGTCATCCCGCTGTTCTTAAACAAAGCGCGTAGAAACTCCAGATATTTTCTCTGTAGGTCAGGGCAGTCCTTTGCCTCTCTGATTGGCGCATCCCACTCATCGATAATCATAATAAATTTATTACCCGCGGCCGCCGTTGCATTGGCTAACGTCGCCGTAAATCCTTCGGCTGCCTTAAGCTCCGGATACTGCTCCTTAAGCTCCTGCGTCACATTCCTTTGGATATATGGTATGATATCCTCAATGGATGTTTCTCCAATTACTCCTGTCATATCCAGATATATCACGTCGTATCGGTTTAGATAATCCCGAAACTGTGCATCACCGGCAATCTCCAAACCATCAAAAAGCCCGGCTGAGTCACATGTCTTGTCATAATAGGCGCACAACATCTGGGCCGCAAATGATTTCCCGAAACGGCGGGGCCTGCTGACACAGGTCATTCGCCTCGGTGTGTCAATCGTCTGATTGATCAGTCCAATCAGGCCTGACTTGTCAACATAAATATCATTCCGTATTCCGGCAAACCCGCTGTTGCCGGGATTTAAATAATTTCCCATCGCGCCCCCATAAACTTCTATAATCAATTCTTGTATTCATTATACCCTCAACAGGCACTCTTACACAATCACATATTTTAAAAGGAGCCTTTAGAAGTTTTGCAATTTTCAAATTTGTAATTTCAAAGACTTTACTCTATAATAAAAAATAAAGAGTAAAAATATGGCAGGCGCAGAATTAGAATGAGACGGGTTAGTAAAAGGCAAAGGAAATAGTAAGCGGTATCCGGATGGAGATAATGAATGGGAATAAGCATCAGAAATGTGTAAAAATTCCGGAAGAAAGAGAAGGTAACAGTTTGGTAAAAAGCAGCAGGGGAAAGAAGCTCCCAATTGGAATAGAAAACTTTGAAAAAATTCGTACCGAAAACTTTTATTATATTGATAAATCAATGATAATTAAAGAACTGTTGGATAATTGGGGAGAGGTAAATCTGTTTACCCGTCCCAGGCGTTTCGGAAAAACTTTGAATATGAGCATGCTGAAGGCTTTTTTTGAGATTGGCTGCCGGAGAGAGCTTTTTAAGGGGTTGAAAATTGAGAATGAAAGAGAAATCTGTCAAAAATATATGGGGCAATTTCCTGTGATATCGATAACCTTAAAAGGGGTAAAAGGCGAGGATTATTTCACCGCCCGTTCAATGATGGCATCCGTGATTGGGATGGAGGCTATGAGGTTTCAGTTTTTAAGAGAAAGCGAGAAGCTGACGGAGTGGGAAAAAAAGTTGTATGGTCAGCTGACTGTTGTAGATGAAACCAATCAGGAAGGTTTTTTGATGCCGGACGCTGTTTTAATGGAAAGCTTAAAAACACTTTCCGTATTGCTGCAAAAGCACTATGGGAAAAGGGTTCTTTTGTTGATTGACGAGGATGATGTACCGCTGGCCAAAGCAAATGAAAGAGGTTATTATGAACGAATGGTTATGCTGATGCGTAATCTGTTTGAACAGGCTCTTAAAACCAATGACAGCCTATGATTTCGATATGGATAGCTTATGCATAGAAGCCCTTGAACTGATTGACAGAGAAAGATATACGGAGCAGCTTTATGAGGATGGTATGCATACCGTTTTAAAGTATGGAATTGCTTGCTGCCAAAAACAATGTAAGGTGATGTGCATCCAGGACAAATTGCGGATGTTCTGAAAGAAAACTAATGCGATTCGTGATAGATAGTGATATACTTTTAAGGAAACCGCCGGGTGGAGCTGACGGCTTTCGTAAGTTATAAAACAGTTATGTAAAAAAGAAAGGGAGAGGATATGAACAGAAGCGAAGAAATCAGGAAGATTTGCGAAGAAAAGCAGATTCGCATGATCGATTTCAAGATGACGGATATTGACGGGCGGTGGCGTCACATTACCATACCGGTGGAGCGGTTTAATGAGAACGTCTTCGTCTATGGAATCGGTTTTGACGGGTCGAACTATGGGTATGCTCCGGTTGAGAAAAGCGATATGGTATTTTTGCCGGATCCTGACACCATGTATGTGGATCCCTTTGCGCAGGTTCCCACGTTAACGATGTGCGGTAATGTGTGTATTATTGGCAAGGGAGAAAATCAGCCCTTTGACCAGTATCCGAAGAATGTAAGCCTTCGGGCGGTGGAATATATGAAGGAGAGCGGTATTGCGGACAGAATGGTAATCGGGCCGGAATTTGAGTTCTATCTGTTCGATTCTGCGCGCTATGAGGTGTCGCCTAAGCAGTGCGCTTATCAGATTGACACAAGGCAGGCGGCATGGAACTGCCGGCTTGACGGGGCGGGCAACAATGGCTATGAGGTGCCCCACAAGGGCGGCTACCATATCGCGGCGCCCCAGGATGTGGGATACGATTTGCGCAGCCGGATGTGCATGGAAATGGAAAATTGGGGAATCAAGGTAAAATATCACCACCATGAGGTGGGCGGTCCGGGCCAGATGGAAATTGAGGTGGAGCTTGAGGATATGCCGCAAATGGCGGACAACACAATGATCACCAAGTATATTATCAAGAATATGGCGGCCAGGGAGGGAAAAACGGCAACTTTTCTTCCCAAACCTATTTATCAGGAAGCGGGAAGCGGCCTCCATGTGCATATGCTTCTGCTGAAAGACGGGAAACCTCTTTTCTATGATGAAAACGGTTACTCCGGTTTAAGTAAGACGGCACATTACTTTATTGGAGGGCTTTTGTCCCATATTGCGTCTCTGTGCGCCTTTACCAATCCATCTACGAATTCCTTTAAACGGCTGGTGCCGGGATACGAAGCGCCTGTGACAATTGGTTATGCAACCTCCAACCGCAGCGCGGTTATTCGAATCCCCGCTTATGCAAAGTCTCCTGAGACGAAGCGGTTCGAGCTGCGCAACCCGGATGCAACTGCCAACCCTTACTACGCTTATGCGGCAATTTTAATGGCGGGCTTAGACGGTATTGAGAAACAGATTGATCCCGCTGAAAATGGCTGGGGGCCTTACGATTTCAATTTGTATACCCTGTCCAAGGAGGAACAGAAGAAAATTAAGGGGTTGCCGAAGTCTTTGGAGGAAGCGTTAGACGCCCTGGAGACGGATCACGATTACCTGACAAAGGGAGGCGTATTCCCGCAGAGGCTGATTGATGTGTGGACCAGCCGCAAGAGAGCGGAAGCAAAGAAAGCCGGCGAAATTCCCACACCGGCGGAATTTATGATGTATTACGATCTGTAAAAAGCGATTAATTAAAACGTTAAGGCAAAGCAGGGCTGCCACATAAAATCTGAATGTGGCAGTCCATTGATATAATAAGCTGTCTTACAAGGCAGGGCAGGCAGGAAGAAAATCTGAATTCCTGCAAAATGATAATTGACAATATTCTAATAAAATTATACGATTATATTATAAAAATGTGGAAATCAGTTCGCCGCGGCAATTCCTGTCAGGCAGAATATCTTTGGCATATCGCCAGCATTTTCACGAAAAATATGTTGGCGGATCGATATTTGATGTGGGAAGACTTTTCGATAGCTTGCACTTTGACAGATATAATTTGTGAAAGAAATGTTTTCATCCTGATATCCGGTTTCGCCGGAAAAGAGGAAAGGATGAGCAAAAGCAGGGAAAAGAAAGATACGGTAGAAAAGGAGTTTGTGGCGTTTCCGGATATTGCGGTGGATGTAATTAATGTATTGTTATATCACGGAGATGCGGTAACCAATGAGAAAACTCTTTTGGCGGCTCCTACGGAGTCTGTTTATCAGGGAAAAGAGAGGCTTCGAAGTCAGTACGAGGATTTGTGTAAATATGAGTTGGCAGCCGGCAGAATTAATCTCATATACCTTATAGCAAATCAAAGCAGGGTGGACAGGAAGATGCTGCTCCGAAAAGCCGGGTATACGGGAGGAGTTTATCGGGAGCAGTACGAAGAAAAAACGAAGGAAATTTATCCCGTGATTGAGTTTGTGCTCTATTGGGGAGATGCCAGATGGAAGAGTAGTCGTGATATTCGTCAGATGTTTAAGAAGAAAAGGCTTCCGGAAAAAGCATGGGAGTATATTGATAATTTAAAGTTACATGTCTTTGAAATGCGGTATTTACCGGAGGAAACAAGGAAACTTTTTCAGAGCGATATGCGTATAGTGGTGGATTTCCTTGCAGAGAAAGAACACTATTTTTCCGATAGAAAAGTAGTACACAAAGCGGCTTTAATTAAAATGATAAAAGTACTTTCGGGTGAAAATGACATAGATGATATAGAAAATTGGATGGAGAAGCAAGGAGTCAGAGAGGAGGATGAAATTACAGTGTGTGAATTATTTGATCAGTATGTGCGGCAGGGGAGGCAGGAAGGCGAAAAGAGCGGAGAGGCAAGGCGTCTTGTAGAGGATGTTGAAAACGTGATGAAATTTTTCAAGGTTACATTGGAGAAAGCCTGCGAAGGGTTAGGAACCACTGTAAGCGGATATGAGGAAGCGAAAAAGTATAGTTCCTGACAAAAGCAAATATGACGGGAACAATTATTGAAAGGCTCAAGCCAGGGATTTGAAACGGATTCCTGGCTATTGTTTTTTGGCTCTGCGATATGTTATGATGGCAGAGTAACATTTTGCAGGATTAAGATTAACCATAACGGGACAGCCTTCGCCGGGGAAATTTCACAGGTATGGTCTGCGGCAGGCAGGAGGAGTAATGATGTTTATAATAGCAGGACTTGGAAATCCTAAGAAAGAATATGATAATACCAGGCACAATATTGGTTTTGAAGTGATAGACGCGTTGGCGGATAAGTATCATATTTCCGTGATGGACATAAAAAACAAAGCCATGACAGGGAAGGGAATGATTGACGGGCGGAAGGTGATACTGGCCAAGCCTCTCACCTTTATGAATTTAAGCGGTGAGAGCATTTGTCCGCTGGCAGATTACTATAAAATAGACTGTGAAACGGAGCTGATTGTCATTTTAGATGATATTAATCTGCCCCCCGGACAGATACGGATAAGGAAAAAGGGGAGCGCCGGAGGGCATAACGGGCTTAAAAATATCATTCAGAATCTTGGCAACGGTGATTTTCAGAGGATTCGCGTCGGCGTGGGGGAAAAGCCCAGGGGATATGATCTGGCGGATTATGTGCTTGGACATTTTTCAAAAGAAGAAAAGACTGTTATGAAGGAAGGAGTAGAAAAAGCGGTAAAGGCGGCGGAAATGATGCTAAAAGGAGACATTGACCATGCAATGAATGAATTTAATCGGAAGGTTGCCTTAGAAGACACGCCCTAGAAGACGTGCCATAGACGATATATTGAAACAGGCAGAATTTAGTTGGTTTCCACGAGAATTAAATACCTTGCAAAGGAAAGATGTGCTTTGCCGCGAGACGTTGGCTTAGAAGGCTACAGGATTTATTACATGTAGAAATGGAAAGGAAAAGATTCATGAGAGTATTAACGGCGCCCTTGGAGGAGCTGGGGGAATTTATGGAAGTAAAAGACAGGCTGCAGAGAAAGGCGGGCTGTGTGTCCTTAACGGGCTGTGTGGAATCTCAAAAGCTTCATATGATATATGGACTTGGCGATGGGTTTAAAAACAGGCTCATCGTTACTTTCAGTGATTTGCGGGTGAAGGAGCTGATGGAGGACTACCGCTTTTACGATAGAAACGTACTTGCTTACCCGGCAAAGGACCTGATTTTTTATCAGGCGGATATCCATGGCAACCAACTCATGACGGAGCGTATTAAGTGCCTTAGGCGTATGTTGGAGGGGAAACCGGTTACGATTATCACTACCTTTAGCAGTTTGATGGCGCCCCAGATTTCCATAGAGGAATGGAAACGGCATCTTTTATCTATTGACGGAAAGGCCCCGGTGGATGAAAAGAAGTTGGCATCGCGCCTTGTTGAGATGGGTTATGAGAAAAATTATCAGGTGGAGGCGCCGGGGCAGTTTAGTATAAGGGGCGGAATTGTAGATATTTTTGATTTGACGGAGGAAAATCCCTACCGAATTGAGTTGTGGGGGGATGAGATAGAGTCTATCCGGAGCTTTGACGTTTTAAGCCAAAGATCCATAGAGAAACTTTCCGCTATTACGGTTTATCCGGCCGGAGAAATGCTTCTTTCCGGCGAACGGTTAAAAAAGGGTATGGAAAAAATAGAAAAAGAAGGAAAGAGCTTTTCCGAGAAGCTGCGAGGGGAATTTCGTACCGAGGAAGCCCACCGGGTAGAGATGCAAATAAAAGAATTGAAGGAACAGGTTTACGAGTTCCAGAATCTGGTTAATTTAGATGCGTATGTACACTATTTTTATGAGGATACGGTTTCCTTTTTAGAATTGTTTGACAGGTCTAAGACCTGCATTTTTGTGGATGAGCCTGCAAGGGTCAGGGAACATGCGGATGCGGTGGAATTAGAGTTTCGGGAGAGTATGATGCACCGTGTGGAAAAGGGATATATTCTTCCAGGGCAGATGAAGCTTTTGTATAGTGTGGATGAGGTGGCGGCAAAGCTGCAGCTGGGGCATGTGGCAACGTTGGCCTCCCTGGATATGAAGGCTTCTCTTTTTAAAGCGGACCGTAAGGCGGATATTTCCGTCAAAAGTATTTCTTCTTATAATAATAGCTTTGAAGCGCTCATACAGGATTTAAAGCGTTACAAGAAAAACGGATATAGAATATTGCTTTTGTCCGGATCCAGAACAAGAGCCGAAAGGCTGGCGAGGGATTTGCAGGACGAGGAGATCAGCGCCTTTTATACGGAGGATCCGGACAGGGAGCTTAAGCCGGGGGAGCTTATGACCTTTTACGGCAGGGTGATGAAAGGGTTTGAATATCCGCTGCTTAAGTTTGCGGTTATTTCGGAGAGCGATATTTTCGGCGCTGAAAAAAAGAAGAAGAAAAAAAAGAAAGTTTATGAAGGACAAAAGATTCATGATTTTAATGAGCTTAAAGTAGGAGATTATGTAGTGCATGAAAATCATGGGCTGGGGATTTATAAGGGGATTGAAAAGGTTGAGGTTGAGAAAGTTGTAAAGGACTATATTAAAATTGAATATCGTGACGGGGGAAATCTTTATGTGCTGGCGACGGGGCTGGATGTGATTCAAAAATATGCCTCGGCGGATGCAAGACGTCCTAAGTTAAATAAACTGGGTACTTTAGAATGGAGCCGTACCAAGAGCAAGGTTCGGGAGGCTACCGGAGAGGTGGCCCGGGATTTGGTGGAGCTGTATGCCGCGCGGCAGCAGCAAAACGGCTTTCAGTTTGGAAAGGATACGGTTTGGCAGAGGGAATTTGAGGAGCTGTTTCCTTTTGAGGAGACGGAGGATCAGATTGCGGCCATTGAAGCCACCAAAAAGGACATGGAAAGTAATAAAATCATGGATCGCCTGATCTGCGGAGATGTGGGGTATGGTAAGACGGAGATTGCCATACGGGCCGCCTTTAAAGCGATTCAGGAGGGAAAGCAGGTGATTTTTCTGGTACCAACCACAATTCTTGCCCAGCAGCACTACGGTACTTTCCTCCAAAGGATGAAAGATTTTCCCGTACGTGTCGATCTGCTTTCAAGGTTTCGAACAAGCGCCGAGCAGAAAAAGACAGTGGAAGACTTAAGGAAAGGTCTGGTGGACATTGTAATTGGTACCCACAGGGTGTTATCAAAGGACGTGGTTTATAAGGATTTGGGGTTACTCATCATTGATGAGGAGCAGCGATTTGGCGTTACCCATAAGGAAAAAATTAAGAAGATGAAAGAGAATGTGGATGTGCTGACGTTGACTGCAACTCCTATTCCCAGAACCCTCCACATGAGTCTTGTAGGGATTCGTGATATGAGTGTGCTGGAGGAGGCCCCTGGCGATAGAGTTCCTATTCAGACTTATGTGATGGAGTACAATGAGGAGATGGTCAGGGAGGCGATCGTTCGGGAATTGTCCCGAAACGGCCAGGTGTATTATGTGTACAACAGAGTAAATAATATTGCGGATATTACGGCGTCCATTCAGCAGCTGGTACCCGAGGCTGCGGTGGCCTTTGCCCATGGGCAGATGAAGGAGCGGGAGCTTGAGCGAATCATGTATGATTTTATCAATGGGGAGATTGACGTATTGGTGTCCACAACAATTATTGAAACCGGCCTTGATATCTCCAATGTAAATACCATGATTATCCATGATTCGGATACCATGGGGCTTTCCCAGCTCTACCAGCTTAGGGGGAGAGTGGGGCGAAGCAACCGTACGGCCTACGCTTTTTTGATGTATAAAAGAGATAAAATGCTAAAAGAGATAGCGGAAAAAAGATTGTCTGCCATCAAAGAGTTTACCGAGCTGGGCAGCGGGTTCAAAATAGCTATGCGGGATCTGGAAATCCGCGGCGCAGGGAATCTTTTAGGAGCAAAACAGCACGGGCATATGCAGGCCGTAGGATATGATTTGTACTGCAAAATGTTAAATGAGTCGGTAAAAAGCCTGAAAGGTATTTCGCTGGCGGAAGATTTTAGTACTTCCGTAGACATAGATGTGGACGCTTTTATTCCCCCCGCCTATATTGTAAACGAGGTGCAAAAGCTGGATATCTATAAGCGGATTGCAGGAATTGAAAACATGGGGGAGAGGGACGACATGCGGGAGGAGCTGCTGGATCGGTTTGGCGAAATCCCTGCTCCGGTGGAAAACCTTTTGCGGATTGCCATGATACGGGTGAACGCCCATAAGCTTTATATGACGGAGGTCAAGGGTAAAAATGGCGAGATACGGTTTACCTTAAAAGCGGATGCCAATATTACTCCGGAAGGAATACCTAAAGTATTAAAACGGCATGAGAAGTTATCCTTCAGTGCAAAGGGGACTCCCTTTTTCCTGTTCCGGTATAAGAAATGCGGCATGGTAGAGCGGGACGCGCAGATGCTTTTAAGCTTTACGGAAGATTTGCTTTTTTCCATGGGAAAAGAACTGATAAAAGACTTGGTTTAGCAAGATAACCCCAGGATATTAAAATTTGGGATTAATCGTACATTCTCTGTAAAATCAGGTCTGTTTTACAGAGAATGTACAAATTGTTCCTATATTTTTCCTGAGCATAGTTTACGGCTTATTTTAAGCCGGCCTGTTGGCGGATAATCTTTTCCATGTCAGTCCATTTCTTTTCCATATCCGCCACCAGTTTAAACTGAGTTCTTGCCCGGTCCAGATTGTGGTTTTCCCTGTGGATTTTGAAATAAACATCTCCTTCCAGGTAATCCGCCAAAAATCGTATGCCGCACTCATAAGTCATCAATTTTGCGCCCATGGGGAGCATTTCAATTTCCCTTTCCGTCAGGCTTTCGCCGCATCCCTTTAAAAAACCGCTGACAAAGGTCTCGAATAAAGATAAGTCCAGAGTAACTTTGTCTAAATCGGTTTCGTCCTCAGCTCCGGTACTGGCGCCAAAGCGGATGGAATCCCCGAAATCATAGAGAGAAAGGCCGGGCATTACCGTATCTAAATCAATAATGCACAGAGCTTTTCTGGTGTCTTTGTCAAACAGAATATTGTTTAACTTCGTATCGTTGTGGGTTACCCTAAGAGGGAGCATTCCTTTTTCCAATAGTGTTGTTAAAATAGAAGTATCTGATTCTCGCGCGAGGGCAAAGGCAATCTCAGGCTTTGCATTAGCAGATCTTCCAAGGGGATCTCTTTCCACCGCTTTTTTAAAATCTGCAAAGCGGGAGGGCGTATTGTGGAAATTCGGAATGGTTTCATGGAGCGTATGGGCGGGATAGTCCACTAACATTCTCTGAAAGTTGCCAAAGGCCACAGCGCTGTCATAGAAATCCTTTGCGCTTTCTACTTTTTCAAGGCAGAGCGTGTTTTCGATAAACAGAAACATTCTAAAGTAATTATGATTTTCATCCTCGTAGTAGCTGGCGCCATTTTTGGTTTTTATCACATTTAAGGTTTCTCTGTCAGGGTCGCCCCCCTGGGCGGCGATAATCTTTCTTAAGTATTCGGTGACGTTCACCATATTTTCCATAAGAAGCTTTGGGCGCTTAAAGATAGAATGGTTCATTCTTTGAAGAATATACTGTCTTGTCTGCCCGCCGGATAGTTCATAGGTGAGCAGATAAGTGTCGTTAATATGGCCGTTTCCGTAAGGTTTTTTTTCTATAAGACTTCCTTTTTGCGTAAACTGTGCAATGGCATTGTCTATTTTGTCATAAACTGTATTTTCGCTATTCATATTAATCCTCCATGCTTTATACAGCCCACAAATTTGGGCGTAAGCACAAATTTGTGATTGATAAAATCAGTCGCCGGAATGATTTTTCAATCTAATCCCTCATACCTATAAATTTTCCCAGCGCATTTCCATAGGCGCCATATCAAGCTGTTTTTTGAGCTGCCCGTTTACGTAAAGCTCAGTCTGCTTTGGTTCTTTAGAGTTATTTATAATCGCAATTTTCCCGGTTTTTTCAAAGGCTACCACCTCCGTGTCAACATTGGTGACATAGTATTTTTTGATTTCAGATTCCTGGTGGGCGGCAAAATAAATAGCGCGCAGCAGGATACGGCAGTTTTGGGGGGAATAAGGGAGACCTGTAAAATAAACGCTTCTTCCTTTTCCGTAGTTGTTGACTACCAGGCGGCTGTATTTCCCGTCCATATTTAGAATCTGATAATTCTCACCCTGGGCGTAAATACGGCTCTTGCCCTCTCCAAAATCTATTTCACCAGGGGTATCTTCCAAAATAAAGTGATTGCTGTTTAATTCATTGTATTTATCTGTGCTCATAGAAAAACCAAGCTCTCTGTCCACACCCAGCACGTCGCTGAGCTGGAAAAAGCGCCCCTGATATTGGCAGGCGCTGGGCTCGCCTACGCCGATAAAGCCGCCGCCCTGATCCACAAATCTGCGGATAGCGCATACCACTCGCTCATCTTTCCAATTGTCTGCGCCGCTCCATGAAGTATAAGCGTCCCCTGCGTTGATGATGACTTTAATATCGGGATCAAGGCCTTCCCGCACCTGGTCAAAGGTGATAAATTCTACGTCTATCGGCATTCCGCTGAGACACTCTATCACGCCCACATAAGAATAAATTTCCCGATACCAAAGGGCGTGATGAACCTGATTGGCCATCCATCTGCGCAGATTGCCCCAGCAATTTAAAATCGCAACCTTAAAGGGGGCGGTGTAAGCTTTGGTGCCCTGCATATTTGCGTGGATCTGACGAAATTCGCCGACTACCTTTTGAATCTGGTCAATGAATCCGGGCCACTTGGCGGCAAGCTTTAAATATCCGCCGTAGCCAATTCGATCTAAGGGAGAGCGCAAAATGGCGCGCCTTGCCTTCATCCAGTTATCCTGGGCTTCTCCGATGGGGTCTCCGCCTTCGGTAAAAACATCCGGGAAGAAATAGGGCAAAAGTCTCCCTTCCGTATATTTCACACCCTTTATATCGGAAATCATGCGCAAAGTAACGCCATCCCCGACGGAACCAACCACAGCGTCCAGTCCGATATTTGCAAAGTATTTTCCGAAAGGCTCCGTTCCAATCCAGTGATCGCCCAAAAACATCATGGCTTCCTTGCCGTAGCTGTGAACGATATCTACCAGCTCTTTCGCAAGCTTGCTCACTTCAATCTGCTGAAATTCAATAAAGTCCAGGAATTCCCTGGAAGGGACTCTGAAAATGGAATTGTGATAACCCTGATCAACAATAAATTCAGGACGGAATTTGTAGCCTGCCCATTTTTCAAACTGTTCTAATATATAAGGGCTGACACTGGCGCTGTAACCAAACCATTCCACAAATTTTTCCCGCTTTTTATCGTCAAAGGTAAGTGTAAACTGGTGAAAAAAGGTGGTAAAGCGCACCACATCCACTTTGGGGTTTTCTTCACACCATTTTTTTAATTTTTCTTTTACATAGGCTTGGGTTTTAGGCTGTCTCACATCATAGGTAAGCTGATGCGGGGCGTCCTTCCAGTCGTTGGTGATGAAGTTGTACATGTGTACCGGATCCCAGATTAGGAAAGCAAGGAAGCTGACCGTATACTGGTGATAGGGAATGGTTTCAATTACAACCTCGCCGGAGGTCTCATCATATTCCCACTTATCCGTGGGGACAATTTCCCCTGTGGTCCTGTCTATGACTTCCCACCAGCGCTTGGGGGAATCGATCGTGTTAACTTTAAGCTGCTGGGTATGGAAGCCTTTCATAAGTGCAATCCGGAGCTTTGTATCTACCGCGGTAACCCGGTCGCTGATTAAGTATTCCTGCTGGATCTCCTCCGGATTTTTCATGGCCCAGTCATTGTCTTTCCGGGTAGTGTAGTAGGTGGCATATATTTTGGCATCCTGGTCAAGAAGCTCCTGGGGCATTAAGGTTCCGTCACAATCCCTCAAAGCATCGGCCCCGAGCAGCTCCTTTAAACGTATCGTTTCATCAATCATGTCTAAATCGGTAGGAAGCGTCAGCCTACCTGTGTTTTCTAAATCCATTTCCAACCTCCTTTTCACCGGTACCCATAAATCCGGGCGTAAATATAATATAGTTATATAAAAATATTAATGGAATATATAATGTCGGTCAAGGGTTTTGTAACAGGCTGCTTTAAAAATACTTGTATCCAAAATGGATGAAATAGTGTAGAATAAAAAACGTAGGAAGTTTATGGCACATTCGGAGGAAGAAAGATAATGGATATCTTTAGTGTACTTACCATGATAGGCGGACTGGCGCTGTTTTTGTATGGAATGGATGTACTGGGCGACGGACTGAAAAAGGCGTCCGGAGGTAAACTGGAAATTATTTTGGAGAAGCTCACGGCAAACAAGCTGATGGCAATCCTCCTGGGCGCAGGGGTGACGGCAATTATCCAGTCCTCCTCTGCCACCACCGTTATGGTGGTTGGCTTTGTAAACTCAGGAATTATGAAGCTTGGACAGGCAGTAGGGGTTATTTTAGGGGCGAATGTGGGAACCACTGTGACAGCATGGCTTCTGAGCCTGACAGGGGTGGAGGGCTCAAGTCTTTTTTTACAGCTTCTCAAGCCATCTTCCTTTTCTCCAATTCTGGCGTTTGCCGGCGTAATTATGATGAGCATGTGTAAGCGGGAAAAGCATAAGGTGGCCGCAACAATTATGATCGGGTTTGCGGTACTTATGTTTGGTATGGAAACCATGTCAAGTACCGTAAAGCCGTTAGCGGAGAATCCTGATTTTATTGATATCCTGCTTATGTTTTCGAATCCGGTTTTGGGTATGCTGATTGGTCTTGTGCTTACGGCTATTATTCAATCGTCCTCCGCATCCGTAGGTATTTTGCAGGCGCTATGCGTATCCGGGGCAGTCAGTTATTCAACGGCCATTCCTATTATTATGGGGCAGAATGTGGGAGACTGTGTGGCGGCGATGATTTCCAGTGCAAGCGCAGGCAGACAGGCGAAAAGAGCGGCTTTTATAGGCCTTTATTATAAAGTAATAAAAGTAGCGGCCTTCATGGTGATTTTTTATACCTTGAACGCAGTTTTTCAATTTGAGTTTTTGAACAGGACGGCAAGCGCGATAGGAGTCGCGGTAATACATACCACATTTAATGTTGTGGCAGTAGTAGCTATGTATCCCTTTACATGGGTTTTGGAGAAGCTGGCTTATCTGACAATACCTGAAAGCAGCGAAGAGACGCCGTCGGTTATAGACGCTAATAAGGAAATCCAGATTTTGGACGCCAGATTTTTAAGTACCCCAAGGGTGGCCCTTGAACAGTGCAAAAACGCTGCGTTGGATATGGCGAATTATGCGAGGGACGGGTTATTTCTTGCTATGGAGCTGTTTCATAAATTTGACCCCAAAAAGGCGGATAAGGTAATAGAACTGGAAGATTTGGTGGATCATTATGAGGATGAGTTAAGTACCTATCTTGTAAAAATAAGCAGCAAACATCTTACGGAAAAAGACAGCCAGGAACTTACCATACTTCTGCACTGCATTGGAGATTTTGAGAGGATTTCCGATCATGCCGTCAATATTATGGAATCCGCCAGGGAAATGTATGATAAAGATTTGTATTTTTCCAAAAAGGCGGTAGAAGAGCTGAGAGTTTTTTCAGAGGCGGTGAGGGACATCATCAACGCATCTATTCAGGTGTTCCACGAGGAGGATTTAGAGCTGGCGAATATAGTGGAGCCTATGGAGGAGCTTATTGATTATTTGAACTCAGAGATTAAAAAGCGCCATGTAAAAAGACTGCGTAAAGGGAAGTGTACGATTGAGATGGGCTTTATCCTTTCGGACATTTCCACTAATTATGAGAGAGTGTCAGATCATTGTTCTAACATTGCCCTTTGTCTGTTACAGCTGAATGAGGAAAACTTTGGAACCCATGGCTTTCAGGAGCATTTAACAAATAAAAACTCCGCTGCATTTTTGGACGAGGTAAAGAAGCTCCAGGAGAAATATAAATTGCCTTAACAACGGCTTAGAGTCCGTTTTATAGGACTGCCATAATGTTATTCTGGTTATAACAGGAAATCAATCCAAATAACAGGAGGCAGGAATATGAAAGGATATTTTGTAAATAACGGGTATATGGGACTGGTAGAAGGAAAATATATGTTATTTGCCAGCGAGGAAGATTATCTGGACTATATAGGGGCATAGAGGTTCAATTTGCAGGCTGCCGGAAGTAGGAAGGGTTATTGTGAAAGGTTAATTTTTCACGGACTAATTTGTGCCTGACGTCCAAATTTGCGGGTGATTGGAAGCAAGGAGGATTGCTATGGGAAAACGAATGGGCAGGCAGGCGCTAAGCCGTCCCGCTAAGGAGCTGGCGCCGGAACTTTTGGGTAAACTGCTATGTAGAAAAACTAAAAAGGGTGTTCTTAAGTATAGAATTATGGAAACAGAATGCTATTGCGGTGAGAAAGATACGGCCTGCCATGCCAGCAAAGGGAAAACGGAGCGAACGAAAGTCCTGTATGAAAAGGGCGGAACTGCGTATATCTATCTATGCTATGGCATACATGCCCTGTTTAATGTGGTAAGTGGGAAGGAAGGATGTCCGGAGGCAGTGCTGATTCGTGGCGTTGCAGGCTATAATGGGCCGGGGAAGCTGACCCGGGCTATGGAGATAGATAGAACATTAAATGAGGAGGATATGGTGACTTCTCGGTTATTGTGGCTGGAGGACGACGGATATAAGCCGGAATATGTTACGGCAAAGAGAGTGGGAATCGACTATGCCACAGAAGAATACAGAAATATTTTGTGGCGATTTATTGTAAAAGATGGTGTTTATAAGCCCGCCAAATAAACTTTTCACGGGCAGAAAGTCAAGTTAAAATGCAGATTATATACGGAACGGGGAACGATGCAAAAATAGCTTACATGCAAAGAGTGTTAAGCGCTCTCCCCTGCAAAATTATCGGATTAAAGGATGCGGCCGGAGCAAGGGGAATTGTAGCGCCGGAAGTGAAAGAAACGGGTAAGACGCCTCTTGAAAATGCGAGGCTGAAGGCGGAAAGTTATTTTCAGATTTTTAAGTGCCCGGTATTTTCCTGTGACAGTGGGCTTTACCTGTGGAATCATACTACAGGGGATATGCTGCCGGAAAGTTTACAGCCGGGGATTCATGTACGAGGCGAAGGCGGGATAAGGCTCAGCGACGAGGAGCTTATTTTACATTATACCGCTCTGGTAAAGGAATATGGGCCGGTGAGGGGCAGGTATAAAAACGCTATTTGCCTGATTTGGGACGAGCAGCATAGGGAAGAAAGTATGGAGATGGATTTGTGGGGAGAGCCTTTTTTGTTTACAGATGTGCCCCATAAGAAAAGAGTGCCTGGCTTTCCACTGGACAGTATTTCCCTTGATGCCAAGACGCACAGATATTTTTACGACTTAGAAGATGATTCTCAGGATGGTTTGGTTTCAGAAGGTGGATTTGTGCATTTTTTTCGCAATTTTATGGAGAAATATGAAATTTTATGACACAAATAACGTATAATGCGATGAATTACAACTATTCACGGAAATTGACATAATTTATACTATAATTACTATTAAAAACAATCTTGAGAAACAGGAGAACGTAAATTATGCAGGAAAAAGACGACAAGAAAATAGAGCAGATGGTGTCTAACATGATGCTTGATATCGGTGTGCCGGCACATTTGAAGGGATACAGGTATGTGCGTACCGCAGTGCTTATGGCGGAGGAAGATATGAAAGTGGTGGGAAGCGTCACCAAACTGCTTTACCCGGAAATTGCAAAGAGGTATAATACTACGGACGGAAAGGTTGAGAGGGCTATACGCAATGCAATTGAAATTTCATGGGAGAGAGGAAACAAGAAGACGTTCGAAGGTCTTTTTGGATATTGCTGTGAAAATGGAAATGCGAGACCTACCAACAGCGAATACATAGCGGTAATTGCCGATACAATCAGAATTCAATTAAATGCGGAGAAGAAAGAGAAAGACAGTACAGGCTGAGGAAGGAGCAGGAGGATTAAAATGGAAAGACCGGCAATCGCAGGGGGAGTTCCTGTTCGGGAAAAGAAAATTTATTATGGGCACCAATACATTGACGAGACGGATGTACAGGCTGTGGTGGAGGTTCTGAGAAACGCTGATCTTACCTGCGGTCCTAAGATAGGGGAACTGGAGGAAAAGCTTTGCAAAATAACAGGCGCAAAGTACGCTGTAGTGTGCAGCAATGGAACAGCCGCCCTGCACTTGGCCTGCCTGGCGGCAGGAATAAAAGAGGGGGATGAGGTGATCACCACACCGATCACCTTCGCGGCGTCGGCTAACTGCGCTCTTTACTGCGGCGGGAGACCGGTTTTTGCGGATATTAATGAGGAAACCTATAATATTGATCCGGAACAGGTAAAAAAGCTTACCGGCGAAAGGACAAGAGCCGTAGTTGCCGTGGATTTTACGGGACAGTCTGTGGAGCTTGACAGTTTGCTTGCCCATTGCCATGAAAGCAATATGGTATTGATAGAGGATGGAGCCCATGTAATCGGAACGCGCTACAAGGGGCGCTGCAACGGGTCTATCGCGGATATGACCACATTGAGCTTTCACCCCGTTAAGACGGTAACCTGCGGGGAGGGCGGCGCGGTTCTCACCAACAAGGAGGAATATTACAAAAAGCTGCTTTTGTACCGTTCGCACGGCATTACGAGGGATCCCGGGCAGATGTGCCATGAACCGGATGGACCCTGGTATTACGAGCAGATAGCGCTTGGCATGAATTATCGTCTGACAGATATCCAGGCGGCTTTGTTAATCAGCCAGCTTGATAAACTTCCCATGTTTTCCGCAAGAAGAAAGGAAATTGTGAAAGCTTACGATGAAGCTTTTGGGAAATTGCCCCAGCTTATCGTGCAAAAGGAAATACCGGAATCGGATACCACAAGGCATCTGTATATTCTGCGTCTGAACCTATCAAAGCTGCGTATAGACAGGAAACGGTTTTTTGAGGCTCTAGGCGCGGAAAACATCTGTTGTAATGTGCATTATATTCCCACTTATTATTTCCCATATTATGAAAAACTGGGATACCAAAGGGGACTCTGTCCTAAGGCGGAAAAGCTGTATGAGGAAATGATTAGTCTGCCGCTTTATTACGCCATGACAGATCAGGATGTGGAAGATGTTATCAGGGCCGTTACCAGAATAGCGGAATATTTCGATGTGGAGAATTTAGATGAAACTTAGTGTAATTGTACCCGTTTATAATATGGCCGCCCAGAACAAGCTTACCTGGTGTCTTGACTCGCTGGTGTGTCAGACCATATCGGATTATGAAATTATTGCGGTGGACGACTGTTCAACGGATCATTCCCTCGAAATATTGTGCGATTATGAGCGTAGATACCCGGATAAATTTTGCGTGATAGCTTCAAAGGAAAATAAAAAGCAGGGCGGAGCGAAAAATTTAGGTTTGGCGAGAGCAAGGGGAGACTGGATAGGATTTATTGACAGCGATGACTGGATTACCCCTGATTTTTACGAAAAACTTCTTAACCTTGCGGAAAAAACCGGGGCGGACATGGTGGGGTGCGACTATCACCTTACCGGCGAGCACAGCATGGAAATAGGACAGATTGTGCATAACAATAAGCCGTCACAGACAGGAATTCTTACGAAAGAAAAGTATAAGTCGCTTATTCTGGACAGCGGCAGCCTGGTGGTAAAGATATATCGGCGTCATATCATCCTTGATTTTCCCAATCGTTTCCCGGAACATATCTTTTATGAGGACAATGCAATCGGTAATTCCTGGATGCTCCGGGCAAAGCATTTTGAATATTTGGAGGAACCCCTTTATTATTATTATCAGCATGATTCCTCTACGGTTCATACCATTACCAAAAAACGCTGTGAAGATCGAATGGAAGCGGCAAGGGTTATGGTAAGAGAGGCAAAGGAGTTTGGTTTTCTGGAAGAATACTATGCTGAGATAGAAAGCAGTTTCACCACTCTTTTCTATGTAAATACTTTATTTTCCTATATGGCAGGGGTGAAAAAAAAGGAATATGGTTTTGTGAAGGCCATGGGGCGGGAGATGCGGGAAACATTTCCGGGATTTATGGAAAATCCATATTACCAGGAACGAGTCCATGCGGAAGAGAGAAAGCTTATCAAAATGCATATGAGATCTACCGTGTTTTTTATGGCTTATTATAAATTATTGTGGGGATATCGGAACCTACGAAAGAGGCTTAAAGGAAGTAGAAGTGTGAAGAAGAGATGAAGATTTTCTAAGGCGTCAAAAGACGCCGCCTAAGAAAATCTAAGTCATCTCTCGAAGAATCGCCTTGGGCGATTCTTCTGAAATAATTCATGTATCGTTTGTGCCGCAAAGCGGTATGCAAGGGGTATAAGTTTGGAAGTAAACTTCCAAACTCTTTATCGGTGGCAGTACCGCAAGCACAGCTTGCGGTATGCGGGGGTATAAAAATGAAAGCAGCAATTATCGGCGCTGGCAGCGAGGCGCTTTATACAATTAAAAAGGCGCATGAACATGGGCTTAGCGTAGTGGCTTTGGACGGAAATCCGCAGGCGGAAGGCTTAAAGACAGCGGATAAAAAATTTGTAGTGGACATTTCAGATGAAGACGTCACAATTGAAGTGCTGAAAAAAGAAAAGCCGGATTTTGTGCTGACAGCGCCGATTGGGAGATACCTGACCACCGTGGGGGCGGTTAATGATGCGCTTGGCTTGCCGGGGGTGAGCAAAAGGGCAGCGGTGCTGTGCACGGATAAGCTTTGGTTTCATCAGAAATTAAATGAAAAGAATCTGCGGAAATGTTATTGCTATGGGGTAGAGGAAGAGAAACTTTACAAGGGGCCATTACAGAAGGGGCTTATGTCATGGGAGGAAGAAAGACTGACGTTTCCTGCTATCTTAAAGCCCAGATATGGATCCGGGAGCAGAGGAATATATATGCCGGCCGATAAACAGCAGCTAAAGGAGGCGCTTTACGCCATAGGAAAAGAGCCATATGTGCTGGAGGAATGTGTTGGCGGTGAGGAATACGGTGTAGACGGAGCGGTGACGAAAGAAGGATTTTTCATGATCCTGCTGCGGAAAAAGGAAAATACGCCTCCTCCTGCAAGACAGGCGGTTGGGTATTTTTCCGTGCTGCCCGGCGACTGCTTTTGGCTGCAGGTAAAGAATTATATTGCGGAAGTGGCCGAATGTCTTGGATTACAGGAGTGCCTGCTTCACGCGGATGTAATTAGGACCGGTGAAGGCCCTTTTGTGGTGGAGCTTTCCGCAAGGCCCTCCGGGCACAATTTACATAATCTGTTTACGCCCTTATGCACAGGGGTGGACATGGCGGAAGAATATATGAAATACAGAATGGGGCTTCCCTACTCTTTTGAAGCATCCTTTACAAAGCCGATGATGATTCATTATTTTGACATGAATGGAACTGTAAAGTATGTGCCGGATCAAAGCAGGGTGGAAAAGACACTTAATATAAAATTGGCAGCATGGCAGTGCAATCTGAAAGAAGGGGATGAACTGACAGGCGTATCAGATGGACACTCCCTCATGGGACGGGGCTTTTTTGTGCTGGAGGGTGAGGACTATGCTAACTTACTTGTACAGACGCAGCGTATTAAAAGCTTATTTTTATGAGTTGTCACAATGACTTGCGCGCACAGGCTTACTTTGGCGTTATAAATAATACAAATGACAGGGAGAAGAAGGCTATGAAATATAAACGTACTGTTCAATATGCCTGTATCCAAAGCGGATATTGGATGGGGGTTTTAGGATTAATAGGATTTTCGAGCGCTTATTTGCTGGAAAATGGTTATACCAACGGACAGATAGGAGTCATTGTTGCCATTTGTAGTCTGGCTTCTACCGTTGGGCAGCCGGTGGTTGCGGGATGGATAGACCGTTCAGGGGGAAAGCAGCTTAAGCGCTGGTTATATCTTATTACGGGAAGCCTGCTTGCCACAGCCTTTTTACAGGCTTTTCTTTTTCCCATAACACGTCTTGGCGCAAGCATTCTATTTGCGGTGGACATGGTTTTGCTGCAAATGGTTCTTCCTTTGATCAATTCGCTTTCGGTTGGAAAAGAACCGAAGGAGGGAAAAACTGATTTTGGAATTGCCCGGGGAGCAGGTTCCTTAGCCTATGCGGTATTGGCTGCCATATTGGGGAAGTGCGTAGCCAGATGGGGGGCGCGTTCCATTTCACTGGCAATCTGCGGTATCTTTCTTTTGCTGTTTTTATCCATTCATTTTTATGTATATGAACCCCGGGAGCTAAAGGCCCGGGATGTGCACAGGGAGGAGAAGGAAAAGGGATTTTTGCGCCGGTATCCCAGATTTTGCGTTACATTAATCGGGTGTATTCTGCTGTATATCAGCCATGTTTTACTGAATAATTTTACTTTACAGATTGTGCTGGATAAGGGATGGGATAGTGTTGTTATGGGAAATACGCAGGCGATTGCTGCAATTTTGGAATTGCCCGTTATGTTTTGCTTTGGCTGGCTGCTAAAGAAAAAGCCTGCTTCTTTTTGGTTCCGCCTTTGTGGAATCTCCTTTTTCCTAAAAGCGGTTGGCACACTGCTTGTGACCAGTGTGGGCGGTTTTTATGCGGTACAGCTGATGCAGATGGGAGGATGGGCGGTGATTGCTGTTGCACCGGTGTATTATATAAAAGGGATTATGGATCCCCAGGATGCTGTAAAAGGACAATCTTACTTTACCATGACCAATACGATTGCAACAGTGGTTGGATCCAGTGCCGGAGGGTTTTTGATTGACGGCTTTGGCATGGGACTGGCGCTTTTGTTTGGAAGTATTTGCGCGGCTATTGGCGCAATTATTCTTTTAGCGGGCGTACAGCGTACGGAAAATTATGTATATAGGGAATAAGGGACGCCTTGCGGATGCTATCTATGTTTATGGTAGTCGTGGCGCACATATTAGGTCGGGGTGGTATTTTGGAAGCGGCAAAACCACTGTCTGGTCAATACAAAATTGCATGGTTTTTGGAGATGGTCTCTTAAGGACTGGATAAAAGCAATATTTCCCGTAACAAGCGGATATTACTGGTATGTTACCGCATATTTTGCGTTATTTTTCTTTATGCCCATACTTAATTTTGCTGCCAACATGATGACCAAAAACCAGTATAAGGCGGTAGTAGTTATGTTTGTACTGTTTTTTTCATTTTGGCCTTCAAATTCAACAGCGCATTGGAGAAGTTGAAAGAAAATATTTGAAAAATTTGTGGAATTAAGCCTATCCTTTTAAAGGATAGGTTTTATTTATAAAGTATAAACTTTGAGAATATTTATGATAATGAAGAATAAAATAGTATTAATCGAATAATATTAAGAATTCTTTAAGGTTAACATAAAAAGATTTAAGATGTGCTAATAAATGTGTTTTTGTATGGATTATGTGTTATTCTTAGTGCTAAGAATTAATATACTTCTATGAAATTGGACCAAAGGCCCAATTTGAGGGGTATTGGAAATAGGGAGGATTAGTATGGGAAATAAAAGATTATTTAAACTGGCACATTTGCTGGGGGCGGTCTTATTTTTGACTACGATGATATTTGGGTGCGGCGCAAAGGCAGAAGAAAATAAAAGTGATGAAATGCTCTCATCCGATAATATTATTATAACGGAAACGGGGGAAGTTCTGGAAAAAGAAGAATTAGAACGGGAAGTAACCCCGACACCCGAACCGGAGACGGATAAGGTGCCTGAGATCGTGGTGGAGCCGGAAGAAGCAGCAACACCAGATGGCGTTTCAGTTGATATGAGCCAGATAGTAGAACCTGAGCAGGAACAGATTATCACAGTGGAAGACCAGATTGAGCCTCAGGGAAAAGATCTGCAGCTGGTATTTTTGGGAGATAGTATTTTCGACACATATAGAGATGGAACAGGTATTCCATACCGTACGGCGCTTCAGTGCGAAGCCGATATGTATAATCTGGCAATTGGAGGAACATGTGCCGCAATGGACACTTATGACCCTCTTGGCTCCGAGGAGTGGACATCAAGAAGTATGGTTGGGGTAGTGAAAGCAATAGAGGGAAAAATATCTACGGATATTTTTTCCAATGATGCGGCAAAGAGAATATTTGATAATCCAAATGTTGATTTTAGTAAGACGGATTATTTTATTGTAGAATATGGAACCAATGATTTCTTTAACGCTGTTCCGCTGGACAGCAATGATGAAATTTATAATTTAAAAACATATGCAGGGGCGCTTAGATATGCAACGGTGGCTTTGAGGGAAGTTGCGCCGGATGCAACGATTATCCTATGTTCACCGGCCTATGCCCGCTTTTTTGATGGAACGTGGATGATTGGAGACGGAAACAGTGTTAATAACGGTTATGGAACATTGTTTGATTATGTAGGAATATGTCAGTATGTTGCAAAATCAGAGCAAACTTTGTTTCTGAATGCGTATCAGGACTTGGGGATAGACGGTTATACAGCTGAGGAATATCTGGAAGATGGCGTTCATCTGACAGATGCCGGCAGACAGCTATATGCGGACACACTTGCGAAAATGATACTTCATCATGAGGAGACAAAAAATAATTAACATCAGGTAAACTTTGAAGAGCTTTATTTTTGATGCTCTTTTGCAAGTTCCCTAAGAGATAAAGCAATTCGATAGGCGCCTTTGCCGTCTATAAGCTGACGCATGCGAGTGTGGATGACGGTTCTTTGTGAATAATAAGGTTTAAAAAAATCGGGATTTTTTGTTATATTATTTTCTAAACAAAGTGACATTGATGTTAGGAACTTCAAAATAGCCTGGAACACAGATTCCGGGTTATCCCGTATATCTCCGGCGTAGGGAATGAGCTGAGCGTCTTCAAATGCCCGGGCGGAGGATAGTTGATTATCCGCCATTGTAAAGCTGATTGTGGGAAGACCTAAGGCGCATAGTTCATATAAAGTAGTGCCGGCAGCAGACACAGCCAAATCGCAGGTTTGCATAAGGGAAGCCATGTCGCTGATATTTTCATGGAGCATCAAACAGGGAAACTCCCTGGCAAGCTGGCGGAGGATTTCTTTATCAGTGTTAAATTTTCCAATGACAATATGCAGAGTAAGGCTTTGGTAGGCTTTAGGGTCAATCAGAGCTTTATTTTTTTCCAGAGAAGAATCGGGGCTGTGATAAAAAATGGTATCGCATATTTTGTTTATGAATTTTAGGCAAAAATGATAAGGATCGCTGGCTCCTGTTGTAATTAAAATGTGAGATGCCTGTTCCCGGACAGGAGTTTCTTTATTCTGAAACTGGACGCGCAAAGGAGTATAGGAAGCGCCCAGAAGGAGTCTGGAGGCATTCCGGTAAGAGGATTTAAAGGCTGGCATGGCCTTGGCTGATACAATATCATAGTTAATCAGTAAATCCACCGGATAATCAAAAAGTTTCAGATCGTCCAGGTAAGCAATTTTTATCAAAGGCCTTAAAGCGGATAAGTAGCTTTTCGTGACATAATAGGAGTCCAGGAAATAAACGGCACAATCCGCAACAGGAGTAAGCAGGGAAAGCACTTCAGGCAGTTCCTGATCCGGATGGTCAAAGGCGGCGGTTTTGAGCCGGATAACGGAAAATGATGCCGGCAAATTTAATGATGAGCTCCGTAAAATTCCTGTGAGAAGATCCTGGCTTTCTCTATCGGAGATGAGGAAGCAAACCTTCATATCCAGTTGAAGGCAAGCGAAAGCGACAGAAAGGCAGCGAACCAGATGTCCGGATGCAATTTGTCGGTTCCCATCTGTTCTAAAATAGATTAATCGATCATTTCCCATTGAAGCGGCGTTCCTTTCTTAAGAAATTTTTTTGCTTTTTTGCCAAGTACTTCATCGTAATACATGGTATGCAAGCCGTTGCCAGGGCGTATGGAACGAATATTTTCAGCGGTTAGGGCTTCTCCGGGGGAGATGTCTCTTACCACAAACAAAGAACGGGAACCCTTATGCTCAAGCTTTTGGGTTTCGGTAAGCCGGTACTTGCTGGTTCCGAGAGCCTTTTCCAAAATACGTATGTCCTTTACCATCCGGGCAAATTCCTCCGGCTCCATAGAAAAGGCTCCATCTGGGCCTCCGTCATTGCGGCGCAGGGTTAAATGCTTTTCCACCATTTTGACGCCTAAAGCAATCGAAGCGGCGGAAACAATGGTTCCCATTGTATGGTCGGAAATGCCCACCAGACAGCCGTAGGCTTTTGCCAGAGTGGGGATGACGTTCAGGTTAATGTCTTCATAGGGAGTGGGATAGGAAGATACGCATTTTAAAAGAATAATATCTTGGTTTCCCTCCTCTCTGCAAACAGAAAGAGCCCTCTCGATATCTTCGAGATAGGCTACGCCTGTTGCAAAAATGACAGGTCTGTGGAGCCTGGCAATTTTGCGAATTAAGGGAATATCATTGATTTCATAGGAAGCAATTTTATAAGCGGGCACATCCATTTTCTCAAGGAAATCCACGGAAGTAAAATCAAAGGGGGAAGAAAAGCACTCCATTCCCAGACGGTTTGCTTCCTCTTTAAGCCTGGGCTGCCATTCCCAGGGCGTGTAGGCCTGCTGGTAAAGCTTATAGAGAGTGGTTCCGTCCCAGATGGTTCCTTCATTGATCTGAAAGCAGGGGTCGTCGCAGTCAATGGTGATGGTATCCGCCGTATAAGTCTGGAGTTTTACGGCGTCTGCACCGGCTTGCTTGGCAGCGTGAATAATTTCCACCGCTCTATTATAGTCCTGATTATGATTGGCTGAAATTTCCGCCACTACAAAAACAGGCGAATTTTCGCCGATAGTGCGGGAGCCGATTTTGATTTCTTTGTTCCAACTAAAATTATCCAAAGTAGAAGGATTGTAATGCAATTGTCTCATAAGGGATTCTCCTCTTTTTCAGGCAGGAAAAGAACACATGGCCATTTAACCTAAGGCGATCTTCACACAAGGTCTGTGCCGCAAAAGGGCACGTCGGGAAATTTGTAGGAAGGCGTCAATATTTTGGCGGCCTTGTTTCGTTTTCCACAAAGCTTTTTTGTAAATATTCTTCGTTGGTCCAGGCTTTTCTTGCGGTAAATATGGAGCCGTCTCTATGTTCCACATAGACGGCGGGAAAATAATTAATAAACAGGGGGTTTAAGCACATGGTATAACCACCCGCCGCATCATAAATAATCTGATCGCCCGGAAGAAGGGCAACGTCTTTTGTTATTTCAAATAATTTATCATATTCCATGCATGTAGCGCCGCATATCCATTGACAAGGCTCTATATCTCTGACAGAAGTATCGGAAATGTAGTCGATATGATGGGGATAAACATGCCTTGTGACCAGAGGATTCAGATTGGTGCGGCTTCCATTTGTCACTACATATTTCCGATCCCGTATATTCTTTACGTCAATAACAGAGGTTTCAAAGGTGACGGCCCTGGAAATAAGGGAAATGCCGGGCTCTGCAATGAGAATGGTTTTTTGCGGATCAAAATAAACGGAAAGCTCCTTGCAGATTTCCTTAAAATAATTCCGGTAATCAGGCATATCATCTCTGCCCCCAAAATAACCGCCGCCCATATCCACATAATCCAGGGAAAGGTTATATTCGCGGGCAATGGCGACGGCAAATTTAGCCAGGGCGCCAAAAATCTTAACGGAACGGGACTGGGTGGAGGAATGCATGTGAAGCCCCGATACCCATACGTTGGGCAGGCCGGAGAGTCTTTCGATTGCCGCCTTAAGCACGCCATTTTCATAACAATAGCCAAACCTGCCTCCTTCCTGGGATGCAGGGATCTCTTCGGGACACAGGGCGGCAAGGTTACAGTTAACGCGCAGCCCAACCCGAAAATGCCTGTTGGGATATAAACGGCTTAATTCTTCCATCCATTCAAGCTCATAGTTGGAATCTAAATTTACATAACCGCCTGCAAGCAAGACGGCTTCAAAGGTTTTTTTATCTTTTATAGGCCCATTATATATGATATGTTTGCCGGAAAAACCAAGTCCGGCTGCCAGGTCATATTCCATTTTAGATACCACTTCGGCATAAAATCCCTCTTTTTTCAGATAATTTAACAGCCATGGGAGAGAATTGGTTTTTACGGAATACCCCATAATATAATTGCCCCAGTTATCGGCAAGGGATTGTTTTAAAAGAGAGATATCGTATTGAAGGCTTTGCTCTTTGATCCTAAAAAAGGGAGTTTGAAGGGTTTTCATATTTTCCTCATTTCTGGCCAGCGTGCTGACCGATTATTTCCATTTAAATTATGCCTTTAATAGCTTATATTTCATCTCCGCCAATGCCCAATCTTCTAAAGTATCAATATCCTGCACTTCCAATTCGGTCAAAACCAGCGGAAGAAGCTTTTCCACATCGGTAGTACCTGCCTGCAAAAAGGGTTCTGTGCGGCAGGCATAAAATTGTCCGCAGTCATGGTAGATTTTTGGTAAGTCCTGACTGCGGGCGGCCGCATATTCGGGGAACTGCCGTGCCAGAAAACCTTCTTTTCCAATGATAAGCCCGCGCTGGGGAGGATAAGAAAAGGGAACCACCGGCATAACGGAATCCGCTTTCGCTAAAAGAGCCATGGCGTCCTTAAGTCTTGTGCCGCTTAGAAAAGGAGCGGTGGGATAAATACAGCAGAAGGAACCAAAGACCTGCCCTACCCTCTGATAGGCGTTTAGCACTTCCATGATAACATCATCCGTAGAGGCATAGTCTCCGGAAGTTTCGGCAGAGCGGAAAAAGGGCACACTGGCGCCGGCCTTTTGGGCTATCCGGGCAATTTCCACATCATCCGTAGATACCATAATTTCATCAAATACCCCGGCCTCCCGGGCTGCTTCAATGGAATAGCAAAGGATTGGTTTTCCACAAAATTCCTTTATATTCTTTTTTGGAATCCTTTTACTGCCGCCCCGGGCGATGATTATAGCAAGTTTTTTGTTATTCATGAATCCTCCGTTTTTTGCACCTTTTAGTTTTCCGTTAAATGATTACTTTTCAGTGAGCAGCTAAAAGCACAGCTCTTGGGCGGATGGATAGCCAACATGTGAAAAGCGACAATAAATGTATATTGTTTCAATAAACAGAACAGTTATTTAAGATATTCTTAATACTTCTGATTATACACCAATATCCATTGCAATCAAATAAAATTCTATGATATTATTTATGTTATGAAAAAACGTATTTATATTTGCCACACTTTTTATCACGTATATGTTGCTTGCCTTAAGGAACTGAATCTGCCGGAGAACGGCGGAAATGTTATGCGGGGACAAGCCTCTCTTATGCTCAGCTCTCTTTCAAATGATTTCGGCGATTTGAAGGAGCGGGCGGAAAAATCGGGGTTGTTTGAAGAGGTCATTCCCTATGAGGAAAAGGGAGAGGATTTTTTTCCGGAACTTTCAAGGTATCATAAGGACAGAGGAAACATACTGCTGAACATGATTGCCAGAATAAAATATACAAGGCGTATGGGGAAGCTGCAGGCTCCTTTTGTGCCTGTGGATTTGCGCAAATATCAGGATATTTATGTGTTCTGCGATTCGGATCCCATAGGCTATTATTTGAATGTTCACAAAATTTATTATCATGCCCTTGAGGACGGACTGGACTGTATCCGTTATTATGATACGGCGCGATACGATAACCGGGGCCATTTTGGCCTGAAGGCATGGATGGCGGCAAGAAATTTTATTTTTATTCAGAATGGATATGCTAAATATTGCCTGGATATGGAGGTCAATGATATTTCCGTACTGAAATACCCCTGTAAGAAATATAGAGAAATTTCCCGCAGGGGCCTGGCAGAGGGACTCGGGGAAAAGGAAAAAGAGATGCTTGTGTCAATTTTTGTGGCGGACAGAGAGAAACTGGAAAAAAAACTTTCCTACGGCCCCGGACATGAGCACAAGGTTTTGATATTGTCAGAGCCTTTATGCGATTTAAAGACCAGAGAGAGGATTTTCAGGGATATAATTGCGGAATATGGCTGCATAGAAGGGCAAAAAGCGCAAGTTTTAATTAAACCCCACCCCAGGGATGCGCTTGATTACGAAAAGCTGTTTGCGGAGTATATTGTATTGGATGGGAAATTTCCTATGGAAATATTAAATTATATAAAGGATCTCGTTTTTGACAGGGTTATTACGGTGTTTACTGTGACGGATGCAATTTTATTTGCAAAGGAAAAGATATTTCTTGGGGAGGACTTTATGGATCGGTATGAAGCGCCTGAGATTCACAGGCAGAATGAGCAGATTGGATGACAGAATAAATTAGAAGAATGCCTTGGAAAACAGGCATTCTTCATTGAGATTTGTGTTGCCGCAGAGCGGCAACATGGGGGTTAGCGTGGTTGATAATAAACAAATTAAAACTTTTTTGATTACGGCGGGAATGCTGCTTCTTACGGCCTTATTGATCTTGCCTAAGGTGAAGGAAAAGATAGAGGAATACAGGAAAAGGGAGATATCTCTTGGGCAGGAGCAGCCTTTAGGGACACAGGAGGAAGTGGAAGAACAAAGAGGGCGGGAACAGCACAAAGAAATAAATGGCCAAAGTGCGGCGGCAGCAGGATTGAATGCAGACAGAGAGGAAATAAAAGAGCTTCCTGAAATCGTTTGGAAACCGGAAAAGGGCTCTCAAAAAATAAATTTTACTTTGTGGCAAAGCGAGAATGGCATTTGCTATTTTTTTCTTCCCGGCTTTGCAAAGAATATGGGACTTGTTCTGGACAGGGACGGCGGTGGAGAGGTCCGTATCGGAGACTTTAAGATAAAGGAAGGAGATGTACTGCGGGATATTTCTCCGGGAGAGGCTTATGAGTTTACCATATATGACCGGAATGGGGAGCCGGTTTGGGAGGCTCCTTTGGTTTTTATGTATTCTTCCGATTTACCGGTACTTGCCCTTACCACGTATTCCGGCGGGACGGAGTATATTGATGAGGATAAGGGAAACGAGGAAGCAGGGAAGGTGGTTCTATTAGATGAAAGCGGAACGGAAGTTTATGCCGGAGAAGTTGAAAGCATCAGGGGAAGAGGAAATTCCACCTGGGGGCTTTCCAAAAAGCCATATCAGTTTAAGCTTTGTGAGAAAGCTGATTTTTTTGGCTTTGGAGAGTCCAAGTCGTGGAATTTGATTGCCAACGGATATGATGAAACCAGGATTCGTAACAGGATTACCCTGGATCTGGCAAAGGCGCTTGGCATGGAGTATGTGCCGGAAGGGCAGATGATTGATTTATATGTAAACGATACCTATTATGGGAATTATTTTTTAACGGAAAAAATTACAGTGGGAAGCAATAATGTTGACATTCGGGATATGGAAGAGGTTTTGGATTCTCTCTACAGCCCGGAGGAGATGGAAATGCTTGAGCGCATAGAGACAGAGGACGGGGAAAGGAAATGGGTGGAAAACGGATATAAAGAAACAGATATTTCCGGTGGATACTTGTTAGAAAGGGAGTTGCCCAGCCGTTATAAAGAAGCAATCAGCGGTTTTGTTACGGAGCAGGGGGACTGTTATGCATTGCAAAGTCCTGAGCATGCTTCTAAGAGACAGGTGGAGTATATTGCCGCCCTTATGCAGGAATTTCAGGATGCGGTGGAGGAAAAGGACGGGGTGCATCCGGTAACAGGAAAGCATTATTCGCAGTATATTGATGTCACTTCTTTTGCGCAAAAATATCTTGTGGAGGAAATTTCCAAAAATTTTGACGGAGGCGTTACCAGCAGCTTCTTTTACAAATATCAGGACGCGGTGAGCAGTAAGATATTTGCAGGGCCGGTATGGGATTATGACGTGGCCTTCGGGAATTGCAACTTGGATGAAATTGCAAGTAACCCTGTGGGAATTACAAAACTGAGTGATCATGTATATGGAACGGATTTGTTTGCCATGCTTTATGAAAAGGAAGATTTTTATAAGGAAGTGCAGACTTTATATAAAGAAAAGGCGCTGCCCTTCTTAAACAGGCTGTTGAAGGAAGGGATAGACGAGATGGTAAGGGAGAGCAGGGCGTCGGCTGAGATGGACAGCATCCGCTGGGAAAATCTTGAGAACCGCTATCAGTATTATAAAGAGTATGACAATAGCGTCAGATACTTGAAATGGTTTCTCACTAAGAGAATGGAGTTTTTAAACCAGGTATGGCTCGAGGGCGCGGTTTATCATAATGTGAGTTTTGTAGTGGACGGTGAGGCATGGCAGGTTGCCTGCGTAAAGGATGGGGAAATGGTGGAAAATGAACCAATCCCTTTCAGGGGCAGTTCCCTGTTCATAGGATGGATGACGGAGGAGGGGATACCCTTTGACAGGTATAAACCGGTGTACGAAGACATGGTATTTTATTCTCAGTGGCAGGAGCTGAATGAAACGGAGGAAACCCCGGAGTAACCGTTCGGCATGGTAGAAGGTATATATGATGTCAGGATTTTGACTTGTAGTTGTGACTGTGGTAAAATAAAACGAAATTTTTATTCTATTACAATATTTGGAAGAAAAGTTTAGAAGCAGGCTTCCATATTTTTTATGGGTGCAGTGTTACAAGCGCTTCTTGCGATATGCGTGGGTATATGTATGAAAAAAATAGTCAAGAAATTAATGGTTTTGCTGGATAAACGGCAGAAGCGGATAATGGTTTTACTGATTTTGCTGATGCTTGTGGGGGCGGTTTTGGAAACGGCGGGGGTTTCCATGGTGGTGCCGGCCATGCAGGTGGTTATGGACGCCCATGCGGTTGAGAAGTATCGGTATCTGCAGGTGATTTGCGATATTTGCCGCCTTTCCTATGATGATACCAGAGGGCTTATGATGGTTACCATGCTGGCCCTGGTGGTGATATTTGCCGTTAAAAATATTTTCCTTTTTTTTCAGCAGAAGGCCCAGCTTAAGTTTGTCTATACCAATCAGTTTGCCACATCCAGGAGGATGATGATTAATTTTATGGAACGGCCCTACGAGTATTATCTGAACGCAGATACCTCTGTGATCCAGCGAAGCATAACCTCGGATGTGAATAACATGTACGGCCTTATCTTGTCCCTTTTGCAGTTAATCAGCGAGGTGATTGTATTTGTATGCCTGATAGCGGTGAGCTTTAAGGCGGACGTTTGGATGACGGTTACGGTTACGGTGCTTCTTGTGGCGGTGCTGATGATCATCAAGGGCATTTTAAAGCCTATTATGAAAAAGGCCGGGGAGGAAAATCAGGAGTATTACAGCGGGCTTTATAAATGGATTGACCAGTCGGTGATGGGAATCAAGGAAATTAAGATTGCCAATAAGGAAAATTATTTCATAAACGAGTATGCCAAATGCGGCGCCGGCTATGTAAATGCGGTGCAGAGGTATAATTTGTACAATGCCACGCCGCGTCTTTTAATAGAAACGGTGGCGATTGCAGGCATGATTTTTTATATGCTGTTCCAGCTTTTAAGAGGAACGCCGGTTTCTGATATCCTGCCTCAGGTGACGGCCCTTGGGGTGGCGGCGATGCGGCTGATTCCCTGTGCAAACCGAATTAACAATCACCTGACGGCTATTTCTTATTTTGAGCCCTTTTTCATGGGGGTTAGCGATAATTTGCAGGAAGAAATCCGGGATGAGAGCATCAATTATGATGAAAGGGCTTATCAGACCCAGGCGGAAATTGAAAAGCTGGAGATTAAGGATAAGATAGAACTTAAGGATATTGTTTATAAATATCCTAATACGGAGATTTTTATTTTTGATCATGCGGATATGGAAATACCAGTAGGCAAAGCGGTAGGGATTGTGGGTACCTCAGGCGCGGGGAAAACCACGGTTGTTGATATTATGCTCGGACTTTTAAGGCTGCAAAGCGGCCGGATTTTGGCGGACGGCGTGGAGGTGCGCCGGCACTATCGGTCCTGGCTGAAAAATATAGGGTATATTCCCCAGACGATTTTTATGATTGACGCGTCCATCCGCAGAAATGTGGCTTTTGGCTGTGGGGATGATGAGATAGATGATGAAAAGGTATGGTATGCGCTTAAGGAAGCACAGTTGGATGAGTTTGTAAAAGGGCTTCCTGAGGGACTTGACACCAGTATTGGCGAGAGAGGTATCCGGATTTCCGGAGGTCAGCGACAGAGAATTGGGATTGCCAGAGCATTGCTTGAGGATCCGGAAGTTCTGGTGCTTGACGAGGCAACCTCCGCTCTTGATAATGAAACGGAGGCTGCAATTATGGACTCCATTAACAGGCTTCACGGCAGAAAAACGCTGGTAATTATCGCCCACCGTCTGCAGACCATTGAAAAATGCGATATGGTTTACCGGGTGGAAAAGGGTAAGATGTGCAGAGAGCGTTAAAAAAGGATCACAGGGTGGAAAGGGGATGTGAAAAGTGGCGGAGCGCAAACGCAAAGCAAATTATGAATTGCTGAGAATTGTGGCGATGGTCATGGTGGTAATTCTGCATTTTTTGTCGCGCTCAGATAACTTAATCGCCCTTGATTTGCCACTTGATGGCGTAAGAGTTTTGGGCACTTTATTGGAGGCGTTTTGTCTGGTTGCGGTAAACACTTACGTATTGCTTAGCGGATATTTTTGTATCAGAAGCAGCTTTAAGGTAAGCAGGGCAGTAGGGCTATTGTGCCAGATTTGGTTTTATACTTTATTTTCACTGGCAGCCTGTGAGGCTATGGGAATTGCCACCGCGGCCTCTTCCCAGGGAGTATACGGGCTGATAGAGTATCTATTTCCCATAGAGACAGAGCATTATTGGTTTGCTACGTCCTATTTTATGCTGTATCTTCTTACGCCGGCGCTTGGGGCGGCGGTAAAAAGTATGTCCAAAAGGCAGATGGAGGTTACCCTCGGCGGGTTATTGATTCTTTTTAGCGTGATAAAGAGTATCAGTCCGGTGGTGTTTGCTCTTGACAGGTACGGCTATGATTTACCGTGGTTTATCTGCGTCTATTTAACGGCGGCATATTTGGGGAAATATGGTTTTCCGTTTTTGGAAAAAAGAGGATGGCTTGTATATGCGGGGAGCTGCCTTGCAGGTTTTGTGATTAATCTGTCCATGTGGTTTTTATGCCGGGAGTGGGACAGCTTTCGCTATTATTTTACGGTTCCCTTTCACTACAATTTTATTTTTTGTCTGTCAGGGGCGGTAGGTTTGTTTTATGGTTTTTCCAAAATCAGGATAAAGGAAGGGCCTTTGGCTGAAATCATAAGAAAGATTGGAAGCTTAAGCTTTGGTATTTATTTATTTCATGAACACATCGACCTGCGTTATGTATGGTATGATTCTATCAAAGCGGTGATAAATCCCCAGGGAAAAGGAGGAATTTTATATTTCTTTTGGGAGCTTATCTGCTGCGTAGGACTTCTTTTTGGGGCAGGTATCATCATAGACTGGCTAAGAAGCAGGTTATTTTCACTGGCAGGAAAAAGATTATATAAGACGGGACCAGGCAGATGGCTCCGAAGACTGGATGGCTGTTTTGCAGTGAATGACAGGGGGAAAAATGAGAATGAAAATTGATGCAAAAACAAGTCCTTTGGAGGTAATGTTGCAGAAAAAGGAATTTCAGACTCTGTGGCGTGTTGTGGAAGATGTTATATTCCCGCTGATTTTATTGCTGTTCCCGCTGTTTAAAGCAAATCAGGGGATTGATTTGACAGATACCGGCTACAGCCTTGGAAATTATCGCTTTTTCGGGCAGGTAGGCGGGGTGTGGACGTTGCTTACCTTTTTATCCAATGTGACGGGATTTTTATTTACCAAGCTGCCTATGGGGGAAACCATGTTGGGAATGAAGCTGTACTGTTCGCTTCTTGTGAGTGCGGCGGCTCTGCTTGGCTACCGCTTTTTCAGAACCAAAATGCCCGGTTGGCTGGCTTTTTTGGGAGAGCTTGCAGCAATTGGTTTTTGCTGGTGCCCTGTGGTAATCTTGTATAATTATCTTACCTACCTGCTATTTTTGTTTGGAGCGATTTTACTGTTTAGGGGGCTGGCGGGATCAAGGCCTGTCTGCCTGGCAGCGGCAGGCGTTTTGCTGGGAATAAACGGGCTGGTACGGTTTCCCAATAATGTTTTAGAATGCGCGCTTATTTTAGCAGTGTGGTATTATGGCGCTTTGAAGAAAAAGAGTTTGAAACAGATTGCAAAAGAAACGGGTCTGTGCGCCGGGGGGTATCTTGCCGCTTTTGCGGCCTTATTGGGAGTGATTTGTGCGGTTTATGGAGGGGATGCGCCCAAAACCATGATAAGCGGTATCTTTGGCATGGCCCAGGGGGCTTCCGATTATACCTTAGGCGAGATGGTACTGGCTATTTTGGATGCCTATTTCCATGGCTTCCGGTGGATGCTTTATATGATTTTATGTATATTGCCGGGTATTCCTTTTTTGGAGATCAGGAAAGAGTATCTCCCGGGCGTCAGGAAGGCGGTTTATTGTATCTGCATTCCGGTTCTGTTTTTTGTTCTTGGGAAATGGGGCATGTTTAATTTTAGATATTTCCAGAAGGAAGCGGCTTTGCAGTGGGGGGCAGTTTTTCTGTTGGTGGCGTTTGGCGTAACACTTTGGATGCTGTACACCAAAATGCTGGACGACGAGTGGCGTTTGATTGGCTGCATTGCATTGATTGTAATTTTGATTACCCCTCTTGGAAGCAACAACCATATCTGGCCGGTGTTAAATAATATGTTTTTTATTGTACCGGTGGTTTTCTGGATGGTTTACCGGTTTGTCAGATGGGGAAGGATTTATTTGGATACTACCGGAAAAGTGCCATTTTTTCCGATGAAGGCTATGCTGTCGGGTATACTGGCCGCCTTTTTTGTGCAGGCTTTGGGAATCGGCTTTGGTTATGTTTTTTTAGATGGAGAGACAGGACAGGAGAGAACTTATAAGGTGACGGGAAATTCGGTGCTGCAGGGAATGTATACAAATGAAATGAATGCAGAGACGTTAGAGGAGATTTCTGCCTTTATGACAGAGAATAAATCGGAATATGAAGAAAAGAAGCTGATTCTTTACGGAAATATTCCCGGGCTTGCTTACTACCTGGATATGGCGCCGGCTATTTACACAACATGGGCCGACTTAAATACCAGCTCCCTTTCGCAGCTCCGGGATGAACTGACGGAACTGTCACATTCGGGCGGAGCAGAAGGAAAAAAGCGTCCTCTTGTGATTCTCACGCCTAAGCTGTCGGCATATTTGTCCCAGAACCAGGATGCCATGGCTTTTTGGGGGACGGATGTGGAAGCCTGCGATGGGGATGAAAAGTTAAAAGCCATATGGAATTTTATGGCGGAAAACGATTATGCGGAGGTTTTTTCCAACGAAGCTTTTACCCTTTACAAGTAAGGTACTTGCGATGGCCGCCGAATATCTGCGCAGACGCGCCTGTTCGGCGCGCTGCCGGTAGGAATGAAAACGGGAGGAAATAGGATGATTCGATTTAATGTGCCCCCTTATACGGGGAGGGAAATGGAAAATATGAAAAAGGCTGTGGAGAGTATGCATATCTGCGGAGATGGAGAGTTTACCAGAAAATGCAGCGAATTTATAGAAGGCGTTACCGGCACATCCAAATGTCTGCTCACCACCTCCTGTACCCATGCCCTTGAGATGGCGGCGCTTTTGTGCAATATCAGGGAGGGGGACGAAGTCATTCTGCCTTCTTATACTTTTGTATCGACGGCGGATGCTTTTGTGCTGCGGGGAGCAAAAGTTGTGTTTGTGGATATCAGGCCGGATACCATGAATATTGATGAAACCCTGATTGAGGCGGCCATCACGGAAAAGACCAGGGCCATCTCCGTAGTGCATTATGCGGGAGTTAGTTGTGAGATGGATGCCATTATGGATATAGCAAGACGTTACAATCTTATGGTGGTGGAGGACGCCGCCCAGGCAATTATGTGTACTTATAAGGGAAGACAGCTAGGCACCATAGGAGATTTCGGGTGCTACAGCTTTCATGAGACAAAGAATTTCAGTATGGGAGAGGGAGGCGCTCTTCTCATACGGGAACCGGAGTATATTGAGAAAGCGGAAATATTGAGAGAAAAAGGAACGGACCGGAGTAAGTATTACAGAGGGCAGGTGGACAAGTACAGATGGCAGAATTTTGGATCATCCTATCTTCCCAGCGACATTAACGCGGCCTATCTGTATACGCAGTTTGAGGTGGCGGATGCAATTAATAATGCCCGTATTGCAAGGTGGAATCAGTATTATGAGCTTCTTTTACCTTTGGCAAAGGCGGGGAAAATAGAGCTTCCTTTCATTCCTGAAGGGTGTGTGCACAATGGACATATGTTTTATATTAAAACAAAGGATATGGAGGAGCGCGCGGATCTGATTGACTTTATGAAAGAAAAAGATATTTTAACCGTGTTCCATTATATACCGCTGCATTCGGCGCCTGCGGGGCTAAAGTTTGGAAGATTTCACGGAGAGGATCGTTATACTACCAGGGAGAGTGAAAGACTGCTGCGGCTCCCCATGTTTTACCAGCTTACCGAGGAGCAGACAGCATATATTGCAGGCTGCGTGAAGGAATTTTATGGAGCTTAAAAATCAGTTGAAAAAATATGAAAATTGGATAATTGCTTTTGCGGCGCTTGGCATTTTAAGTATTTTTGCTGGATGCAGGTTTGATTATTTTTATGATTTGAACGATGACGTGCTGATGAAAGACATTTTGGCAGGGGTTTATACAGGTACGCCGGAGGGGCATAATATTCAGATGCTGTGGCTGGTCAGCGCTTTTATCAGCCTGTTTTACAGACTTGCAAAAGGGCTGCCCTGGTATGGGATATTTTTGTGCGCCTGTCATTATGGCTGCTTTTTCCTGATTTTAAAAAGAAGTCTGGCTTTCTGCAAAACTTGGTGGGGAAAAGGGGCAGTGGCGCTTACGGAAAGTCTGCTTTTTGGGGGAATATTTTTAGAGCATCTGATTTTTGCCCAGTATACGGTAACCTGTACGCTTTTAGGAGGGACGGCGGCGTTTTTGTTTTTTACAACGGACAGGGATATGTCAGGCATGGAATTTGTAAGGAGAAATCTTCCCGCCGTTTTGTTAGTATCGGCAGCGTATTTGATTCGTTCGGAAATGCTGCTTTTGGTGCTTCCCATGATTTGTGTGGCGGGGGCCTGTAAATGGGGGAGCGAGGAGAAGATTTTTACAAAGGAACATGCCTTTCAGTATTTTACCGTGATTGGGCTTATTTTAGGCGGTATTTTGGTTGGACGGGTCAGCCATGAGATTGCTTACGGCTCAAAACAGTGGAGGGACTTTACGGAATTTTTTAATAACAGGACGGAGCTTTATGACTTTCAAAAGCCGCCTGAGTATGAGGAGCACCGGGCGTTTTATGAAAGTATTGGCCTGAGTGAAAGTGAAAAGGTTTTGCTGGATAATTATAACTTTGGCATGGACGAGGAGATTGACCATGTTATGGTGGGAGAGATTGCGGACTATGCGGGCAAAAATAAAAGCGCCGAAGAGCCTTTTGGGCCAAAGCTTATTTTGAAGCTGAAAGATTATTTTTACCGTCTTTGCCATGGGCCCGGAGCCGTGGGCAGCGATTATCCGTGGAATTATGCGGTGATACTGGGATATATGGCTGTTTTTCTTACGGCGCTTCCTAAAAAGAACAGAGGAGAACAAGAGAGGAAGACGGGAAGGAGCGTTTTAATAAAAAATGCTCTTGGCGCCGCATGGAAACTGGTTTTCCTTTTTGCAGTGCGTACGGCTCTGTGGATGTACATTTTGATGAGGGATCGTGCACCGGAGCGGATTACCCACTCTTTGTACCTGATGGAGTTTTGCATATTGGCCGCCATGATTTTCGTGGAATGGAGTGAAATGGAAAATGTAAAGATAAAGCGTCTTGGAGGTATTTTGGCGGCAGGCTGCTTTGGGCTGCTGGCGATTATAACTTTTCCCGGCAGTGTGGAGTCAGTTTCCTTAAAGCAGACGGAGAGGGAAAAGGTAAACGCCCTTTACCGGGAGCTTTACACCTGTCTTTCCGAGGGCGGGAACAAGGAGAACTTTTATTTTATCGATGTGTATTCTTCGGTTTCCGACGGGGGCGTTCCTTATTCGGAAAAAATGTTTAAAGACGTGGACAATTCCCTGAATAATTATGACATTATGGGCGGCTGGGCCTGCAAGAGTCCTTTGCAGAGAAAGAAACTTGCGCTCTTTGGAATAGAAAATATGGAATTGGCTCTTAAGGACAGGGAGGACGTTTATTTTGTCCGGAAAAACAGTGAGGATATGCAGTGGATTTTTGATTATTATGAGGATCACGGAACGCCGGTTCAGGCGCGCCTGGTTAAGCAGGCGGCCGGCGTCTTTGAAATATATGCTTTGAATGAAAAGCAGTGAGAAGGGAAGATATAGGCATGAAAGACAAAGGGCCTAAAAAAGGCAGGCTGGAAGGGGAAGCCATTTACCTGCGCCTGATGGAAGCGGAGGATACGGAGGATATTATCCGCTGGCGCAATACGGATTTTGTCCGACGGAATTTTATTTATCAAAAACCGTTTACCAAACAGGGGCATGAAAACTGGATAAAAAGTATGATAGATACGGGCAAAGCGGTGCAGTTTATGATTTGCACAAAGAGCGACGGGAAGCCGGTGGGCAGCGTTTATCTGCGGGATATAGACAGAGACCACAATAAAGCGGAGTATGGCATTTTTATCGGGGAGAAGGACGCTCTTGGAAAGGGATATGGAACCGGAGCGGCTAAAATGATGATAGAGTATGCTTTTAAGCAGGAAGGGATTCACAAGCTTATGCTGCGTGTTTTAGCGGAAAATAAGCGGGCTATAAGAAGCTATGAGAAGGCTGGCTTTGTGGAGGAAGCTTATCTGAAGGAGGAAGTTTTTTTGGAAGGCCGTTATAAAGATGTGATCTATATGGCCGTAATAAATGGCAACGGCTGAATTTGTAGTCTATGTCCGGATTAAAATCGCGGCATGGGGGCTACATCCTGATTTATGCGCCCGCTTTAGCGGGCAGATGGGAGTTAATGTGAAAAAATTGGTCAGTTTTGTGATTCCCTGTTATCGTTCGGAGGCAACGCTGCCTGATGTGGTGAAGGAAATTCAGGAGAAAATGAACCGGATGGAAGAATATGACTATGAGGTGGTTTTGGTCAATGACTGTTCTCCGGATGGAACCTTTGATACGATTAGAAGGCTGTGTCAGGAAAACGATAATATTACGGGAATAGATCTTGCCAGGAATTTTGGACAGCATAGCGCGTTGATGGCAGGATTCCATTATGTGAAAGGGGATATTGTTGTCTGTCTGGATGACGACGGGCAGACCCCTGCGGATGAGGCGGACAGGCTTCTTGAGGGTATTGAAAAAGGGGCGGACGTGGTTTATGCCAAATATACAAACAAGCGCCATTCGGGCTTTCGGAATTGGGGGAGCCATGTCAATGAGGTGATGACCCGGGTGATGCTTGGCAAGCCAAAGGAGCTGTATCTTTCCAGTTATTTTGCGGCGAGGCGGTTTGTGGTGGATGAGATGATGCGCTATGAGAATGCTTATCCCTATGTGATTGGGCTGGTTTTACGCACCACAAAGAGAATTGTAAATGTAGAGGTGAACCACAGGGACAGACAGGCAGGAAGCTCCGGGTATACGTTAGGGAAATTATTAGGCCTGTGGTTTAACGGTTTTACGGCCTTTAGTGTGAAGCCCCTGCGGATTGCAACTGTTTCGGGCGCTTTGTTTGCAGCAGTGGGGTTTTTGTATGGGATTTATACGATTATAAAGAAGATTTTTATCAACCCTCCGGGACTGGTGACAGGGTTTAGCGCTTTGATGTCAGTGTTTGTATTTATGGGAGGAATGCTGATGCTGATGGTTGGGCTTACAGGGGAGTATGTGGGGAGAATGTATATCTCTATGAATAATTCTCCACAGTTTGTGATACGTGAGATAACAGGAGCAGAGCTGAATGAAAAGCAGGCAGGAGAACGCTGAAAAATTAAATTTGCATGACATTCATAGTATCAACAGGGCGGAGGGCTTAAGGCGGCTTAAGGCGGCGGTTTTGTCTTTTGCCGGTGTGTGCGCTTTGCCGTGGATGCTCCACAGGACGGAAAGCCTGGGGTATACCAACAGCATAGCTTCTGTTTTTGTGTTTTTATTTTTCTATTATATGACAAAGAAAGCCCTTGGGAAGGGCTTTACAGGAAAATGGCCGGGATGGATTTGGCCCGGATTTTTTGGAACCGCTTTTTCTCTTTGCATGGTGTTTGGGACGCAGTTGGATTTATGGGGCAGTGTTCCCTTTACCGATGGCCGTATGTGGGTCAGCATTGGGATATTGTCGGTTCTTTTTTCTTTATTGACGCGTCGATTTTGGGATGCCTTCGGAAGCCTGAATGGATATGGGAAAAACAGTGTATCAGGCAGCATGCCAAAGGCAAAGGAGCAGGGAGGGAAAAAAAGCCGTGGCATTATTTTCCTCAGGGCAGGGGTGATACTGCTTTGCTATGTTCCTGTTTTTTTGGCTGTTTATCCGGGCTTTTTTGTGTATGATGCCCAGGACGAGCTTTTGCAGGTTGTGACACGGAACTTTTCAACCCATCACCCTCTTTTGCATGTGCTTGCTTTAGGCGGAATCATTCAGCTAGTATATAAGGTAACAGGTTCTTATAATTTGGGGATTGCCTGCTATACTGTGATACAAATGGCCTGTATGGCCGGAATTTTTGCATGGTGTGTAGGAAAAATGGAGAACAGGGGAGCGGCTAAATGGGTGAGAGCCGCGCTGCTTTTGTACTTCGGTCTGTTTCCTGTGCCGGTGATGTTTTCCCTTTGCTCTGCGAAAGATGGGCTTTTTACGGGAATGCTGCTTATCATGGTGGTTCTTTTACAGGAACTATGTGAGGACGTGAATGGATTTTTCAGAAAAAAGGGCAGTGTGATTTTATTTGGGATAGCCTCCGTCTGTATGATGCTGCTTCGGCACAATGGCTTTTATGGGTTTTTGGCGTTTGCGCCGGCACTGGTGTTTTATCTCAGGAAGGAATGGAAAAAGGTTTCTTTCTGCCTGGTATTAATCATAGGGATATATGTGCTGACGGATGCCGGGCTGGCAGGGATATTTCATGCGGATGATTCGGAAAATCAGGAAATGCTTACCGTGCCGATTTCCCAGATGGCAAGGATTTGCGCTTATGAAGAGGTTCCCCTAAAGGAAAGGGAGATATTGTACGGATATTTGCCAAAGGACGCTGTGGGCAGGTATACGCCGAAGGTGACGGACGGGGTGAAGATCAGTTTTAATAATGACGCATATGAGGCGGACAAAAAAAGCTTTTGGAAGCTGTGGGCCAAATGGGGGGCAAAGCATCCCTTTGGTTATTTAAACGCGTGGTTCATGACCTCTTACGGATTTTGGTATCCGGATACGGTGATAGATACGTACCGCGGAAATACGGTGTTCACCTATACTTATGAGGACAGTTCTTACTTTGGCTATGAGGTGGAAGAACCGGGGGTGAGGGAGAGTAAGCTTCCCTGGCTTGATGAGATATACCGGAAAATGTCTTTGGAAATTGCCCAGCAGAGGATTCCGGTGATATCCATGCTGTTTTCTCCCGGGTTTTTGTTTTGGGTGTGGATTTTTTGCCTGGGATATTTGTGCTATAGAAAAAGATGGAGGGCGGTACTTCCTTTTGCGTTGCCGGTGCTTTGCTGGTGTACGGTGATTTTAGGTCCGGCTTGTCTGATTAGATATGTGGTGTTTTTGTGGGCGCTTTTGCCGGCGGTGCTTTTGACAATGTTGGATACCCGTCCGCTTCATCACGAATAGAAATTCAGTCGTCGCCACGCTTTCGCTCTATAGGTGAGTACTTTTAAAGAGTTTATATAGAACAACATAACGGGAAAGTTTGATAATTGGAAATTTCTGTGATATACTTACCCATGCGTGAAAATATTGTAAAAAGAAGTAATAGATGGATAATTAGCGCAGTATCGTGAGCAATGCCTGGGATGTGCGGGGGTGTGAAGATGAATAAGATTGTTTATAAAAGCAAAGCGATTCAAACGGTGATATTGATTGTGGCGGCGTGTTTTCTGGCATCTCTGTGGCCTCTTAGAATCTGGCACGAGACGGTGAGCACGGTGGTTGCGCCCCAGGGGGGAATTTTTTCGGAGGTGGTTGACGAAGAGAAAACCATTTTGCAGGAAATCATTGCCCAGTATGATCACATGGACACCATAGACGTGTATTTGAATGAGAACAGCCATGGGGAAACATTTTTCCTGCGGATTTTAGACGAGCAGTGGCAGGTGATATGTGAGGAGGAGACGGCAATTGATCCAAAGAAGCTGCCGGGCTTTCAGGAAGTAATTATTGATGTGGATATGGAAGTGGGCAAAACTTATTTTGTGATTTTGCAGGGAGACGAATCGGAAATTTTCAGCGGCTGGGGGCCTGTGTCCCCGGAGGAAGCGCCTTATATGGGGACAATGTATTATGCGGATTCCACCCAGGAAGGCATGAGTCTTATGGCCAATTATCATTATAGTATGCCTCTTCGCAAGAAGTGGGTATTTGGCCTTGGCGCTTTGATTGCAGGGATTGCGGCTTTAGCTGTTTTGGCAGTCCGGCTTTGGTATAAGAAAAAGGAGGATAAGCTTACCACCGTAGAAAAGGTTTTTAAGCGGGTTATGAATCCTCTTGTGGCGGCAGGCGCCCTTGTCTGTATGGGAGCCGTGCTTAGCGGATTTTGCGGAAAGTATTTGCTGGATAATACCGTGTATTTTATCAGTGTGATTTTGCTTGCCCTTATCTTATTTTATGGTATTAATCATGACAGAGTGGGGCAGCAGGCGATTTTTACATTGGATTATCTGAAAAGTCATTTTGGGGATCTGGTTCAGTCCGTGGCAATTGCAGGGGCGGTGGCAGGATGCTGCGAGTATATGAGCGGATTGTATGACATTCACCATACGGTGGCGGAGCGCAAGGAGATGCTTTGGTTTTCTCTGGCGGTTATCGCCATGTTTAAGTGGAAAGAAATTGTTAATATTTATAACTTGCTTTATTTGGCAGCGGCCGGGATTTATGGGTATCATTATTATCAGACAAGCCTAACGGAGGAAATGGACGAGCTTGCGGTGCAGGCCCTTAAGTATACGGTGTGGATTGGTATATTGTTGGGGCTTATTGTAATTCGGACGCTGATTGGGCTTTGTAAAAGGAAGCTCGCCAGACTGTCTTATGTGTATGCGGCTATGGTGGCGGCGTTTTTTGTCCTTATTATTGTCTTTCGGAATGGCAGATGGTGGAGTGTTGCGCTTGCAGTGGCTTTTAGCCTGTTCTATTTAAATTTTGGTATGTGGGAGCATAAGGAAAGGATACTGGTCAATATTGCAAGGGGCATTATCATGCAGTTTATGTGGTCTACGGGGTATGCCCTGCTGCACAGGCCCTACGTTACTTTTCGAAATGCAAGGTATACGCATATTTTCCACACGGTAACTATCACGGCTTCTTACCTTACGGTGGTGGAGTGTGCGGCCACGGTTATTTTGCTTGCAAAGCTCAGGAAAAGCCGGAAATTAAGGGATTGCTGGAAAGAGCTTTCGCTTTTTGGAGTGGTTTCTTCTTATATGCTTTTTACCATGTCCAGAACGGCATTTTTTGCAGTGGGAATTACGGTTTTGTTTGCAGTGGGAATGATGGCAGGAGGAAGAAAGCTTGAAACGATCAAGAATTATGGAAAAAATATGGGAATGCTGATATTGGCGGTGGCAGTATGTTTTCCGGTGACTTTTACGGTGCAAAGAAACATACCTGCTCTTGTAAGCGCTCCATTCCTTTATGAGATAGAATATTCTATGTACTGTCCGGAGGATGTTATGCGGGGCAGACGGCTCTCGTCCAAGAACTTTATGCGAGTAGGCCGCTTTATAGATGTGTTTGCAGAAAAAATTTTCAGTATACCGGAAGGAACCTTTGATATTTATGGGGAAATTGAGGAATATGAAAGAACCCATAAAGACAGAAAGAAAGCGGAGATTTCTGATGTGACGGAAGATAAAATCGTAATTCCGGGAATAGTGGACAGCAGTAAGCTGGTGGCTTCGGCGAATTATATTCCCGAGGATGTACCGGTGGAAGCCCTGAAGGAGGAAGATTATACCAACGGCAGGCTGGATATTTTTAAGTCCTATCTGGAACAGCTCAATATGACGGGGCACGAGGAAATGGGAGCGCTTCTTGAGAATGGGGAGATTGCGACCCACGCGCACAATATTTATCTGCAGGTGGCCTATGACCACGGAATCCCGGTGGGAATCTTTTTTGTGCTGCTGGGGATTGCCACTTTTCTGAGGAGCTGCTTGTATTATCGAAAGGAAAAGGACAAAATAACTTATGCGTCGCTCCCGGCAGTGGTGAGCGTGGCAGTGGCGGTGGCAGGTATGGTGGAATGGATTTTCCATCTGAGCAATCCTTGCGGCCTGGTGCTGATGCTGGCGATTACGCCCCTTGTATTTCGGGAAAGTTAGCTTTCGTATGGGACAAATTTGTGCCTGTGCCTAAAATGCCTTAAAAGGCGGGCATTTTTCGTTCGGGTTTGTGATTCCGCAAAGCGGAATCATGGAGGTTAGGATGAAAAAGGAAAAGAAAAGAACCCCTTTTAATGTAAAAATTTTTTACAGAAGAACCTGTCTGATTATTTATGACGTGATCAGCGTTATTTTAGCCAGCTATGTGGCTCTGCTTATGCGTTATAATTTTGATTTGTCACAGATACCGGAACACTTTATAAATCCGGTGACAAGGTTTTTACCAATCAATATCATAATTACCCTTTTTGTGTTGTATCTGTTTCGGATGTACAGCAGCCTGTGGGCTTTTGCCGGGGAGACGGAGCTTCAGAATCTGGTTATGGCCAGCGTTGTTTCCTCCATAGCCCAGGCGGTAGGAATTCAGTTTTTTAAGACGCCGGGGCAGCAGGCTGTCCCAAGCAGCTATTATTTCCTGTATGTTTTTTTACTGATCAGCTTTATTTTTGGGAGCCGTTTTTCCTATCGGTTTTTCAGGAGCCTGAAACATCGGCAGCAGAATAAGAACAACAGCATTTCCGTTATGGTGATTGGGGCGGGGGAAGCTGCCAATCTTATTATCAAGGAGATTGTAAACAGCAATTTTTCTACCATGGTAATACGCTGTATTATTGATGATGATAAAGGGAAATGGGGGAAATTTATTCAGGGCATCAAGGTAGTAGGCGGAAGAGATAAGATTGTCGAGTGTGCGGATATTTTTGACATTGATGAAATCATCATTGCCATGCCTTCTATTTCCAGAGAGGAGATGTCCGCTATTTTGGATATCTGTAAAGAGACAAGCTGTAAGCTCCGCTCCCTTCCCGGAATGTACCAATTGGTGAACGGGGAGGTCAGCGTCAGCAAGCTGCGGGACGTAGAGGTGGAAGACCTTTTGGGCAGAGAGCCCATCGAGGTGGACTTAGATTCTATCCTTGGCTATGTGAAGGGGAAAAAGGTGCTGGTAACCGGCGGAGGCGGCTCTATTGGCAGCGAGCTTTGCAGGCAGATTGCCTCCCATCATCCGGCGGAGCTGATTATTCTCGATATTTATGAAAACAGCGTTTATGATGTGCAGCAGGAGCTTTTGGCAAAGTATCCTGATCTTTCTTTATCCGTGCTCATTGCATCCGTTCGAAATACCAACCGTATGAACTATATTTTTGAGCATTATAAGCCGGACATTGTCTACCATGCGGCGGCCCATAAGCATGTGCCGCTAATGGAGGGAAGCCCCAACGAGGCGGTAAAAAATAATGTATTTGGAACCTGGAAAACAGTGCAGGCGGCAGCAATGAATGATGTAAAGCGTTTTGTAATGATTTCCACGGATAAGGCGGTAAACCCTACCAATATTATGGGAGCCAGCAAAAGAATCTGCGAGATGATTATCCAGACCTTTAACAAGCATTATGATACGGAATTTGTGGCGGTGCGTTTTGGAAATGTTCTTGGAAGCAATGGCAGTGTCATTCCTTTGTTCAAAAAGCAGATTATGGCGGGCGGGCCGGTGACGGTTACGCATCCTGATATTATCCGGTATTTTATGACCATACCGGAGGCGGTTTCCTTGGTGTTACAGGCGGGGGCTTATGCCAAAGGCGGGGAAATTTTTGTGCTGGATATGGGAAAGCCTGTAAAGATTTTAGACTTGGCCAGGAATTTAATTCGATTATCCGGTTATCGGGTGGACGAGGATATCAAAATTGAGTTTACCGGCCTTCGCCCCGGAGAAAAGCTGTATGAGGAGCTTTTAATGGACGAGGAGGGAATGACGGAAACCAAAAATAAACTGATTTATATTGGGAAACCTATTGATATAAACGAAATGGAATTTTTTGTTCAGCTTAAAAATTTAAAGGATGCTTCCACCAATGAAAACAGCGATATCCGGCCGCTTATCAAGGAGATTGTGCCTACTTACCATTACGAGAAGCAATGAGAGGGAAGCGGCCATCCGGCCGGCCCCGGGCATGTACTGTTTGTGCCGCAAAGCGGCATGTCGGGAAGTGTGAAAACCTAAGTCATCTTGCGAAGAATCGCCTGAGGCGATTTTTTTGAAATAGACAGAGAAATTTCCGGAAAGGAGCGGAGAAAATGGCAGAGAAAAAAATATATTTGTCTTCCCCCACCATGCATGGGGAGGAACAGGAATTTATTAAGGAGGCTTTTGATACGAACTGGGTGGCGCCTCTTGGCCCTAATGTGAATGCTTTTGAGAAAGAGCTTGCGGATTATGTGGGAATTTCTCATGCATCCGCACTTAGCGCAGGGACGGCGGCGATCCATCTGGCTCTTAAGGTTCTGGGAATTTCTCAGGGGGATTACGTGTTTGTCCCCACCTTGACCTTCAGCGCTACCTGTAACCCAGTGGTTTACGAGAAGGCGACGCCGGTGTTTATCGATTCGGAAAAGGATACCTGGAACATGGATCCGGACGCCTTAAGGCAGGCTTTTGAAAAGTACCCTGATGTGAAAGCCGTGATTGTGGTGCATTTGTATGGGACGCCTGCGAAACTGGATGAGATCATGGAAATCTGCAGAGAGAGGAATGTCCCTCTGATTGAAGATGCGGCGGAGTCTCTTGGCAGCACTTATAAAGGAAAGCACACGGGAACCTTTGGGGATATCGGTATTTATTCTTTCAATGGGAATAAGATTATCACCACTTCCGGAGGGGGAATGATGGTGTCGGAGCGGGAGGAATACACTAGGCAGGCTACCTTTTTGGCCACTCAGGCCAGAGATCCGGCAAGGCATTACCAGCATTCCCACATTGGGTATAATTATAGAATGAGCAATATTGTGGCGGGAGTGGGCCGGGGGCAGCTCCTGCACTTAGAGGAACACAAGGCCCGGAAAAAGGCTATTTACAGGCAGTATCAGGAAGCTTTTGCGGATATACCCGAAATCACCTTAAATCCTTTCAATAAGGATGGGGACGCCAACTGCTGGCTTACCTGCATGACGATAGCTCCCGGGTGCGGCGTTACGCCTGATCAGATAATGGACGCCCTTGACGCTGAGAATATAGAAAGCCGTCCTATCTGGAAACCCATGCATTTACAGCCTGTATTTGCGGAATATGATTTTATAACCGCTAAGGGGAGCGGACATGGGGAAGGCGCGCAGGAAAGCGTTGCGGGGGATATTTTTGACAGAGGCTTTTGCCTGCCAAGCGATATTAAAAATACGCCGGAAGATATGGAGTTGATTATAAAGATTGTGAGAAAGTGTTTCGGAAGGTAAAGTTTGGCAGTATCGTAAAAAAGCTTGCGGTATGCAGAGGGTATAAAAAGAAGCTGGGAATGTTAGAACGGGATTTTACGGGCAAGTTTGTGATACTATGAGCTTGCAGGTGATAGCGGCAGGAAGGCGGGCGGATATGTATGAGAAATATATAAAGAGATTACTGGATATCATAATATCATTGTGCGGGATAGTCGTGCTTTCCCCTGTGTATCTGATACTTGGCATTCTGGTCAGAAAAAAGCTGGGCAGCCCGGTTTTGTTTACCCAGGAAAGGCCGGGGAAGGATGAAAAAATATTTAAGCTGTATAAGTTCCGCTCCATGACGGACGAAAGGGACGCCGAGGGGAACTTGCTTCCGGACGAGGACAGGCTTCCGGCCTTTGGGAAAAAACTTCGGGCAACCAGTCTGGACGAACTGCCGGAGCTGTTTAACATCCTAAAGGGGGAAATGAGTATCATTGGGCCAAGACCTCTTTTGGTAAAATATCTGCCTCTTTATAATGAATTTCAAAAGCACAGGCATGATGTGCGGCCGGGACTTACGGGGCTGGCGCAGATTAACGGGCGCAACGCCATCACATGGGAACAGAAATTTGAGTATGATGTGGAATATGTAAATAAGCTCTCTTTCAGACTGGATTTGAAAATCTTTTTCAGCACGGTCAGGGCAGTTCTGAAAAGGGAGGGAATCAGCAGCGAAACGGACGCTACCATGGAGGCGTTTAAAGGAACGCCGCCAAGGGAATAGAGAAAAAGCAGGAGGCCGGGAAAGATGCATATATTATTTTGCAGTGTGGGAAGAAGATGTGAGTTATTAAAAGATTTCAGGGAAACATTGGGCAGGGATGTTAAAATTGTGGTTACGGACAACAGCGAGGTGGCGCCTGCCATGGCTTTTGCGGACAGGGCTTATCAGGTTCCGCTGATTAGTGACCCCGGCTATATTCCCATGATTTTAGAAATATGTAAAAAAGAAGAAATTCATGTGGTAACCACCCTGATTGACCCGGAGATCGCTTTGCTTGCGGAGCACAGGGAGGAATTTGAGGCCCTAGGGGTTTTGGTTTTAGCGCCGTACAGGGAGACGGCAAAGCTTTGTTTTAACAAGTATGAAATGTATCAATTTCTGACAAAGCATGGGATTAACACCATAAAAACCTATGGGGCCTATGAAGAATTTTTATCCGCCTGTGAAAAGGGAGAGATTCGTCTGCCCGTATTTGTAAAGCCCAGAACGGGAAGCGGCAGCGTGGGCGCAAGAAGGATAGAGACGCTTGAATTGTTAAAACAGGTGACGGATGCGGACGAGAGTTTGATAATCCAGGAGCTTATGACAGGCAAGGATCTGGACGCCGACGTCTATGTGGATACCGTGAGCCATAAGCCTGTGGCTATTTTCTCAAAACGCAAGCTTTCCACGACCATAGGAGGGGCGAATAAAACCATATCCTTTAAGGATGAGGGGCTGTTTGCTTTTGTAAAAGAAGTGCTGGTAACCATGGAGTTTAACGGGCCTCTCGATATGGATTTCTTTTATCAGGATGGGAAATATTATCTTTCGGAAATCAATCCCAGGTTTGGCGGGGCTTATCTTCATGCCTACGGGGCAGGAGTGGATTTTATTAAGCTGATTGCGGAAAATGTAAAGGGAAATGAGAATCAGGAGCAGATTGGCAATTATGAGGAAGACGTGGTGATGATGATGTATGACAGTGTCGTCATCCGCAAAAAAAGTGAAATTGAAGCAGCCATTGTCAGTTTATAATGGTACATGGAGGGCTGTTTATGAAGATTTTGATTCTGAGCAATTATGCAAATGGATTGTATCTTTTCAGAAAAGAGGTTCTCAGGGCCTTTGCGGATAAGGGGTATGAGACGGTGATTTCCGTGCCTCCTGATGAAAATTGCAGGAAGCTTGAAGACATGGGCTTTCAGGTGATCCCTACGGAATTTGAACGCAGGGGTATTAACCCTGTCCATGACTTTAAGCTCTTTTTAAAATATGGAAAGCTTCTGAAACAGATAAAGCCGGATGTGGTGTTGACGTACACCATAAAGCCCAATCTTTACGGCGGGCTGGCGTGCGGAATAAAGAGGGTACCGTACCTTGTAAACATTACGGGACTTGGAACCGCGGTGGAAAAGCAGGGATTGCTGGGTAAAGCGCTCATTGCTTTTTACAGGGTTGCGGTGAAAAAGGCGGCCTGCGTTTTTTTTCAGAATGAAGGAAACAGGCTGTTTATGCTTGAACATGGGGTGGGAAAAGAAAAGAGCAGGCTCTTGCCGGGCTCCGGTGTGAATCTGGAGGAACATCCCTATGAAGAGTACCCTTCCGAGGAAGAAGGAATTAGATTTCTGGCGGTTTTGCGGGTGATGAAGGATAAGGGAATTGAGGAATATCTGACCGCAGCGAAGGAGATTTCGGAGAAGTTTCCGGGAAGCCGTTTTTACCTTGTGGGGGAATATGAGGAAGAAAGCAGAAAGATCTATGAGCCATGGATCCGGAGGCTTTCGGAGGAAGGAAAGCTAAAATATTTCGGGCATATCGATAATGTGCCTGAGGTTATGGCCAGGAGCCATGTGATTGTCCATCCTTCTTACCACGAGGGGCTTTCCAATGTACTGCTTGAGGCGGCGGCCTGCGGGCGGCCGGTGCTTGCCAGCGATGTGCCGGGATGCCGGGAGACGCTGCAAAACGGTTTAAGCGGGATCACTTTTCCGGCAAGAGACACCGGGGGACTTGTAAGGGCTATTAAGACGATTTTAAGCTATACGGAATCCGACCGCAGGGAGATGGGGATGCGGGGGAGGGAATACGTGGAAGAAGTCTTTGACAGAAAGAAGGTTATCTCCATCTATTTAGAAGAAATTGCAAAACAGATTAACAAGTAATTTGCGTATATGGTATAATAGGGTAATTGCGAAAGGAAGGATTCGAGAATATACGGCTGATGCAGCCGGCCAATATATTCTTCTCAAATCCTGTTGCGCCAGGCATTCCAACAAGCCCAATAGAGCAGAAGTCAGCCGAGCAGAGGCTCGTCTGCCTTCTATGACAATAAGCTGGCTTGCGAAGCGAGACAGCGTTTGTTTGTCTTGGTTTCCATGGCGCATAAGGCTTTTCGCAGAATATATTGGCCGGCTGCATCAGCCGTATATTCAGGCAGGTTACGATTATTATAATAGAGAGATACATAAATAGAGGAGGTTTGGGATGAATTTATATGAAGATATTGTAAGTGGGAAAGAGAAATTGTCGCTGGTTGGTCTTGGCTATGTGGGGATGCCGATTGCGGTGGCCTTTGCCCGGAAGATTCAGGTAGTAGGTTTTGACTTAAATGAAAAGAAGATTGATTTATATAAAAAGGGTGTGGATCCTACCAACGAGGTGGGAAACGATGTGATTAGGGAAACGAAGGTGGAGTTTACCGCTGACCCTACGAAGCTTCGGGAGGCGAAGTTTCATATTGTGGCGGTTCCTACTCCGGTGAACGGCGACCATACGCCGGATTTGACGCCGGTCGAGGGAGCCAGCCGGATTTTAGGACAGAATCTCACAAAGGGTTCCGTGGTGGTATTTGAATCTACCGTGTATCCGGGCGTTACGGAGGATATCTGTGTGCCTATTCTGGAAAAGGAATCGGGTCTTAAGTGCGGCGTGGATTTTAAAATCGGGTATTCGCCGGAGAGAATCAATCCGGGGGATAAGGTGCACCGTCTGGAAACCATTGTGAAGATTGTATCCGGTATGGACGAGGAAACCTTAGATACCATTGCAAAGGTTTATGAGCTGGTGGTGGAGGCCGGCGTATATCGGGCACAGTCTATCAAAGTGGCGGAGGCTGCCAAGGTGATTGAAAACAGTCAGAGAGACATTAACATTGCTTTTATGAATGAGTTGTCTATTATTTTTAATAAGATGGGGATCGATACGAAGTCTGTGCTGGAGGCAGCGGGAACCAAATGGAATTTTCTGAAATTTTATCCCGGCCTGGTGGGAGGGCATTGTATTGGCGTGGATCCCTACTATCTGACTTACAAAGCGGAAGAACTTGGATACCATTCTCAGATTATTTTGTCGGGCCGCCGTATCAATGACGATATGGGGAAATATGTGGCCGAGTCTTTGGTGAAGAACCTGATTAGGGCGGATCTCCATGTAAAAGGCGCGAAGGTAGCCATTCTTGGCTTCACCTTTAAAGAAAACTGTCCGGATACCAGGAATACCAAAGTAATTGATATTTACAAAGAGCTTGAGGAATATAAGATTACGCCTATTGTGGTTGACCCGGCGGCGGACGCAAAAGAAGCGCAGCAGCTTTATGGAATCACGTTTGATACCATGGATGCCGTAAAGGACATGGATGCGGTGATCATTGCAGTTGCCCATAAGGAATTTACCTCCTTAAAGGAAGAAAACCTTGTAGGATTTTTTAAGGCAGGGCAAAGGAAAGTGCTGCTGGATATCAAGGGCTTATGCAACCGCAGGGAGATGGAAGACGCCGGCTATCTATATTGGAGGTTATAGAAAATAGTATCAGGCCGGAAGGGGTTTAATGGGCTATTGTTTCTTTTTACAGAGAGAGCGAGGTGGCGTTGGAATGGTTCTTTTTCCAAGCGTCCTCTGACCACTATGTGAAAAAAATAATAAATTGAGAGGAATGCAATATGGGATATAAAGAGTTAAAGTTTGAGGAAGGATCTTTGTTTTTAGTGACAGGCGGAGCCGGGTTTATTGGATCGAATTTGTGCGAAGCGATTTTAGACATGGGATATAGGGTCAGATGCCTGGACAATTTGTCAACGGGAAAGTATGAAAATATCGAAAATTTAACTTTAAATCCTGATTTTACTTTTATAAGAGGAGATATCCGGGAACCGGATACGTGTATGGACGCCTGCAGGGATGTGGATTTTGTTTTAAACCAGGCGGCATGGGGAAGCGTTCCGAGAAGTATTGAGATGCCCCTTGTTTATGAGGAAATCAATATACGCGGTACGTTAAATATGATGGAAGCGGCAAGGCAAAATGGCGTAAAAAAATTTGTCTATGCATCCAGCTCTTCCGTATATGGGGATCATCCGGCGCTTCCGAAACAGGAAGGGCAGGAGGGAAAGGTGCTTTCTCCCTATGCGTTGACCAAACGAGTGGATGAAGAATATGGAAGACTTTATAAAGTGCTGTATGGGCTGGACACTTATGGGCTGAGGTATTTTAATGTGTTTGGCAGGCGGCAGGATCCGGGTGGTATGTATGCAGCGGTGATTCCGAAGTTTATCAAGCAACTGATGGATGGGCAGAGGCCCACAATCCACGGAGACGGCAGGCAGTCTAGGGACTTTACTTACATTGACAATGTAATCGAGGCAAATTTGAAGGCCTGCCTGGCATCCTCAGAGGCAGCAGGCGAGGCATATAATATCGGCGCGGGGGGAAGAGAGTATTTGATTGACGTTTATTATGACCTCTGCAAGGCATTAGGCAAGGATGTGGAGCCGGAGTTTGGCCCTGCCAGAGCGGGAGATATCAGGGATTCCAATGCGGATATCGGCAAAGCGCGGAGAATGCTTTCCTATGACCCTGAGTATGACTTTGAAAAGGGGATAAATCTTGCCATTGACTGGTACAAAGAAAATTTATAGCAACAGTTTAGCCAAAGGCGAAAAGATTTTCTAAGGCGTCAAAGGGCCTTGCATTAGAAAATCTAAATTTCGCCTTAAGGCGATTTTCCTGAAAGGATCCATGTATTGTTTATGCCGCGAAGCAGCGGGTTGGAAAGAGTTAGTTTGTCAGAGTTTTGTGAGGACACCGTATGAAAATAGCAGTAAGGCTGGATGATATAGCGCCTGATATGGATTGGGAGCGTTTTTTGAATTTTAAAGAGCTCCTGGATCGGTATCAGGTGAAGCCGCTTATAGGGGTTATTCCTGATAACAGAGATGAAAATCTGAAAAAGGATGAAAAGGAAAATGAACGCCGGCCGGCCGATTTCTGGGAATATGTGAAAGAGCTGGAAAAAGAGGGCTGGGTAATTGCCATGCACGGGCTTTACCATATCTATACTACCAGCAGGGGCGGGCTCTTTCCCCTTAACAATTTTTCCGAATTTGCCGGTGTCCCTTTTAAAAAGCAAAAAAAGATGCTGGAAGAAGGAAAAGGAATTTTAGCGGAAAAGGGGATCCGGACAGAGCTTTTTATGGCGCCCGCTCATTCTTATGACGCCCATACGTTAAAGGCGCTGCGGGAAACCGGGTTTACGGCGGTGACAGACGGGTTTGGCGCGCGGCCATACTATTTTAAGGGTTTAAAATTTTATCCGATTTCCTTTCAGCTTAGCAGTACTTTCAAACGAGCGCAAGGGTATTCAACCATGGTGGTTCATACGGGGACGGTCACGGAAGAGGATTTGAAACGGTATGAAGGCTATTTTAACCGAGAAGATGTAGAGTGGATTTCTTATGGAGAATATTTCGGGCAGCCTGCGGTACGGCGAAGTATTTTAGGCAGGTGGAAGGAATTTTTGATGGCAAAGGGGAAATACTGGTTACTGTTTCTCAAATGCCGGATGGCAAAGGCAAAGCAGGCTTAAACACAAAAGGAGAAGAGATGGCACAACCGATTCGAATACTGCATGCACTTGGGAATACACAGCTTGGCGGTGCGGAAAGCCGTGTGATGGATTTGTACCGCCACATGGACAGGGACAGGATTCAGTTTGACTTTTTGGTTCACACGGATAAGGAAGGACATTTTGATAAAGAGATTGCAAGGCTGGGAGGGCGGATTTTCCGTGTTCCCCGTTTTCGGCTATATAACTATTTCGCTTACAGGAAGGCCATGAAGGATTTTTTCAGGGGGCATAAGGAATTTAGGGCGGTGCAGGGGCATATCACCAGCACGGCGGCGATTTATCTTCCCATTGCAAAAAAAGCGGGGATTCCAATTACGATTGCACATGCCAGAAGCGCGGGGGTGGACAAGGGCGCTAAGGGTACACTTACCAGATGGATGCGGAGGAACCTTTCCCAAAAGGCGGACTATCTTTTTACCTGCTCTAAGTTGGCGGGGATTTCCGTGTTTGGAGAACAGGCCGTAAGGGAAGGAAAGACGGTTTTTATTCCCAATGCCATAGACTGTCAATTGTTTGCTTATGATGAGAACAAGCGAAAGGAGCTGCGAGGAGAGCTTGGGATTGAAGATAAGTATGTGATTGGTCATGTGGGCAGGTTCCATTATGCGAAAAATCATGAATATTTATTGCAGGTATTTGCCGAACTTTGCGGAAAAGAAAAATTAAATAAGAATTTAACAAGTGATTTATCGAAGAGAAGAGACTTTGTTTTACTACTTTTGGGAGAAGGAAGCGGCATGGACAGATCTAAGGCGCTTTCCAGGGAACTGGGAATAGAAGATAAGGTATATTTTCTTGGAAACCACAGCAATGTTTATGATTATTATCAGGCTATGGACTATTTCGTTTATCCCTCCCGGTTCGAGGGGCTGCCGGGAACGGTGGTGGAGGCGCAGACTTCCGGCCTTAAATGTGTGATGTCGGATGCCATCTGTGAGGAAGTGGTGGTGACTGATTTGGTGCGCACGATGGATATCCGGGCGAATGCATCACTCTGGGCAGAATATATCCGGGATACGTTAGATTATGAGAGAAAAAGCCACGTGGAGGAAATGAAAAAGGCGGGATTTGATGTAAACGGACAAGCCGGGCGGATGATGCGGTTTTATGAAACAGGTATTTTGGATCAGGGGGGATGAAATGAAAAGGAAGTTAATGCTGATATCCCCAATGCTGCATCAGGGCGGCTTTGAGCGAGTGTGCATTACCACTGCACGGCTATTGGAGCCATATTTTGATGTAACGATAGTCATATTCAATTCGGCGGATATCGCTTACAATATAGAGGGCCTTCACATCATTGATATTCGGATGGGAGCCAAAAAGGGAAAAGTTAAAAAGATATTTAACATTGTAAAACGTTCCATGAAGGTCAGACAGCTTAAGAAAAAAATGAAGCCCGATATAGCCTACAGCTTTGGCCCTACTGCCAATATGGTCAATGCTTTTTCAAAAACAGGAATGGAAAAGGTTTGGCTTGGGCTTAGAAATTACACGGATGTGGAGGAAACGCTTAAAATAAAATTGTTTGTAAAGCTGGCCGATTTGATTATCTGCTGTTCCAGGACAATTGAGAAAGAGATTAATGTTAAATTTGGATTTAATAGTACGGAGACTCTCTATAATTTGTATGACGTACAGGCAATCAGGAGGGAAGCACAGGAAAAAGAACCAAAGCTGCCGTGGGGAGAGCGCGATGATCAGGGGAGAAGGATCCGGTGCATGGTGTCTATGGGCAGGGATGATGATATGAAGGGCTTTTGGCATATGCTGAAAGTATTTTCACTGGTTCATAAGCAGATGCCGGAAAGCCGTCTTATCCTTATGGGAGCAGGAACCTTTTCCTATTATAAGAAGTTAGCGGAGGATTTGGAGATAGAAGATGCCGTTTGCTTTGCGGGTATGCAAAGGGAACCTTATCAATATTTAAAAAAGGGAGAGATTTATCTGCTTACTTCCTTAAACGAAGGTTTTCCTAATGCGCTGGTTGAAGGAATGGCGTTGGGGCTGGCGCCGGTTTGCGTGGACTGTCTTACCGGGCCGGCGGAAATACTTCTTCGGGATGGAGATACCTCTTTGTTTGAAAGGCAACTAAAGGAAGGAAAAAAGCCTGTTATTTATGGGGAGTATGGTATTCTTGTCCCGGTTATGAATAAAAGCAGAGATTTGGATGCAAACCATATTCTTGGAGAAGAAAGGAATATGGCGGAGATTGTGCTTAACTTGCTTGGGGATGACAAAAAGCTTAAGAGGTATCAGGAAGCGGCCCTTATGCGGGCGCAGATATTTACCTATGAGAATTATGTGGAGCAGTTTCTAAAACTGGCTGGCAGTGGGGAAAATGGAATTTAAATTTTGGCTTACATCCAAATCTGCGGGCTGTCGGAAGCATGGAGGATTGGTATGCGGAAGGTTTTGTTTCATTTAAATTGTTTTGAGCAGGGCGGAGCGGAGCGGGTGGTGTCCAATCTGGTCAATCAGCTTGTGAAGGACGATTATGAGGTCATTGCCGCTACGGAGTGGCAGGGCGAGATTGAATTTAAGCTGGATGAGAGGGTAAAAAGAATTCACGTGGGCCTCAGGAATGAGGATGAAGGAAAAGGGCGTCTTTTTAAAATTTGGCTGCGGTTTTATTACCTGCGGGAGCTTCTGAAAAAGGAAAAGCCTGACGTGGTCATTTCTTTTACAAGAAGGCCAAATTACCGGGCGCTTATTTGCGCATTGGGGACCAAAATCCCGGTGATTACGGCGGTCAGGCAGGACCCGAAATCTTATTACAATTCCCTTGCGGACAAAATTTTAATCCCTCTTTTGTATCCGATGGCGGCGGGCTGTGTGTTTCAAACGGAGGAACAGGGGGAATCCTTTCCTGCGTCCCTGCGCAAAAGGGCAAGGATTATTTTAAACCCTGTGAACCACAAGTATATAGGCGTGCCAAAGCCCGAGGCGAGGGAAAAGCTGGTGGTGCAGTCCGGGAGGCTGGTTGATTTTAAAAACCAGTTGATGCTGCTGGGCGCTTTTTTTAAGGTACATGAGAAACATCCGGACTATGTCCTGAAAATATATGGCGGCGATTCTTTTGACGGGACAAAGGAAAAGCTGGTAAAATTTATCAGGGAACATAAGGCGGAGGATTATATGCTGCTGATGGGGGCAAGCGACGAACTGGAGAAGGAGCTGCCTAAAGGGGCCGTGTATGCCTTTTCTTCCGATTACGAGGGAATGCCCAATGCGCTGTTAGAGGCAATGGCGCTGGGGATGCCTGTTGTTGCCACGGATTGCCCCTGCGGAGGCCCAAGGACGCTTATCCGCCATGAAGAAAACGGTCTGCTCATACCGGTCGGGGATGAAAAGGCGCTTACGGATGGCATCAACAGGCTAATCGAGGACAGAGATTTGGCGGAGCGTCTGGGGGAGAATGCGCGCAGAATCAGTGAAAGAGTTAATGAGGCGGCAATTTTGGAGCAGTGGAAAGAATATATAGAAGCAGTGGCAGGATAGGTAATGGAAGTTTCCGTTGGCATTAGCCGCCGGAAATGTTATGGGGAAAACAGGTAGAAAGTAAGGAAGTAAGGGAATCGCTTATGTGTGGAATATGCGGATTTGTGTCAAAACAAAATATTACGCTGGGGCAGCTGAAAGAAATGAATGATACCATGTACCACAGAGGGCCCGATGACAGTGGGGAGGAAATTTTTGCCATGAAGGACGGCTATCAGATTGGCATGGCGCAAAGAAGGCTGTCTATTATGGATTTATCCCCTTTAGGGCACCAGCCCATGCATTCGAAGGATGGGCGCGTCAGCGTGGTCTTTAATGGGGAAATATATAACTTTTTGGAGCTGAGAGAGGAGCTGAAGGACTATCCCTTTTGTTCTAACTGCGACACCGAGGTGATTATTGCCGCATATTTAAAATGGGGAATCAAATGCATCGACCGTTTTAACGGTATGTTTGCCATTTGCCTTTATGACAGGGAGAGCCAGGATGTTTATCTGGTGCGGGACAGGATTGGGAAGAAGCCTTTATATTACGAGGTGGATGGAGGCAATCTGATTTTTGCGTCGGAATTAAAGCCGATTATGAAAAGGGAAGGGTTTCCTAAAAAAATACGGAAGGATGTTCTTTCCAGATTTTTATTTCAGCAGTATATCAATGCGCCGGAGAGTATATTTGAGAATGTATATAAACTGGAACCGGGGAGTATTTTAAAATTCCATTATGGTGAAATTACCATCCGGAAGTATTGGGATATCAAAAAGGTGTATCATGAAATGCAAAAAAAGCCTGTCACCGATTATGAGCAGGCGAAAACGGAGTTAAAAGCTCTTTTGCAAAAGGCGGTATCTTCGCGTATGATTGCGGATGTTCCCTTAGGCGCTTTCTTAAGCGGAGGATACGATTCTTCCCTGATGACGGCCATTGCCCAGGCACATGCAAAGGAGCCGGTGAAAACCTTTTCCATCGGCTTTCAGGAAGAACGCTACAACGAGGCGAAGTACGCAAAGGAAGTAGCGGAGCATCTTGGCACGAAGCATACGGAGCTTTATATAGACGAGGGGGAAATGCTCGGTCTTGTGGAGAGCATTCCTCTGTATTATGATGAGCCTTTTGCGGATTCCTCCCAGATTCCGACGATGCTGGTTTCGGCGCTGGCAAGGAAGGATGTGACGGTGGCCCTTTCAGGCGACGGCGGGGATGAATTTTTCTGCGGCTACAATATTTATGAGAATGTGCGTCAGGCACAGCTGTTAGACTGTCTTGGGGGCCTGACGCATGGGGTGTGCGGGCTGCCGGGGCTTAAGCAGATTGGATTGGAGGAAAAGCTTCCCTTCCGGGTCAGAGTGATTGCAGGAAACCGGAACCGGGAAACGAAAACCCAGTTTGGGGCAAGCAATTATGTCACACGGGCAAACCAAATGGTGATGGGGGAAGGACAGCCCTGTCATTTTCCCATAGAAAGCGCCTATCAGGTATCCGACTGGCAGGTCAGGAGGATGCTGCTAGATATGGATACGTATCTTCCCGGGGATATTTTATGCAAGGTGGACAGGGCTTCCATGAAATATTCTCTGGAGGCAAGGTGCCCTATTTTGGATAAGGATGTAATGGAATATTCCTTCCGTATGGCGCACAGCCTGAAATATGAGAAGGGGAATAAGAAGCGTATTTTAAAGGATATCGCTTATGAGTATATTCCAAAGAGGATGTTAGACCGCCCTAAGGTTGGTTTTGGGGTGCCCTTAGATAAATGGCTCAGAGGGCCCTTAAAGGAACAGCTGGCGGATATGTGCAGCAGGGATTATTTGAAAAGGCAGGGGATATTTGACGCGAATTTTACGGCCGATATGATAGAAAATTACATGAAGACAGGGGACGGAGGGCCGGCTACGGGGGCGAATTATTCCAAGCTGTCCTGGTCGTTTTTTACCTTCCAACAGTGGTATCATGCTTATATGGAGGCTGGTTGATAATTTATTCCTTTGGCCTGTGTGCTCCACTTTGCATGATATTTGCCCTAAATTTAGTTGACGTAACACGTTGCAGATTCTGAATCTATAGTGTTGCATGTAAAAGGCCATAAAGCCGATCAGACACACCACTTGAGGCTTCCGGGATTTAGGCGTAAGTGATGACAGGATTATAGAATTATTGACGCACCCTATTGAATAGTAGTATATTATAATTAAATAAGAGGAAAACTAATGACAAGGACCTTTATTCAGACAAATGAGTTTGCCAGAAACTGGGAGAGATTAGGGCTTTCAGATGATGATATGAGGCGGCTTGAACTGGAAATTCTGAAAAATCCAAAAGCAGGGAATGTGATAAAGGGAACAGGTAAACTCCGTAAATTACGTTTTGCTTTTGAAAATGAAGGAAAAAGCGGAAGTACAAGAATCTGCTATGTGGACTTCTTCGTAAAGGAAACGGTATATTTAATTACGATTTATCCTAAGAATGAAAAAAGTAATTTGACGAGAGCGGAATGTAATAACATCAAAAAGATGATTGATATTCTTGAGAAAACTCTGTGAGGATAAAAGGAGGCAGTGTATGGGTAGTGTATATGACAGCATTATGGCAGGTTTGGAAGAAGCTGTGGAAGAAGCGAAAAGCAAAGATGGAAAGCTGAAAAGGCGTGTAGTAACAATTATGCCAATAAAAACATATGATGCAGGAGAAATTCAGAAGATCCGAAAGAAAACCGGCTTATCTCAAAAATTATTTGCCAGTTACATGGGAGTTTCCGTAAAAACGGTGGAAGCCTGGGAATCTGGTGCAAATCATCCATCCGGAGCCGCAAGCCGTATTTTGAACATGATGGAGATGGACAGTGACCTGGTAAATAATTTTCCATTTGTAAAGATATAAAGAAAAATGTATAGTTTCTGTCTATTGGTAAAAAGGGTAAACTATTTACTTTAGGGGTAAAAAGTCCCGGTTAATGAGGTTTATATGGGAAAGCAGATTCACATTGCCATGCTGATTGGAGCATTGACAAAGGGCGGCGCAGAGAGGGTGCTGGTTAATCTGGCGGATTATTTCGCCGAAAAGGGCTATCGAGTGACCATGGTAACCCAGTATCGGAAAGAAAATGAATATCCCTTAAATGAAAAGGTAAAGCGGGTGATTTCCGACATCACTCCTCACGAGACTACGGGGAATCGTCTGGTAAACTTTCAGCGCCGTTTTAGCAAGCTCAGAAAGATTTGGAAGGCGGAGAGACCCGACGTGATTCTTTCCTTTATTGGGAAAAATAATATGATGACGATTTTGACCTCCCGGTTTTTGGGGATACCCGTTGCGGTGTCCGTGCGGGCGGAGCCGGGGGAAGAATACTATAATTCCTGGATGCGCTTTATGGCAAGGCATTTATTTGCCTGGGCGGACGGAGTGGTTTTACAGACTCGCAGGTGCTTTGACTTTTTTCCGGAAAAGGTGCGCCGCAAGGCTGTTATTTTGCAGAATCCCGTGAGCAGTACATTTTTCAGGGAAAGATATGAAGGTGTGCGGGAAAAAACGATTGTGGCGGTAGGCCGTGTGGATGAAAATAAAAACCATGAAATGGTCATTTGCGCTTTTGCGGAGATTGCGAAGGAATTTCCTGACTATAAGCTTATTATTTACGGGGAGGGCGAGTGCAGGAAAAAATTGACGGAGCTGGTGGAAGAAAAGGGGCTCTCAGAACAGATTCTGCTTCCCGGAAGTATTGACAATGTGGCGGATGCTATTTATAAAGCGCGTATTTTCGTGCTTTCCTCCAATTCGGAGGGGGTTCCCAACACGCTGATTGAAGCTATGGTGATGGGGCTTACGGTGATTTCCACGGACTGCCCCTGCGGCGGCCCGGCCGATTTGATACAAAATGGGAAAAATGGAATTTTGACCCCGGTGGGGGATATTGTCAGTATGAGAGAGCATTTGAGGAATTTATTGGAAGATACAAAGATGGCGGATGCGCTGGGGATGGAAGCTGCAAAGACGGCTGAGATTTATCGGCCGGAAAATGTGTATGGAGCATGGGAGAAGTTTCTTCTGTCTTTATTAAAAAATATGCCATAGGTATCATAGATATTTGACGACTGCCGCGAGGTATTTGTCTAAGCGGAAATGGATTGAATGCCGTATCGGTTTGTACGGTGAAAGGTGATAAAAATGTGCGGAATAGCAGGATTTTGTAATTGGAATGGGGACAAGCAAAAGAACATTGAAAAAATGAAGGAAAGAATGTACCATAGAGGGCCTGATGCGGGAGGAAGCTATTTTTCCGACGATGGCCAGGTGACTTTAGGCCACAGAAGGCTTTCCATAGTCGATTTGTCCGAAAACGGTGCTCAGCCTATGGCTTCTCACAGTGGGCGCTACGTGATTGCCTACAACGGGGAGATTTATAATTATAAGAAGATTGCCGAGAAGCTTTTGCGGGAAAAAAAGGTAGAGCGGTTTAAGGGAAGCTCCGACACGGAGGTTTTGCTGGAAGCATTTGAGGCATATGGAATAGAGAGAGCGATTTCTCTTTGTAAAGGAATGTTTGCAATTGCCCTGTATGATCAGAAGGAGCAGGTTTTGTATTTGCTTCGCGACCGGATTGGGGAGAAGCCCCTCTACTATGGGCAGGTGGGGGAAAGCTTTGTGTTTGCCTCCGATTTGGGCTCCATCGCGGTGCTGGACGGGTTTCAAAATCCCATCAACACATCCGTACTGAATTTGTATTTTGTGCACGGCTATATTCCTGCGCCTTATTCTGTTTATGAGAAGATTTATAAGTTGGAGGCGGGTACGATACTCAAATTAAAGCTGCCTTTTAAGGGAATGGATCAGGTGAAGACCAAAGCCTACTGGTCCGTAAAGAAGGCGGCCCAAAAAGGGCAGGCAAATCTTTTTAAGGGTTCCGAAAAGGAAGCGGCCGATGAGCTGGAACGGCTTTTGAAGGAGGCCATATCGGAGCAGATGGTGGCGGACGTGCCGGTGGGGGCCTTCCTTTCCGCCGGTATTGATTCCAGCACGGTGGTTGCGCTGATGCAGTCCTTAAACAAAAACAAAGTAAAAAGCTTTACCATTGGCATGGAGGAAAAGGATTACAATGAGGCGGTGTACGCCGGGGAAATCGCAAAGCATCTTGGCACCGAACACACGGAGCTTTATATCACCCAGGAGGACGCCAAGGCGGTGATTCCTAAATTATCAGGGATGTTTGGAGAGCCCTTTGCGGATTCCTCCCAGATTCCCACCTATCTGGTGAGCAAAATGACCAGGGAGCATGTGACGGTATCTTTAAGCGGGGATGGGGGAGACGAATTATTCTGCGGCTATACCTCCTATGCTTCGGTGGAGCGTATTTGGAATAAGATGAAGGGCGTGCCTTATTTTATCAGGAAGCCTTGCAGCGAGCTGGTAACCCACAGCCCTTTGGCAAGGAAACCCATTTACCGGATTAAGGGAAAGCTGCTGGGGGCAAAAGGCCCGTCGGATTTGTATATCTGTTCTTATGAGACGGATCCCCTCACAAAGGAGATTTGCCTTGATAAGAGGGAATGCAGCTACAAATACGGCGAGTATGATCCGCATTTTTTAAAAGAAACAAATCACAATATTATGCTGATGGATATGCTGATGTACCACCCTGACGATATTCTGGTGAAGGTGGATCGGGCGGCAATGGCGGTTTCCTTAGAGACAAGAGTTCCCATGCTGGATAAGGACGTGGTGGAGTTTGCCTGGAGTCTCCCCATTGATTATGAGAGAGAGGGGAAGACGGGTAAGAAAGTGCTGCGGAATGTGCTCTACCGCTATGTCCCTAAGGAAATGATGGAGCGTCCTAAAAAGGGTTTTAGTATCCCTGTTGAAAAATGGCTGCGTGAGCCGTCTCTGCGGGAGTGGGCCGAAGGTCTGATTGACAGAAAAATTTTAGAGCGGCAGGGTATATTGAACGCGGATGTGGTGTGGAGAATATGGAAAGATTTTATTGATAAGGGAGAATGGCGAATCCAAATCTGGTATATTTTAATGTTTCAGGAATGGATGATGAAGGAAGCGGTTTATTGACGCGGGCGATGAGCCAAGCGGATGCGTCGGCATCTATTTGGCGAATGGCGCGAGGGTAAAATACCTACACATCGAAGATGTATTACGCTTTGCTGGGCTGTAAGATTGATACCCCGTCAGCTTGCGAAAGGGTCTTGGAGCAAAGATGGGGCTGTTGCAAAACTTGGCTGTTATACAATATATGCCAAACTTCTAACGTATGGCTGCTATATATTGTATGAATCTGCCGTTTTGCAACAGCCCCTGGGTTCTTTACTCATTCATAAAGGCTGTCGTAATCGTAGTTCATATAGAAATCCCGCTCTTTGGCCAGTTTTTCCAAATAGTTTTCTTTTGTTACCAGTCCCGTATCCTGGGCAATCCATTGCAGGATGCGGGAATTTATTTCTTCGCAGTAATGGCCGTCGTCGGAATAATAATTGGCGTCACAGATAACGTCATACTGGTCAAAAAAGTTGTACAGCTTTACATTAGGGCAGGCAAGAAGCAGCTCGGTTGCAACCTGCTCCGCCTTCAGCTGTCGGTCCAAAGTCCCCTTGATATTCAGAGAATCCCAGTAAAAGATGCTGAAAGGGGGATAAAAGAGGTAAAAGGTGGTATCCGGATATTTGTTGACCACGCGAAGGATATTTAAAGTTATGGTCTGGGTAACCATATCATATTCTTCCTCCCCGAAGCCGGTGGGAACATCCGTATTAACGTTGTTTCTGTCATAGGTGGACAGGATAACCTCCAGCCCGGTTTCCATATCCCAGGAAGAATATTCGTCCATAGTGGTACTGGGCGTCCCGGTAAGAGTCATGGCAATGTTGGTGAGCACCCCATGGTAAAAGATGGATTTGTTGAACAGATAGGAAACATCGTTCAGGGGATTATTGTCATAAAGATAAGTGGGATATTCCTCATACCGCGCCCAGTCATATTCCCGGAGAAATCCGTTATAATCCACCGCCCACAAAACCTGTTTCAGGTTTTTGTTTCTGGAAAGGGCTCTGTCCAAATTATCGGCAAGCTCCTGATAACCGGCTCCGGAAAAGGATTCTTTGACTGTGTTGGCTCCAAAGAGCGCATCCATTTCACTGGGTTTAAAATTTTGTGTGATAGAAGAACCCGTTATCATGGCGTCAAAGTCAAAATGCCTCGATATACCGTCGTTGGTGTAGCGTTCTTCATACAGCCGATAGGATAAAAATGGAAAGGGCCTGTGGTAATGAAAATAAGGATCCACAATAATAACAATAAGTGCGATAAAGGCCAATGAGCCCGCCAATGTAAGGATACACTTTATAAACCATTTCTTAGCAGCTTGCTGATTCATATCTTCCTCGTTTCTTAATAAAGGTTACGATCCGGCATTTGCCATTTCCAAAGTATCTAAAAATTAAAGTACAGAAATTCACTGATTCCCGATAAGGACATAATGCTCCAAAGCATAAGGATAATCACGACAAAAAACTTTCGATTGGAAAGAGTCAACTCCGCCACCTTTTCCTGGGTATTTTTCAGTGTAAAACAGGCAGTCAGGGAAATGGCGGTAAATAAAGTCAGTATAAGCCATGGATAATTTGTCATAATACCGCCAAGGCCCGCCCTGTATAGGAATTTTGATTCCGTTAAATCCTGAAAAGCATCTATAAGAGGCTGATAGACAGGGCCAAATCCGCCGTGGAAAAGTCTTGTCCAAAGAATGCCCGCATCTTTTACGGAAGCAGATCTGAATAAACTGCAGGTAAACGTAAAAAGGGAATAGGTGGCTATCATTTTGATCATTTTAGGTATTTTCAGAGACGCAAGTTTTGTAAACCGTTCAATGATAATGATAATACCGTTTAAAGTCCCCCACAATATAAAGGTCCAGTTTGCGCCGTGCCAAAGCCCACTTACAATAAACACGATCAGCGTATTTAAATAGGTTCTTGCCTTTCCCCGGCGGCTGCCGCCTAAAGGGATATAGACGTATTTGATAAAAAATCTTGTCAGGGTCATATGCCATCTGTTCCATAAGTCCGCAAAAGATTCCGCTTTGTAAGGGGAATTGAAATTGACCGGAAGTTTGATATTCAGCATATATCCCATACCATATGCCATATCGCAGTAACCGCTGAAATCAAAATAAAGCTGGAGAGAATAACAGACGATTACAAGGATAGCGCTTGTAGAATTTAAATCGGTAATGTTGCCATAGCCGATTGTTACAATGCCGGAAAAGGTATCGGCAATCAACACTTTTTTTGCAAGCCCCAGGGCAAAAGCATAGATTCCCCGGCTCAAATTTTCATAGTTCATTTTCCGGTTATCCGGGTTCCGGAACTGTGGGATAAGTTCATTGTGGTAGACGATAGGCCCTGCAATAAGCTGCGGAAAAAAGGAGACGTACAACGCATATTCCAAAAAACTGTAATTTTCGCATTCGCCCCGGTAGGAATCAATCACACAGGACAGCTGCTGGAAGGTATAAAAGCTGATGCCAAGAGGAAGTATGAGCCTTAAAAATGGAATCTCAGCTTTTAACACGGCGTTTATGTTGTCTATAAAGAAATCATAATATTTAAAATAAAATAAGATGCCAATGTTCAGCAAAACGCCCGTCCACAAAAAAAGCCGTCTGAAATGTTTGGCGGATACCCTTGCCATGCCGGATATGAGGCCATAATTTATGGAAATGCTGACAACTAAAATAGCAAGATAGTAAATGTTATTGTAACCATAAAACCACATGGACATACCGATGAGAAATGCCAGGGAAAGGTTATATTTTTTGGCATAATTTAATCCGTAATAGCCTAATAAGGTTAATGGAAAAAAGAGAAATATAAAAATATAGGAATTAAACAGCATAAAAATGTCCTTTCAGATCTTAATGCAAATGCAAAAAAATTTAATGATATTATAAAACCCTATATATTATTTGGCAACATAATTTTAGATATGCCTTGGGCATTTATATTTGGTATTTGCCTTTGTCATTGGCATTATGGGTTCGGCAGGGCGGAACTGTCACATGTTTTTATTTGTCGAAATGACTGCTATAATGAAGAGCAATATTTCTTTTTCATATCTAAAACTGTCACCGGAAAATGAAAGCCTTTTAAGGGGGGAGTCGCAAAATGTCAGAAACAGATACCAAAAAAGATCAGATTCAAATTTATAAAGAGAAGTTATCGGAAATCTATCATCAAAATGAAGAGCTAGTATATGAAAATGAGAAATTACATAAGGACAACGACGAGCTACAGTCTCAATCCCAAACTTTAAAGGGTAACTATGAAAATGTTTTGGCGCAAAATAAAGCTTTGATAATCCAAAACAAGGAGCTGCAGGAATCATCCGCCTCTATATTGCTTTCGCTAAAGGCAAGGGGAAGATGGTTCCTGATTCTTTATCTGGTTACCGCTATTATAGCAGTGGCAATGGGCGTTTGCTATGTCAGAATGAAACAATTTGAGGACAAGTTTTTTATTGAACAATCAAGCCGCAGACAGGCGGAGGAAGAGCTTGCTGTGGCCGGGAAAGCTAAAGCTAAAGCGGAGGAAGAGCTCATTGACGCCATAAATGCCAGAGAAGATGCGGAGGAGGCAGTAACTCAGCTTTATGGCGGGTTAAGGAAAGTGCTTGATGAAAATTACGGGTTTTCTTCTGATAATCTTTATACGGAAGAAGATATTTTACTTTTGAAGGTGGGGCAGACAAAGACTATAAAGATTCACAATCCAATATACTATATGTACGCTGAAAGCTCGGATGAAGAAGCGCTTAGCATTGAGCAGGACAACCCGTTCGCTTCTGTGCCGGAGGTAGAGATTAGCGCACAGCGGCCCGGCGTTTTTACTGTCAATTGTGCTGCTTATTCCGTCTCGAAAAAGGAAGCGGATTATTTCGAGGAGGATTTTAATCTTCTGGTCATTGTACTGGAAGAGGACGAAACGATGCAAAATATAATGGATCCGCCAATTTCTCCGGAATTTCCGGAGTTAGAATTAAAGTAAAAAATTCCGCAGTCGCCAAGCGGACATACCGGCATGTCGGCCCGGCCCGTACTTTGCGGAAATAAAATATACGAGGAGAAAATACGCGATGGAAGATGAAAAATGGTTATTTGATACCCTTTACAAGATCCCAAATGCCACAAAGCAGGAGCTTGTGGCAGGGCTGGCGTTAGTGGGAAGCGCTTATCTTGCCTATGAGGAACAGCAAAAGGCCCAAAAGGAGCAGCTTAAGCAAAATGAAGATATCCTGGAGATCCGAAAATTGCTGGTGGAAATAAAAGAAGAACGGAAGCGCCAGATAGAGAGCATTCGGCAGGAGAAGGAACGCCAGATAGAAAAAATCAGGCAGGAGCGGCAGCAGGAGACCGCAAAGATTCAACAGGAAAGGAAGGATTGGGAAGCAGAACAGACCTCTTATCAGGAATGCCTGAAAGCCCTGCAAAGACAGGTTCAGGAACGGGATCAGGCGATGCAGAATGTCAAAACACAGTTGACAGAGCTTCAGGAGCGTTTCCACAATCAGGAAAATGACAATAAGGCTGCCCGGGAGAGATTAGAACAGGAACATGAAACTGCCCTTACGAACGTAAAGAATGAATATCAGGAGATCCGGACAAATTGGCTTCTTTATAAGAAATACAAGACATGGATTGCCGAAAACAGTTCCAAAATCCATTTGAACCATCTGGATTGCAGCAGGTTTGAGACATTCATTTCCTGCTGTGGCCAAAAGAAAATCTTGCTCTATATTTTCGACGAGCTGTCTTCCGTAGAATTGTGGGATTGGGAGCAGGAGGATATTGCAATTCTGGATGAGGTAATTGATTGTTGCTGCATCCTGCAAAAGCTTGACAGGGCGGATCCCCGGGGGCCTTATGATGCCGCTTACCATTATAAACAGGAAAACGCACCTTCTAACGGACATATTGTGCGCGTTTTGCTGCGGGGCGTTTGCGTAAATGGAAATATTTTGGAGGACTGTAAGTCCTTCGTTGCCCTTAGTGTAGATTGAGAGAGAGGGGATAGAAATGCCGGTTAGAATACATTACATACCTTTGCCAGGGGGAGAGGAAAATAATGACGCGCCTTCTCAGGAAGCGTTGCGCAGGCAACGTCAGGTTAAGATTTTAAAAGAGTATATGCATAAATTAGAGAACTATCCCGGCGGATTGGAATTTTTACGCCTGCGCTGTGAGAAAGAGAACGGCTTTGCCTACTATTCCAAAAGCGTGGGAGGCATCCTGGCAGACTTTATGAATAAGGAAACATTGGAGGACTGCCCCAGGGAAATTACGAATTTAACTTTTGGGGATTTCAACAATAATCAGAGTATGCAGGTTTGCCATCTAAAAGCGGGATTGCTTAAGGAGGATGAATATAATCGTCTGAAAAATAGCGTCCCTACAACGGTACGGGAGATATTGGAGGATTTGCCGACTGCCACCATTGCGTCTTTTGGCACGACGGATGCCTGCAGTTTTCACGGTGACGGAGGGACCGTTTACGGCATTCCTGTTTTCCGCTGTGCATGGGACGCAGATTGGAAAGAACCTGAGAAAGCAGGCGAACTTCTTCTTTATCTGATTGGGAAGGGGTTTCTGCCGGATTTTGGGCGGATTATCGGTATGGATCCGGATGAGGTGTGGCGCCAATTAAAGGGCGCTAAAACAGTGGATTTGCCGCCGGTTTTGAGGGCAGATCCAAAAGGAAATGAAGTAGAACAAAAGCGCTGGGAAAAAATTATGAATTTTTACTGTCGGACAGGCTTCAGGACCGCCAACCTGGCAATTTATCCGGAGAGTATGCTTTTGGGGAAAGGAAGCTGGGAGCTGTATCCTTATGCCGGGCTTAATCAGGAGCTGTTAGAGCCAAAGGAGGGACCCTGGTGCGAAGTTTCCGGTCTTTACGCCCGAAATCCCCGGGAGGACCTTGCACCGGATGCGGAATATGTGGCCATTGATTTTGGAACTACCAGCACGGTTGCCGCAATTTATCAGGATAATGGATGCATCACAACCATGCCGGTGGGCGGCGGACAGGGAGCAGGGCAGATCGGCAATCCTACGATATTAAAGTTTATCGACTTGGGTAGTTTCCTTAACGCTTATGAAAAAAAACCTTTCCGCCCCGATACGGAATTTTTGCAGGTATCCACTTCCCACAGCGCCCAGGCGGACTTTGAGTCGCCTAAGAGAGAACATGTCCTTCAATACCTGAACCAGCTCAAGCAGTGGGTCAACGACCCTAACCGCCCGGTCAGCCTTAGAGATAGGAACAGCGGCAGGGATATTACCCTGGGGAAAGAAATGAAGGCGGATACCTTTACGGTAGATCCAATTGAACTTTATGCCTATTATATAGGGCTTAGCCTTAACGATATGCGCTGGGGGAAAATTTATCAAAAATATCTTTTATCTTACTCCGCCACCTACAGCGAATACAGCCGGGAGTGGATACGAAGCTCCTTTGAAAGGGGACTAAGCAAGTCCCTGCCGCCGGAGGTGGGGAAAGATACGCAGCCGGAGGTTCAGCTATGGCAGGACGAGGCTACCTGTTATGCCATCTGTGCGGTGAGGCGTATCCTCCTGGCGGATGAAGAGACGTACCGGCAAGAAGAGCTGGAAAAAGGCATATTTTATGGAATCTATGATTTTGGGGGCGGCACCCTGGATTTCAGCTTTGGCGTTATGGATATGGACCCGGCGACGGAAGTTCAGCATTTCAGACAGTTGCGGTGTGGAGGCTCGCCGATTATGGGCTGTGAGAACATTTTGGACAATCTGGCCTTTGAAATTTTTTCTCAAAATCATAAAAAATTTCAAGAGCAGAATCGAGATATCAAATGCAGCATTCCCATAGGGGCCGATCCGCGACAGTACTTTAACAGTCCCATAGCCGGCGAATCGGAAGCCGCCCGTTACAATACCTGCAGTCTCACGGCGTATCTTAGAAAAAAATGGATTGGCAGCGGAAAAAATTCCCTTGAAGAGGAAGAAATGCTGGATACGCTTAAGCTGGTGGATGAGCACGGTAAAAGCTATGAGTGGGTTGGCAGGTTAGGCAGCTCGGGGACAGATACCATAGAGATGGACATTTCGGAGGAGGAAATAGAAAAATATTTTGTAGAAAAGGTGGATCAGGGAATTGCCCTGTTTTTAGACTGTTGGAAGACAGTGGTTTCCGATAAGAAATGCGAGGCATATCGCTCCTGGCCCTGCCATATTTTTCTGGCAGGCAGCGCCAGTCAGGCGAGCCGGGTTTTAGAGCGGTTTAGGAGAATGGCCCGGGAGAACGGAAACAGTAAAAACAATGCATCGGCTTTTATCTGTCATCCACCCTTGCCTACGGATGCCGACAAAAAAAGCCGGGAAAAGAATATCGCCGCAGATATTCCTACGGCAAAAAGCGGCGTGGCTTACGGCCTTTTGCTTTCCAGACCGGGGGCGGAGGACATTGTGATTGAGAAGGATGCCAGGAAGGTGGGATTTCATTATCACATTGGCCGCAGGGTTAAAAGCGCTGCAAACGGCGGAAAGGGTATGTTCCGTTTCCTGTTGGAAAAAGCGGAGATGCCTGAATATGAAGAGGGAAGCTTTAAACTGCTGCGGGAAATTCCACAACAGATTTTTGAACTTCTTTATACGTTTGACGACAGCTATGTTCTGGTCGGCGGGGATCAGAAAGTGAATGGCAGCGTGCGGGTACTTTCCCTGCGGATACCGGAAGAATGTTCCTGGAAGGGAAAGAATCTGTACATTCGCGCCATGCCGTCCTCAGACACGGTGGCGGAGCTGGGTATATCATTTTCGAAAGAAGATTTGGCAGAGCGTACGGAGATTGAAGTGATTGGCGAATGCAATTTTGCCCGTGGAATCTTTGTGCCCAAAGTGCAGATGGCTCAAATGTCCGGTTCGAAGAGGGAAACTTTGCCACACAGGGAAGAAGAAAAAGCATCGTTCCCACAAAAGCCGTCCCGGACTTCCCCCCAATCTTCACATACGGATGACAGGGACTACAGCTTAGGAATTCTCCCTGCGGACAGCGAGGAACCGGTTTGGAAGATAGATATGTCCAAGGCCCGGGAAAAAACTTATTTTGGCGATTTTGAGACAGATGGTTTTGTGCTTTGTTTCAGGCGGATTGGGGAGGAGCAGTGGGAGAAAATCCCGGTTACATTAAAGGGAAACGGTGCGAAACGGGTATTTGTGGTGAAGGGGGCTTCAGGGATTCTAAGCTTTAGCTGTGCAACGGCACAAGGGGAGAAATATACGTTTACGGTGGACATTCATACAAAGGAAGTGGGCAGCTCCGTAGTAAGCTGACGAGGCGTTAAAATTTCCACAAAAGAGAATGAAGGAGGATAAATAAAATGGCGGGAAGCGAAATCAAACATAATTTGGAGGAAATTATCAAAGCCCGGTCGCAAAAGGCTAAGGATCAGAAGGACAAGGCCCGGTCTCTGGAACGGGAGTGGGAGGAGAATCAGGAAAAGCTCAATCAAATCTATGGCAAGTTCTCCAATTTAAGTGAGGACGAGCGAAGCAAGGTCTGTGGCGGCGAGGCCGCCGCTATACTTGAAAGCATTCCGGCAAAAATGGCAGTCTGCGACGGAGCCGTCAAAAGGGCGGTGGGAGAACTGGATAACCTGGCAAAGCGCTTTAGCCGATCCACGGTAAACCTGGTGATTGTCGGCGCTATGGGCGCAGGGAAAAGTAAGTTTCTGCAAAGCGCCAGCGGGCTGGGAGACGATTGTATTCCATCCTATTTTGGAAGCTCCTGCACAGGCGTCACATCTATAATTGAAAATAGCCAAGTAAATGAGGAGGCGGAAGCCGTTTTCATTTTCAAAACCCGTCAGGAAGCGTTAGAGGATATGCGCAAAGAAATACGCAGCTTTGCAAGGAGACTTGGCGCACAGGCGAAGATTTCCGGGGAAATGGCGGATTTTACGGAGGGCGTAAATAATCTGAAAGACCTGCAGAAGTTGATGGAATCACCGGACAGGAAAATTGTCAGTGCGGACGACGGGATAGAACGCACGATAGAGGAAAAAGACAGGAGCGATTTGGCCGCCCTGATTGCCTTGTACGATGAGCATCGCCCGGACTGGGAGCCATATCTTAGCGGGGGCAATGTTCCGGACAGGGAGTTAGAGGCACAGGAGGAGAACGGCGTACGGACATATGTGCTTAAGAAGCAGTCGGAAATTGAAAAATATGTATCAAAGCATAATGCGGATGGCAGCCTGCGCTACTATAAATATGCAGCCGTCAAAAAGGCGGTTATCAGAACGAGATTTTCCAATGGCATAGACGCCCATATCCGGTTGATTGATACGGTTGGTATTGGAGATACGGCGGTGGATACCGAGGCCCGGATAGAAGATGCCGTGCGGAATGACGCGGACGGCGTAATTTTTCTTCTCAGCGCCGGGACAAACCGTCCGGACTTTCTTCTGCGGCATGACAGGGCGCTTATTGAAAAATTTCAGGATATTTACAATTCCTACAGTAAGAAGGAGGTGGATGCGGAGGGAAGGCCAAGGAAGGAAAAACGGACCAGGTACTGGATGGCTTTCCTTATTAACGACCGCTATATAGAAGGCACACAGCCGGACAACGGGCAGTCTTATTTGGAGCAGGGGATTATTCCCTCTTTCAGCGGTGAAAACAAGCTCTTTAGCAAGGGAGAAGGGCTTATCTACAAAAAAGCCCTGGATGTGTCCGTGCCCGGGCAGGTGGAGCAGATGCTTTCGGAGTTTCTTCAGCAGATTTCGGATCATCTGGAAGAGATTGACGCCGGTATTGAGACATCCGCAAGGAGTGCCCTCGCTAATGCAAAGGCACAGGAGGCGTCCCTGTGCGACCGGCTTAAGGACATTCACATTAACCGTAACCGGAATTCCAGATTGATTTATATTACGGACATTACCATAAACAGAATAGGGCGGCTGAAAAAGAAGCTGGGAGAACAGGCTGAAAAAATTTTGGAGGACAAGGCCAGTGGGAATAAAGAGGCGTCGTTTTTGCAGCAGTGCCTTGCAAAGGTCCGATGCCTGAAAGAGGGAAACAGCCTGACGGATTTTTCCTTCGGCGGGAATCCGGAGGTAAGCCTTGAGGGCATAGTGGATTATTACGAAGAATACTATAATAGCGGTTCCGTGAAAGAGAATTTCCCCAAAACCCGGCTTGCGGTCTTTGACGCCCTGCAAGGCCTTATCCGTGAAATCGGATCGCGCCCTTTGGAACGGCAGGAACAGGCGGAAAAGGATTTCAAACGGGAAATTGCGGAGCAATTCATCAACAACCTGGAGCTGGATTGCCAAAAGCTGGGGGATAGTCCTGCGGAAGCGTTGGAGGCAGAAGATCTCCACTTCTTCAAAAAAGCAGCCGAAAGGCTGATAGACGGATTGCCCTATACGGATGAAATTAAAAAAGCATTTTTATCCCTGGATCAGTTTAAGTTAGATGATTCCAATGGTATTACCAAGGCGTTGTTCTGTTGTCTGGCGGCGGAGCACCTCATGGATACCCCCTACAATATGCAGGAATTTCCGCCTAATGGAAAAACGGACAAGGAGAGGCTGCTGTGGGAACTGAAACAAAAACTTCAGGAATTTATGAACGCCGTGAACCAAAGAACTATGTCGGAAAATTATATGATAGATGAAAGTGACCAGAAATATTACGAACTGGTGAATTTCATGCAGATTTTAAGCCCTGTTCATGAGGGCAGGTGGCAGAACATTTTCGCTGGCATGGATGAACAAAATCTCCTGCGGGACGATACGGAGAGAAGAAATCGTCTGGTAGCGGTTGCCGCCATAGCGGAGGATTTGGATACGTTATTACAGACATTCTGATTTTATTGGTATCATAATAGCTATAAAACCTCTTTTAAATTGTGATTTCGATGAATGCTTATGTATTTCAAATACAATTTAAAAGGGGTTTTGTAATTATTAAGCCCAGGACTTTGCACTTGCTGCAAAGTCCGTGAGAACGCATAAAAGCTTAAAGGAATCCGGCCTCTTTGTCGAAGGCAAACTTGGAATAGGCCGGACTGCCGTAACTATGAGGCTAAAGGCTGAATCGTTACGGGGTTTTGGTTTTTGAACGGTCAGGGCCTTGTGAGCATAAAAAAAGTATGGTACAATTATTCAATTTAGTATGTAGAGGTATCCTTATGAACATAATCAGAATGTCCGGAGGTCTGGGAAACCAGATGTTCCAATATGCGCTATATATGAAACTTTGCTCTTTGGGTAAGGAAGTAAAATTTGATGATATTAACGAATATCGCAGCGACGATACCCGCCCTATCATGCTGGCCTTATTTGGTATTGACTATCCCAGGGCTACCTGGGATGAGATTATAGAGTTTACGGACGGTTCCATGAAGATCTTAAAAAGAATTGAACGGAAAATTTTTGGGCGTCGGGCAATCGAATATTATGAGAACGGTTTTTACGACCCACAAGTACTTCAGTTTGATTCTATGTACTTGCGGGGGAATTTTCAAAGTGAAAAATATTTTGAAGATATTAAGGATGAGGTAAGGGCGCTTTATCAATTTCCTGATTTGGAAGAACTGCATTTGCCGGAAAAACTTTATAAGAGCACGAAAACATGCCTGGATGCAATAGAAAGTACGGAGGCGGTAAGTATCCATATGTATCGCAGCGATTCCAGGCTGGACGAAGAATTGTATGAGGGCATTTGTACGGAGAAATACTATGAAGGAGCCGTGCGCTTTGTGCAGGAAAAATATCCGGATGCGGTTTTTTATGTTTTCAGCAATGAGCCCAAGTGGGTAAGAGGATGGGTAGAGTATTTGATTGAAAATCAGCTCCATGAAAATATGGACAGGGAGCAGATAAGGGCTTTGGAAGAACGTTTTGTGATGGTGGAAGCCAATACGGAGCATACCGGGTATTTGGATATGATGCTTATGAGCAAATGCAAGCATAATGTAATATCCAATTCCAGTTTTAGTTGGTGGGCATCCTGGCTTAACGCCAACCCTGATAAGCTGGTGGTGGCTCCTGATAAGTGGGTAAATGACAGGGAAAGCAGTGATGTTTATACAAAAGGTATGGTTCTTGTTAATGCAAAGGGCAGAGTGAACCGTACTGTAAAATAATGAAAAAATGGGGATGGGGAGAAAGGGTTTGTGCTTAATTTTGCAGCTTATAGGAGGCAGGGGATTGCTGCGAAAAATAATTTTTTCACAGACAAATTTGTGCTTGACACCCCAATTTGCGGGCTATTGGAAGCATGGAGGATTACTATGGTTATAATCAGGATGACAGGCGGGCTTGGGAATCAGATGTTCCAGTATGCACTGTATTTAAAGCTTTGCTCTATGGGGAAAGAAGTAAAATTTGATGACTTTACAGAGTATGAGGGAAGAGATGCAAGGCCGGTTATGCTCTGGGTATTTGGCATTGATTATCCAAAAGCGACGAAGGAGGAATTGAACAGGATAACGGATGGATTTTTAAAACTGTCCCACCGAATCAGGAGAAAACTGTTCGGGAGAAAATCTCTTGAATATCATGAAAAGGATGGTAATTTTGACGAGCAGGTTTTAAAAAAGGAACCTGCCTATCTGACAGGATATTTTCAGAGCGAAAAATATTTTAAGGATATAGAGGATAAGGTGCGGCAGGCCTTTATTTTTTCAGACAAAATCTGGGATACACCGGACGAAGGAGAACCTGACGGCAAGGGGCTAAAACCCGAGGGCGGAAAAAGACGAAGTATGGAGCGGTATTTGAAACAGATAGAGAGCTGCCTGTCCGTATCCGTGCATGTGCGCAGAGGGGATTATCTTGAAAATGATGAGGTGTACGGGGGAATCTGCACGGAGGAATATTATTGCGGTGGGATAAAAAAAATGCTGGAGGCTTTCCCGGATGCAGTATTTTTTTTGTTCAGCAATGATGTGGTATGGGTGGATAAATGGACAAGGGAATTGTGTGGGAAGTTAAATCTTTCGAAGGAACGGTTTGTGGTGGTGGAAGGAACCACGGAGGATACGGGATATCTCGATTTACTTCTTATGAGCAGATGCAGACACCATATTCTGGCAAATTCCAGTTTCAGCTGGTGGGGGGCGTGGCTTAATCCTTCCAAAGATAAGCTGGTGATAGCGCCTTCCAAATGGTTTAACAACCAAAAGATTCAGGACATTTACACAAAGGATATGATACAAGTCACCCCTAAAGGGGAATGTATGGATACCGGACTTGCACGTTGAGAAGGGAGTAGGGTTATTCCAAATGATGCAGGATGATAAATTAATTTCGGTTATTGTAACCGCTTATAATATTGAAAAATATCTGCCTCGCTGTGTGGACAGCCTTTTGGCTCAAACCTATGAGCCCATGGAGATTATTCTGGTGGACGACGGTTCCACCGATGGGACGGCCGGGATATGCGATGAATATGCCCGGAAAAGTAGTCTGATTCGTGTGATCCACAAAGAAAACGGCGGGCCCTCCTCGGCAAGAAACGAGGGGCTTAAAATAGCGAAGGGCGATTATATCGGATACGTGGACGGGGACGATTGGACGGAGCCTGATATGTATAAAGATATGCTGCGGGCGTGTCTGGATACCGGGGCCCAAATTGCCATATGCTCTTACAGACAGGTGGGCGAGGGGGCGGAGGAAGTCCATCCCACCGGCAAAGTGCTTTCTCTGAGCCGTCAGGAAGCATTGGAATTATATATCAGCGGAAATCCCCAATATCACATTTACCATTCCGTATGGAGCAAGCTTTTTGAAAGAAAAGTGATAGAGGATATCCGTTTTCCGGAAGGGCGAAAGTCGGAGGATATTATGTATACAACATGGGCGCTTACGAGGGCGTCCAAATGTGTATTTCTGGATACGCTTTATTATAACTATATGGTGGACAGAAGAGGCAGTATTATGAACAGCCGGCTGCATGAAAGGCGTTTTCAGGATGAAATTCCGTTTTGGAAGGAGCAGATGAAATACCTAAAGGGGCTTGGCATGGAGGAGCTGGCGGAAAAGGCGGCATATCAGTTTTACCGTAAGATGGTTTTTTACTATGTGGATTTCAGAGATAAAGGTATGAAACAGTCTGGCAAGGATCTGATTGCTTTGCTGCGTGGGGAGAAGCAGGAGATAAAAGAGATCTATGTAAAGAAGTTCGTGGCCACGGGGGACAAGGCCAGAATGAAACTGATTTTATTTTCGCCCATAGCTTATTATTGGGGAGTTAAGGTGTATGATAAATTTGTTATACCACTTAGGAACAAGCTTTAACTTAGATAGAACTGTTCGGAAATTTTATTTGTTAAGAGTTTGCGGCATGCAATTTATAATGGCATTGTGCGAATATTTATGATAGAATGCTATTGTTGAGTAGCAGATAGTTGCCGGCAAGCTTATGCAAAGAGGCAAAATACATGTTTAGGACAAAAAGAAAAGACATTTTGTCAGGTTGGGAAGGAAAAGAAAGTACGGTCCCAAAGTATAGAAATGAATGGAAATATTGTGAGAAGGAAGCGGATCTTTTGGCAGTGAAGGAACGTCTTTTGGGGATATTAGATTATGATTTCCATGCGGGAGCGGATGGAAAATATACAATTCAAAGTCTGTATTTTGACGATTACAGGAATACCTGCGCGAGAGATAATGTATCTGGTGAGGGGAAAAGGTTCAAATATCGTATCCGTTATTATGGGAGCGAAGCGGAAACACTCTGGCTTGAGAAAAAGGAAAAGAAAAATAGTGGCTGCTTTAAACGTAAATGCTCACTATTAATACAAGAATATCAGAACATTATTGATGGAAAGGTTATGGATGTTTTCTGGGGGACACAGAAGCAGCTGCTGAAGGAATTTTGTATAGACATTGTGACAAGAGGGTTTAACCCCAAGGTGATTATCAGCTACCAGAGGGAAGCATTTGTGGAGCCTATTGCGAATATACGGATCACACTGGATTATAATATTTCTGCGTCAAGCGAAATAGGGCGGTTTCTAAACGGCGGGTATTTTAGAATACCGGTTATGGAAAAGGAAAAGCATATTTTGGAGGTGAAATTTGATGAAGTGCTGCCTTCCTATATTAAAACGGCGCTTCAGTCAGATGGACTTTTGCAACAGTCGTTTTCTAAGTATTATTTGGGGAGGCTTGCTTTACAAGACAAGAAAGTGAGTATAGTTTAGATGAAGTTTCGCGCAAGAAAGAAAAGATTTTTCATAACAGGAAGCATGCTTATGATGGTTTTGCTGATTCTGTTTGAGGTATCTTGGGCTGAAGGAGACGGAGCCTTACCGGATGAGGGGAATTTTAAAGTACTTTTTTCCAGAGAATCAGGATTTTATGAGGATGCTTTTGAATTAAAGCTTGAAGCAAATGACGGAACGATTTATTATACACTGGATGGCTCAACGCCGAATAAAAGTTCTCTCAAATATGAAAATCCTATTTTGATAACTGATGCTACATGGAAGGATAATACTTATTCCATGATAACGGATGTCTCTGTGGGATTAGACAAGGAATCAGTAGACAGAATAAGTACACTGGAGCCAGGGCCGGGATATCAGACGCCCAATTATAAAATTGATAAAGCAACAGTGGTGCGGGCGGCTGTTTATGATGGGGCCGGGCAATGCAGGGATATGAAGGCGGCGACTTACTTTGTAGGATTTTCTGATAAGGACGGATATGATGGAATGAATATCCTCAGCATAGTGACAGATCCTTCCAATCTTTTTGATTATGAAACAGGTATTTATGTAACCGGCAAGGCTTATGATGATTATAAAAGGGAATACAGAGATAAGGGCATTTATATTTTCAGAGAATCCTACTGGTCCCAATGGCCCGGAAATTATAAGAATAGAGGAATAAAGTGGGAGAAAAAAGCAGAATGCCAGTTTTTCAATTCATCAGGACAACCTATTTTGACACAGGAATGCGGAATACGCATTCATGGGGTCAGTACCAGAGCATATAACCCTAAAAGCTTGAATTTATACGCCAGAAAAGAATATGATGGAAATAAGTATTTTGAGGCAGATTTTTTTGGGACAGGTTATCTTTCCTCGGCTTTGACTCTTTTTCAGGGAGGGAATGATGTGAGGATGAAGGTAAAGGATTATCTGATCAGCAGTGCAATTAAAGATTTAGAGGTTTCTGCTATGAACTATCGGCCTTATGTAATGTTTTTAAACGGGGAGTATTGGGGAGTTTACTGGCTGTGTGAAAAATATGATGCTCGCTATTTGGAATATTATTATGGGGTGAACGAGGATAATGTTATTATGGTAAAAGGCGGGGTTTTAGCGGAAGGGGAGGAAGAGGATTTCAAATATTATAGACATATGGTGGATTTTTGCTCTGAAAGTGACTTGACAAAAAGTGAAAATTATAGCAAGGTATGTCAGATGATTGATATGGAAAGCTATATTGATTATTTTGCAGCTATGCTTTATACGGCAAGGGAAGGTGATTGGCCGTCGCCAAATTATGCTTGTTGGAGAGTAAGGAAGAAAGAAGATGGCGCATATGGAGACGGAAAATGGAGATGGATGGTATTTGATTTGAATTCTCAGGGGTTCCAGCCGGATTTGGACACCATAGATTTAGCTATGGACGCCGATGGGATGTTTAGTAATTTAATGACAAATCCTTCTTTCAGGAGACAGCTGCTTCATAGAATAGAAGAATTGACGGATACGGTGTTTGATGTGGGCACTATGGAAGAAAGAGTTGATGAATATCAGGGATTTATATCTGAAGCTATGCGTGAAAATGACAGGCGTTTTTATAATGACGATTCTTTAGCTGTTTTTAATGCGGAAATAGAGGAGTTTAAAAGTTTTTTTTATAAAAGAAAAGAATTTCTTACCTCCATCTTAAATAGCTACATGAACTGAGTATTAAGACAAGTAAAGTTCGGAAAACAGCATAGTACATAAGGAGGAAAAGAATAATGAACCTTATTTGGGCGATGGCCAATCACATTATGGATAGTTTGCAAAACCAGGAAATTACCACAGCAATGACCTTATCGGTGCTTGTAGTGGTGAGCATACTGGCATTATACGAATTTATTGTGTACCAGGTGGTCTTGCACCGTTCGCTTTATAATAAGGCATTTAACATAGCAATTGCAGTGCTGCCTCTTTTTATTTCTACAATTATTTTATGTCTGCAGTCTAATTTGGTGATTACCTTGGGAACAATAGGGGCTTTGGCAATTATTCGCTTTAGGACAGCGGTAAAGGATCCGGTAGACCTGATTTTTATCCTTTGGTCCCTTCATATAGGGATTACCTGTGGGTGCCAATTGTATGAGATGGCGGTAATTACTTCACTCATAGCAACATTCATCTTGGTGGTATTTGAACGAATGAACCGGAGGATAAAGTCCCATATTTTGGTGGTGCATAGCAATTCGGCGCAAAAGGAAGAGGAAATTAAAAAATTACTGGAGAAAAATACCAGGAGATATCGAATAAAGAGCAGGAATTATACGGAAAAAGGAATGGATTATGTTTTTGAGGCTGTGATAAAAGAGCCTGGAAGCTTGGCATATGATTTGGAACAGGCAGAAGCTGTTGAACGTTTTTCGATAATGGAGTATGACTCGGACGATGTTCTGTAAAAATATTTTTAAAAGGATAGTTTAAAATGACGATCGTTATAATTTAGTCCGGATTGAACTTTTACAGGTGTATAAGAGGAGTCTCATGAAAAAGACAAGTTTATTTACCAAAATCAGATATATTTTTGACAGAAAACAAAAAATTCAACTGGTTATTCTTGGAATCATGATTTTTATCGGAGGTTTATTAGAAACCCTGGGAGTTGGCGCAATGATTCCGGTGGTGGATGCGCTTTTGATGCCGGAAAAGCTGCAAGGCTATATTACGGAGTATAAAATTTTAGGGGATTTGTGCGAATTTTTCCATATCAGGGATGTGGGGCAAATTACCTTAGCCCTTTTATTTGCCATGATGGCCGTCTATGTGATCAAAAATCTTTATATTTTGTTTTTAACCTATAAGCAAAACTCTTTCATCACCCGGAACAGAAACAAAATGATCAGCCGCGTCATGGCGGAATTTTTAAACAGGCCCTATGAAAAGTATCTCGGGGCGGACATTCCCACTGTTTTTCGTATTACGGACAGTGACATTCCTCAGACCTTTTCCCTGATTTTGGCCATGCTACAGCTTGCCAGTGAAGTTGTGGTGTCTTTTTTGATTTTTCTTGTACTGTTGTGGCAGGACGCTGCTATGACTCTGTTCATCCTTGGGATTTTTGGTTTCATGACTTTGTTCATTATTAAGGTGTTTAAACCAAGGTTAAATAAAATTGGCGCTAAGAATCAGGCCCTTCAATCACGGATCGCCAAGTGGAGGATTCAGGCCACTTACGGGCTTAAGGATGTAAAGGTCTTAAACAGGGAAGATTTTTTTGTGAGGAATTATTACGAAACCGGTAAAGTTGGGGCGGATGTGGCGCGCAATTATGCGGTATTAAACAACAGCCCCCGGCTCTTGATTGAGACGGTATTTATTGTCAGCGTCTTATCTTTTCTTGTGATTTATATCAAGGGCGGCGGAAATGTGGGGGCCATTGTGGAAACCATAGCGGCCTTTGGCGTGGCGGCAATCAGAATACTTCCCAGTGTTAACAGGATTAATACGTATATTACGGAAATTGCTTATAATCAGCCGTGCCTTGACTTTGTATATGAGAATTTGCAGGAAGGTATGAAAACAGACGCCATGCTGGCCGAGAGAAAGGCCAATTCCCAGGTGGAAAAGTTGAAGCTGGAGGATAAAATTGAACTGAACCACATCAGTTTTCATTATCCCGATTCGGACAAGGCTATTTTTAAGGACGCCCATATGATTGTGCCAAAAGGAAAATCCGTGGGGATCATCGGAGCCTCCGGGGCCGGGAAATCCACCATTGTGGATGTGCTTTTAGGTCTTTTACATGCCCAGGAGGGCGAAATCACCTGTGATGGAGTCAATATTTTTAAAAACTATGAGTCGTGGCTTGCTCAGGTAGGCTATATCCCGCAATCTATTTATCTGATAGACGAATCCATCAGGGATAACATTGCTTTCGGTATTGACGCCGATAAAATTGATGAAAAAAGGCTATGGGAGGTGCTTGAGGAAGCCCAGCTGAAAGAATTTATCGAGGAACTGCCCAAGGGACTGGATACAACGATCGGAGACCGGGGCGTGCGCCTTTCAGGAGGGCAAAGGCAGCGTATCGGTATTGCCAGGGCTCTTTATCATGATCCGGAAATACTGGTATTTGATGAAGCCACTTCAGCCCTAGATAATGATACGGAAGCGGCAGTTATGGAGGCGATTAACAGTTTCCATGGGAAAAAGACCATGATAATTATAGCCCATAGATTAAATACCATTGAAAAATGCGATATGATATATAAAGTGGAAGATGGGAAACTGATGGAAACCACATTGTAAGACGGGAGATTATTTTCCCTATTTGATTTGTTGCGGTACCGTAAGGAATGCCAGTCTAAATAACGGTGGTAATAACGTCTATATTTATGCAATGTTGTACTAACGGTATGCGGGAGAATAGGAATGATAGGAACAGAATTTATAAACGGACAGGGACTGGGAAACCAGCTGTTTTGCTATGTGACGGCCAGAGCGGTTGCGGAAGAAAACGGATATGAGTTCGGCACGGCAGGGCAGGAGAGGTTTGCGGTAAATATTCACAGTGACCGGGGCATGTATTTTATGGATATGGATTTAGGACATGCCATTTCCCAGGAGGATAAGAAAAACTTCAAAAGGTATGATGACAGGGAAGTACGGCTTTATCTGGGTAATTCCAGGCATGATATGGAGCATGGCTGTTATATTGCGGGGGCGGACGAGGAGCTAAAGCATGTGAAAGATAATACCCTGATCTATGGCAATATGCAGGATGAATCTTATTTTATAAAGCACCTTAACAAGGTGAAGCAGTGGCTTAAGGTGAAGCCGGAATATGATTCTTTTGAGTACAGCAGAGAAAACCTTTGTATCATTAACATGCGGGGCGGGGAATACACCGGAAGCCCGGAGCTATTTATAGACAAAAAATACTGGGTTCACGGCATAAAGGAAATGAAAAAAATTCGTTCCGATATGGAATTTATGATCATTACGGATGATGTGGAAACGGCTAAAAAGATGCTGCCCGGTATTCCGGCCTATCATTTTGACATAGGGAAAGATTATGTAACGCTGAAAAACGCTTATTATTTGCTGCTTTCCAATTCATCATTTGCCTGCCTGCCCGCCCACACCAGCGAAACCTTAAAGTTTGCCATAGCTCCTAAATATTGGGCAAGGCATAATGTGTCAGACGGGTATTGGGCGTCGGAGCAGAATATTTACAGCCTTTTCCATTATATGGACAGAAAAGGAAGGCTATTTACGGCAAAGGAATGCAGAAGAGAGCTTGCCGAATACAAGAAAAAGTCAAAAATATATGCGGAGAGAAACTTAAGACCGGGTAAGTTAAAAATTTTTTTCCAGGATATCAGAAGAAGAGGCATTTACGTTTGGTTTTACCAGAAAAAAGTTTGGCGGGCGGCGCTTAGAAGACTACGGTATAAGTCGCTCCCTGGCTGAACTGGCATAGAATAAGAAAGCAAGATGGAATTGTTTATGAGAAAATGTAAACCATACGATGGAAAGGGGAAGGAGAATAAGCCTTTGGGGAAATTGAAATTACCTGATGTTACTTTAGCGGCTATGACCAGTGTGAAAATTTATGAAACCATAAAAGCGCTGGAATACAGTATGCAGGGTATTGAATTTGGGGAGGTAGTTTTAATTACCCACAGAAGGCCGCTTACGCTTCCTAAAGGGATCACCTACAAGCATACCTCCAAATTGACAGATATCGATTGCTTTAATTATAAAATGGTATATGAACTTGGAGATTATATTGATACGGATTATGTGTTATTGATCCACTATGACGGGTTTGTGGTCCATCCGGAAAAATGGCAGGAAGAGTTTCTGAGATATGATTATATTGGTTCCCCCTGGCCTGTGCCAAAGGAGGGGAAACGGCATTGTTTTCATGATATTAATGGCAATCTGTGCAGGGTGGGGAACAGCGTTTCCCTGCGGAGCAAACGTCTTTTGGATTTTCCCAGGGAGGCGAACCTTACCTGGGAAAAGGATGAGGACGGCGTTTACAATGAGGATGTTTTTTTGTGCTGTATGAACAAGCATAAAATAGAAGAGGCCGGTATGAGGATTGCGCCTGTGGAGGTGGCAAAATATTTTGGACACGAGCATCCGGTGCCGGAGACGCTTAATGTGGACGCTCCGTTTGTTTTCCATAAGTGGTGGGGGCGGAATAAACAGTATCCTAAGTTTGAAAATCCATGGAACAAAAGATGGGTCGCGCTGAAGGGGCTCATAAGACCGTTATTGTTTTGGCGGCATTAAACAAAGCAGGGTAGAGATAATATATCAAAATTATGTTGTGCTCTGCTGCGCTGTAAATTGGACTTCCTGTCAGTTTGCTGTTAAGGCTGTTGACTGATAAGACAGCAGGAATGCTTGAATTATAAATAGATAAGCAGGAAAATGAGGATAAGCGGATGGTATATGATTGTATTCCTTTCTTTAATGAACTGGATATTTTAAAGCTTCGGCTCCATATTTTAGATCCGATTGTAGACAAATTTGTGATTGAAGAAGCAACGGCTACCTTTTCCGGAGAGCCTAAGGAGCTTTGCTTTGAAAAAAACAAAGCCATGTTCCGGGAGTTTCTGCCTAAGATAGAGTATATAGTCGTGGACAATTCTCCGGCGAAGGCCACCACCCATGAAAGGGACAATTTTCAAAAGAATGCCCTGGTTAAGGGGCTTAAGGACGCAGCGGAAGATGATGTGATTTTGCTCAGCGATGTGGATGAGATTCCGAATCCAAAGGTCTTAAGGGAAATTATTGCCAATTTTGACCCTGAAAAAATTTATCATCTGGCCCAAAGAATGTTTTACTGCTATATCAATATGGAGGAGGTTTCGGGGAGCCTGCTTTCCATCACCGGGGAATTTCCGGGCGTTGAAAGGAAAATGTGGCTTGGTACCAAAATTTTCAGCAAAAGAAATATTCCGGCAAATGGCATCATCCGGCTGCGGGAAGCGCCTGTGGCGGCGGCAAATGCGGTGCGGGTAGCGGATGGAGGCTGGCATTTTGGTTACATGGGCAGCAGACAGGAGAGGGATGTGTCCAAACGGATTGGCACAAAAGTGGTGGCGGCGGCACATCAGGAATATAATAACCAGGATATTCTGGCAGAGGCGAAAGACAGATTGATCCTTGGACAGGATATGTTTGGCAGAAAGGCAAAGTTTGAGAGGGTGGAAGTGGATGAGAGCTATCCGGAGTATTTGCTTGCCCATACAGAGGAATACGGTTATTTGATTATGCCGCCTATTGGCAGCGGCAAACTGATTTATACAAGAATTTCCATGAATGTGAAGCGATTTTTCAGGAAGGCGGTTCGAAGGACAAAACGTATCTTTCATCTATCTTAACCCGGACATGCGGGAAACAGAATTTTGCCATTTTGCGCAAGATATTGTTTTAAAGAGACTAAGGAACTGTACGATTGCCATATCTTGCAGGTACGAAAATAGATGTATTCTTACGACTTGTGGCAAGTGCCCCCCGGACAGAGCGCTGCGCAGAAAGGAACTGCCGATGGTAAAACAGGGTGAAAATAAAATGAAGGTGTTAATGGTGGGGCCGGACAGAAGCGTTCATGGGGGTATCTCCGGGGTGGTAAACAATTATTATGAGGCAGGCCTTAACCGGACAATAGATTTGTGTTATATAGGCACAATGGTGGAAGGAAATAAGTTTCGTAAGTTCTTAAAAGCGGTAAATGCGTTGCTTTTATTCTGCCTGAAAGTTCCTTTTTTTCAAATCGTGCATGTGAATGTGGCGTCTGACAGCAGTTATTACAGGAAATCTTTTTTTATAAAGGTGGCAAAGGCGTTTGGAAAGAAGATAGTGATTCATCAGCATGGAGGAGATTTCGAAAACTTTTATAATAAGCAGCTAAATAGTCGGGGAAGAAAGAGCGTCCGGAAGGTTTTTTCAATGGCGGATGCCTTTCTGGTGCTATCGCCTGTGGCAAAGCAATTTTTTTCCGGAATTGTGGACGGGAATAAAATTGTGGTGTTCCCTGATGCCATTCGGATACCGCCAAGGATAGAAAAGCAATATGGGCAGCATAAGCTTTTATTTTTGGGAAGGCTCTGTAAGGCAAAGGGAATAGAAGAACTATTAAAGGCTGTGGAAGAGCTTATAAAAGAATATCCGGACATGAGGCTGTATCTGGGCGGCGTTTGGGAGGAACAGGAGCTAAAGGCTCTTTCGGATGCCCATGCCGCTTATGTTGAAGATTTGGGATGGATTACAGGGAAGGAAAAGAGCAAATTTTTGACGGAATGCGACTTGTTTGTCCTGCCCAGCCATTTTGAAGGACAATCGGTTTCCATACTTGAGGCTATGGCGTATTCCTGTGCAGTTGTAGCCAGCGACGTAGGGGGAATTCCCCAAATGATTGAGGATGGAGAGACGGGAATTTTAATTCGGCCGGGAGATGCTGCGTCTTTAAAGGACGGGATGGCAAAGGCGCTTAAGGACAAGGCATTGTGCGCTCGGCTGGGTGTAAATGCACGCAGGAAGGTAGAAGCGGCATTTTCTATTGAAAAAAATATGGAAGAGCTTCTATTGGTTTATGAAAAGATTTTGGCCTGAAATAAAATCATGATTTCTGTTAAAATAATGAAAGTGAATCATAACGGCTGTATAGCTATAAAATGGTGACAGCTTAGCCAAAAGATGAATTGTCAGATAAAATGTGAGGTTCGATTTGGGAAAATATAAAATCAGCGTTATTGTACCTGTATATAATACGGAAAAATTTTTATCTAAATGTGTGGCAACACTGACAGGGCAGACTTATGATAATCTGGAAATTTTGTTAGTGGACGACGGCTCGACAGATGGAAGCGGAAAGCTTTGTGATGCGCTGGCGCATAAGGATGGAAGAATACGGGTAATTCATAAGGAAAATGGCGGTCTCATCTCAGCGTGGAAAAGGGGTGTATCCGAAAGCACGGGCGAATATTTAAGTTTTGTGGACAGTGACGACTGGGTTGACCTTTCTATGATAGGTGAGATGGCGGAGGAGTTGTCCGGCAGCTTAAAAGAAATCATTGCTAGCGACTATGTGATAGAGCGGGGAGAGGGGAAGAGCGAATACGTATGGCAGCGGCTTTCTCCCGGCGAATATGACAGGAAGGCCATAGAGCGGCAGGTTATACCGAAGCTTCTCGGGCAGGAGCACAGATTTGTTTGCATCTCGCGATGTATGAAATTGATTTCAAGGCAGCTGATTGAAAATAATTGTAAGTACAGCAATCCGGTGATTACAACAGGAGAAGACACAACCGTAATGTTGCCGGCGCTGATTGACTGCGAGAGATTGGTGATTATGAATCATAAGGCATATTATCATTATTTTTATGTGATGGAATCTATGGTTCATAAATATGATAAAGGCTTGTACCGGAATATTAAGCTGCTCAGACAGACAGTGGATCAGATTTTGCAGGATAAATTTACGGGAAAAAAGCTTTCCACAATGCGAAATAGAGCAGATCAGGAATATATTTTTATGCTGCTTCTGGCGTTGAAAAATGAGGCCAGAGGAAATGCATCCGGATATAGAAAAAATATTTTGGAGATTTGCCGGGATGAGGATGTTAGAGAGCTGTGTAAAAATGCCCCTGTCACCGTGCGGGATAAGGCAAATAAACTGCTTTATTTGGTTTTACGTCATCCCAATGAAATTACGGTGAGATTGCTTCGTTTAGCAATGATTCTTTATTACCGTGGACAGCGAGCGATGTAGAAATAGACAAGACCGGTAAAGGGCCGGGTTGGATATTTTGCGGCTGCCATGGGCAATGAGTGGAGTGGATTTTTGCGGTTCCGTTATGCAAGGTGTTTATAATAGAAATAAGGGTTGGGAATGATTGGATGAAACCATTGATCAGTGTGATTGTACCGGTTTATAATGGGCAGGAATTTCTTTCCAAGTGTATAAAAAGTATAGAGGATCAGACTTATCCCAATCTTGAAATTATTGTCATAAATGATGGTTCTGCCGACCAGACGGCGGTAGTATGCGAAAAGATGGCCTGCGAATATGACAATATTGGACTGATTCATTTGGAAAATGAAGGTGTTTCGGTGGCAAGGAATGCAGGAATAGACGCAGCAAAAGGGGAGTATATTACTTTTGTGGATGCGGACGACAGATTACTGCCAAAAACTTTGGAGATTTTATATGAGACTCTTTTGGAAACAGATAGTGATATAGCGGGATGCAGTTTTGCAAGCTGGAATAATGAGCAGCAGTGGGCACAGGCTATAGAAAAAGATACCATAGCAAATGAGACAGTGCGTATTTATTCAGGAGACTCTTTTGTTTTAGAGGAAATTTTAAAAGGAAACAGCCGCTGCTGGAGCAAGCTTTATAAAAGAGCTTTGATTGGTAACATCCGTTTTAGACAGGGACTTACGATTGGCGAGGACATGCTGTTTTTAGTAGATTTAGTGCCGCGGATAAAAAAGATAGTAGAAATCCCATACAAAGGATACGGTTATTATCAAAACCCTACAGGGGCTATGAACAGGGCTTTCAGGCCGGAGTACATGGATCAGATTACATGCTGGGAGATTGCAAGGAGGAAGCTTGACAGGACATGGGAGGCACTTTCAAAGACAGAAGCGAGAGGGGAAAGCTTGGGAGAAGATATGTTGGCCGACCAAATAAGAGCACAGATTACGGCAATTTTGATTATGGCAGTTATGCTCACGGCAGGGAAACTTGCCATGCTTTCAGGAAAGGAGCGGAGGCGGCAGGCAGTGTATGTAAAGAAATGTCATGATATATTGATAAAGGAATTACAGGCGCCCGGGGCTTATGAACAGCTTTCCACAGGGTATAAGATTAAAGTAAAAATGTTTGGGAGACTGCCAAGGGTGTATTTATGGCTTTATCATTTAAGAAAAGGAAATTAACGCCAAATTACTTGATTTTGTTGGGGTTTATCCTTATATTTGTATAATAGAATGATTGAAAAGAAAAGGAAAACCAGGCGGATCAAATGGAGAACAGGTTGAAAAATAAACTGATAATGTATATGCATGCGGGCAGTGGCAACCATGGCTGTGAGGCCATTGTAAATAGTGTCTGCCATATGGTGAAAGAGAATACGGTTTTGGTGAGCTATCGAGGGGAGGAAGACGAGGTTTATTCTCTTCAAAGTTTATGTGAAATTTTACAGGAGCGCAGTTTTCCAAAGAATAAGGCGGCGCGTGCCGTATCTTATTTTTACCGCAGACTGACAGGGGATGAGGAAAGTCTCATCAGATACCGATATCGTGAAGTATTTAAGGAAAAGGCGGCGCCATTAGCGATTTCCATAGGCGGGGATAATTATTGTTATGATAATATGCTTCGCGATTTGAGGCTCACAAACGCGGCTTTTAACAGACGAGGTACTAAGACAGTGCTTTTGGGATGTTCCATAGAGCCGGAACTGTTTAAACGACAGGAAATCATGGAGGACTTGTCCGGGTATCATGCGATTATTGCCAGGGAATCCATTACCTGCGAAGCTTTAAAGGAAGCTTTTAAGAAATATCATGAAAAATGCAAGGATAAGAAAATACCAAAACTATATTGTTATCCGGATCCTGCCTTCATTCTGGGGAAAAAAGAACTACCCTTACCGGCAGGATTTGTCACGAGAAATACGGTAGGTATCAATGTAAGCCCTATGGTACAAAGCAGTGAAAGTCGCAGTGGAATTACAATGAAAAGCTATCAAAGTTTAATAGAATTCATTATAGATCATACGGATATGCAAATTGCACTTATTCCCCATGTGGTATGGAAAAACAATGATGACAGAATTCCACTTCATGAATTGTATGAGAGATATGCAGGGACAGGCAGAGTGCTTGAAATTGGAGACGGCACCTGTGAGGAATTAAAAGGATATATCAGCCGCTGCAGGCTGTTTATAGGGGCTAGAACGCATGCTACCATAGCGGCGTATTCTTCCTGTGTGCCCACGCTTGTGGTAGGATATTCGGTAAAGGCAAAGGGAATTGCTATGGATTTATTTGGAACCGACGATCATTATGTAATACCGGTTCAAAGCCTGAAGGAAGCCGGGGATTTAACAAATGCTTTTAAGTGGCTTATGGAGCAGGAGGACGAGATAAGAGCGCATCTGAAAAGGATTATGCCGGGATATAAAGAGCGTGCGCTTTTGACAGGGAAAGAAGTTGACAGATTATGGGAAGAGTTAAGTCAGCTGCGAGAAATATAGCCTTCGGGTATGTGGGAAATATTATCACCCAGCTTTTAGGCTTTATTCTACGTACTATATTTATTGAACACTTAGGAGACACCTTAAATGGCGTCAATGATTTATACACGGGAATATTGTCTGTTTTGTCCATGGCAGAGCTGGGAGTGGGAACTGCCTTAAATTTTAGTTTGTATGGACCGGTTGCAAGGAGGGATTACGAAAAGATTAAGTCCTACATGCTGCTGTACAAAAAGGCGTATCGCGTCATTGGCCTGACGATTGGGGCAATCGGCCTTTCCATTTCGCCTTTTTTGCCCTATCTGGTAAAACAGCCCGAAGGGGTGGGAGTCAGGGATTTAACGCTGTACTATTTTATCTTTCTGTTCAACACGGTTAGCTCCTATTTTGTGGCGTATAAGTACAGCCTGGTAAATGCGGAGCAGAACAACTATATACAGACGAATATTATTACCATAACCAAGATGATTACGGTAACGCTTCAAATTATGGTGATCATTCTCACGGAAAATTTTTATCTGTATCTTTTAACGGCCGCTTTTGTGGAGCTGATACAAAAGATATATGTGAGCGGATATTTAAACAGACGATACCCATATCTGCTAGATAAGGACGTGAAAAGCCTTTCCAACGAAGAAACCGGGGAGATTGTAAATAAGACCAAAGCCCTTGTTTTTCATAAGGTGGGGGATGTAGCAAGACTTCAGACGGACAGTATGATTATCTCTGCGTTTATCAACGTTACTCTGGTTGGTTATGTGGGAAACTATAATATGATTTTGACTTCCGTCGCAAATTTTGTGAACATTATTTTTAATTCCGTGTTGTCCGGTTTTGGAAATTTAATTGCCACGGAATCCAGAGAAAAGCAATACCGTATCTTTAAAGTGTACCGTTTTTTTGCCTGCTGGGTATATGGGTTTTCGGCAGTAGGATTTTTGCTTTTATTGACGCCTTTCATTGTGATATGGCAGGGGCCGGAAAAGGTGCTGGCAGTCAGTGTGGTGGCCTGTATATTGATTGATTATTATTTTAAAGGTGATAGAATTGTTTTATCGAATTTTAAAACGGCGGCAGGCGTGTTTGAGCAGGATAAGTATCTGGCGCTGATTCAGGGAGCGGTGAATCTGATCATTTCCATTGCACTGGTACAAAGAGTTGGACTTGTAGGGGTCTATGTTGGCACGATTGTATCGGGATTGATAGCGAATATTACCAAGCCATTCATTATTTATAAAGTTTGCTTTGATAAAAAGGCGGGAGGTTATTTTGCGGATTCAGTTAAGTACTTAACTGTTTTGGCAGTGATTTTGGGGATATTGGTTGGTCTTAAAGGGATAATAATGCGGACGGTGACAATTGGCTCTTTTGTGGTGATGTTTGCGACCTGCTGCGTGGTGTTTAATGCTTTGTTTTTGGGTGTTTTTGGCAGGACAGAGGAGTTTGGGTATATTTGGGATATTATAAGGAAGAAAGTGAAAAGAGGGAGGAGCTAAAGAATATGTCAGTGAGGAAGGATTTAGTATAGGAAGTTTTTAAGAACTCTTGTGAGCTGAGAGTAATATGCATTGAAAAAGAAACGTGATGCAATTTTCTATATGTGAGAGGAAGATGTATATGGAACGAAAAAAAATCCTGAAAGGCAAGATGGATTTATTGTTGGAAAAGATAAATACTAAGGCTATGGCATTATTGATGGGTTTTGTTTTCATTGTTTCTATGCTGCCTATATGGTATCTGGCATTTTATGCAAGACCCTCGGGGGATGACTATGGGTATTCCCGGGGAACCCATCGGGCATGGCTGAATACACATTCTTTGATAGAGGTATTTAAAGCGGGTATTGAAACCACACGGGAAATGTGTACGGGGTGGAATGGAGACTGGTTTACGGTTTTTTTATTTACATGGATGCCGGAAGTATTTGTGCCTTACAGCTTTTGGATCGTTCCTTTGATAAGTACATTGGCCGTCAGTATTTCTACCATATATTTTGTGCATGAGATTGCAGTGAACAGGCTGAATTTTAAGTGGTATGAGGGCATTACGATTGCCGTACTTATATTGATAGCCAGTTATCAGTTTATTCCAAGCACTGCAATTGGAATGTACTGGTATGTAGGAACCGTACACTATATGTTTCCTCACGTGCTGGCTTTGCTTTTACTGACTTATCTTTCAAAGTTTGAAAGAACCGGGCGCATAAGATATATTATATATTCTACTTTTGGGCTGATTATGATAGGAGGAAGCAGTTACTTTTCATTTTTCCTGGTGTTTTTTCTTTATGTACCGGCAGTTGTTCTATGCTTTAAGAAGTTTAAAAAAATTTTATTACTGGTCATTCCGTTTACAGCGGGAGCAGTGGCGCTTTTTTTTCAGATTACAGCGCCGGGAAATGCAGCAAGAGTAGGCGAAAGCTTTGGGTTTAGCTGGGAAAAAATTTTCAGTACAATTATAGAAGCCTTGATACAGGGAGTTGTTTCTATAGGAGAGTATGCATGCAATAAAACGTTCATATTCATTTTGCTTTTTGTGCTAGCTTTTTTCGTATGGGAGTATTTTCTAAAAACAGAAAACAGATACCAGTTCAGACTGCCACTTCTTTTTGGGATATATATGTATTGCATTTATGCCGCTATGTTTACACCTGCCCTTTATATAAAGGGTGAGGTTTCATTAGGGCCGGCTACTATGCAGTACTTTACATTCATACTGACAGGAGCTGCCTCTATTATTTATACAGAGGGATGGTTAATAAATTATCTGAGAGATAGAGGAAAAGGGAAATTTGGTTTAGATGAAAAGAGCTTTCGAACATGTATTATGTTGCCAGGCATTTGTGCTTTGGGGATAATCGTGATATTGTTTAGGGGGATGCTGAGCGATAGTGTATTTAACAGGTCGTTGGAATACGTGACAAGCGGACAGGCTGACGACTTTAAAAGGCAGATTAGGTCCCAGATGGAGATACTGCTGGACGATACTGTAAAAGAGGCATATCTATGCCCTATCAATCATGATCAGGGGCCTCTCATGCACATGCCGGTAACGGAAGATCCAAGTGCATTTACAAACCAGGTGGTAGCGGGATTTTATGAAAAAGATATGGTCATTATGCAGGAATTGAAATAAAGTGTTTATGCTGATGGAAGTGGTATTTTGGGATACTTATAGGTTATGAGCAGGAGTTAAGAAAATAAAATGAAGCCAGCCAGAAAAGTTGATTTGGAAATAATCAGAATAGTTGCAGTTTTATTGATTATTTTTAACCATACGGATGGATATATTTTTTATACGGAGACAAGTAATATTTTGACTTGGATTTTTTCTGTAGGTATGGCCTGTATATGTAGGGCTGGCGTACCGTTGTTCTTTATGGTGTCAGGAGCACTGCTATTATCGAAGGATGAGACGATTAAGGAGCTGCTTTGTAAAAGAGGTGTCAGAATTCTTACGGTATTGTTTGTCGCCTCTGTTTTTTATTATATATTTGATGTTTTCAGATACAAAATGCCGGATGCAGGGATAAAGGATTTTTGGGTAAAACTTTGTGCATGTGATATCCGAGAATCCTTATGGTTTTTATATGCGTATTTTATGATTCTGCTGACATTGCCTTTCTTTCGAATCATGGTTAAGTATGCAGAACAGAAATTAATACAATATCTTTTTGGATTAAAAGTTATATTTTCATTGATCATACCGCTGCTGAGAATACTCTTTGATTTTCCGCTTTTTTTGGACGCTGGTTTTGTTGATGACTTTATTTTTTACATGATTTTAGGTTACTACATGGAAACCCACAATATCTGTAAGGAAAAGAAAAAAACAATTTATGCAGAACTGGCTTGTTTTGTCGGATGTATAGCAGCCGATATGGCTATAATGCGGATATATTTTCTAAATACAGGAGGCTATACCCAGGAAATATCGGAATTGTTTATATGTGTCATGACGCCAATTGTCTTTCGAATGTGTCAAAAAATATCTGAAAAGTTTGAAAAGAATGATATAATGAGAAGGATGATAGTATATGCAGGTCAATGTGTATTTGGAATTTATCTATTTGATAATTTTGTCCGTTGGCAGTTATTGCCTTTGTATTTGTTTTTGTGCGAAAAAACGATAGGAGTATTTGCCTGTAGTGTTTATGTAAGCGGAACTTTTATTTTAGGATTTATCTATACGGCTATTTTAAGAAAAATTCCATTTATGAAAAAATATTTATAAAAAGGCAGAATATCATTTTAAAAAAAATGATTTTGCAGAAGGATATTTAAATGATAAAAATAAAGGAAACGCTCTCAAAAATTGCATATTATTTCTTTTATGCGGGGGTTGTGATAGAGATCTTTTTGGTGCTGATTGACAAAAGTGCATATGTTAACCCAATAGAAGGACAGATTTTTCGAGTGACGTTTCTGCTTTTTCTGGTGAAGTTTCTTTTTACTCGATACTCATTAAAAGAATATTTGGCTGTCTCTTTGTTTTGTGTGCTGGGAGCTGTTTCATATTTTGCTACAGGCAGGAATGAGGTTCTAAGGCTGGTTATTTTCATTGCAGCCTGCAAAAATGTAGATATGAAAAGATGCCTGAAGGCGGTGTTTTACTTGACGCTTATGGGATGCTTGGTGATTATGCTTTTGGCGCTTACCGGGGTTTATGGAACAGTTTTGCTGACGGCAGATTATGGACGAGGCAGCATTGAGTCGCGATATGTATTGGGAATGGGGCATCCTAATGCGCTGCAGTGTATGGTGTGGGCACTTACGGTGCTGGGGTTATATTTATACGCGGAAAGAATGAAATGGTACCAATATGGGCTGGTGCTGTTGACAAACATTGGATTTTTCCTACTGACAGATTCCAGAACCAGCCTTCTGGTAACAATTTTTACAATAGTTATGGTTTATATGGAGGTTAAGCTAAATACTACTCGGTGGCAGAAATATTTGAATCAGGCAGGAATTTTTCTGTTTGCAGCGAGCGTCGGCTTTTCGGTGTTTGTGGCGGCCAATGCTTATAGACTATATAATTATTTTTGGAATTGGGACAGAAGCCCGATTACAATGGCACTTTTGTATTTAAATAAGGTATTAAATGGAAGAATGTATATTTTAGTTGAAAACGCCGGATTTGAGGGTACAACGCAGACTTGGAGCCTGTTTTCAAGGCCGGAAAATAATTATTTTTTTGATATGGGATGGGTGAGATTATTTTACTGGTATGGGATCATACCGGGCATGATTTTTGTAGCATTTATTATATGGTTTTTGGTATACTGTTATCAAAAAAATGATTACATGGCGATTACATTAACTGCGGCATTAGCGATCTATACTATTGTGGAAGCCCACATTATCTCCGATTATTTGGCAAGGAATTACCTGTTTTTCCTTTTGGGGGGAGCATGGTGCGAGATGTTAAATGAATTAGGGAAAAATAAGAAAAACGAAAGGAGAAAAACGGAATGCTTGAAATGGTAAAAGAGGCGGAAAAAGAACTTTTGAACTATCCTGAGCGGAGCCTGGTTTATTATTTGAAACGAACTATTAAAATAATAATGGGAAATAAGCAACCGCCACTTGATAAAATTAACTGGCCTAATGGTTTGCTTGCAAAAAGCCTGATTGATTATTATATGCAAAATAAAAATTCTGAAGAAGCGGCAATTATTACAAAATGCCTCAGGAAATATTATGACAGATGGATAAAACGGGGTTGTAAAATATATTATCTGGATGATATATATAGCGGCATGGCATTGATTGATCTGCACCGGATTACAGGAGAAGAAAAGTACAAGAAAGCGGCGGAAACTATGGCTCAATATCTATTTCACCATGAAATGGATAGTGCGGGGAGTTTTCCCTATCGGCCGGAACAGAAGAATGGTTATATTTTCGCAGATGGGATTGGAATGGTATGTCCATTTTTATGTAAATATGGAAGTACATATGGGGATATGAATGCAATCAATCTGGCAATTGTACAGATACAGAATTTTATTGAGAGAGGTATGGATGGAAAAACGGGGCTTCCCTATCATGGCTATCAATTGGAAAGCGGTATTAAGTATGGCATTATCGGCTGGGGACGGGCAGTTGGCTGGCTGATGATTGGGATGGCGGAAAGCCTTGCTTATATGGAAGATATCACACCAGGCTATGATATGATCAAGCAATCCTACAGGAGAATGGTAGATAAAGTGGAGGCTTATCAATTGGAAAACGGGTTATATAGCTGGCAGCTTGTTGCAAAGGAGGGACCGGTGGACACCTCGGCTACGGCAATGATTCTCTATGCAATCGCCAGATCTTTAGAAACGAAAGCTCTGATTGGCATCCATAAATCAAGAATGGAGCGGGGAAGAGATGCTCTTTGGAACATGGTGAAAGAGGGAAAGCTTTATGATTGCCTGGCAGAGTGCCATGGATTTAGCATGTATCCGCAGGTTTATGATGCGTATCCGTGGTCATTAGGGCCTGCACTGTCATTGTTTGCCATGGATCGCGAAGGAGGAAGAAATGCTAAACAGATTTAAAGGCGGCCTGAATGAACTTAATGAGAAAATAGAAAGAATCAATGGAAAATGGGAGTTTTTTATAATTTTTATATTAGCGGTGCTGCTGGTATCAATGCCGATATTGGGAATGGGAACATTAACAAGTGGATTTCATCTGGTGGATGACCATGAATTTTTAAGATGGACTTATGAAATCAGATGTCAGAAGGAGAGCTTGTATGATATATTCAAAACATGGTTTTGGAGAGATTTAGAGTGGCGTTACAGACCATTATATTATTTTCTTAGAATATTCAGTTGCTATCTATTTGGGGATAATTTTATTGCCTATTCTGTTTTAAAGGCTTTAGAAATCGTATTTACCATAATCATTTTATACTATTGTGGACGGGAAATGGGAGCCGGAAAGATTTGTTCCGTATTATTTGCTTTTATGTCTATGGTTGGCTACCAGTCTGCTGTGTGGTGGAAATTAGGCCCTCAGGAATCGTTTGCAACTTTGCTTTTTGCCGCTGGTTTTTTTTGTATGTTAAAGTATCTGAAAGGCAATCAAAAAGGATGGATGGCAGGAAGTATTTTTCTGTTTATTCTGATGGCAAATTATAAGGAATCTTATATTATATTAATCCCTTTTTTTATGTTATATGTTCTCTATTTTGAAATGAATGCTTCAGGAAAAGAGAAGATTACCTTAGAGGGGATATGGTACTGTACCAAAAAAAGATTAGGGTACCTGATCGCTTTATTAGTTGTCTTTATGGTTCCGGTTTTCATAATTGTTTTCTATGTGGGTACAGATAGATATGGAAGTGTAGGATTCGAAAGCGGTATGTCTATTCTGGAGTATGTAGATGGGCTTGGAAGATCTCTTAAAGGGGACTTGAAATGGTACAAGCGTTTTGGAATTTTGTTTTTTATGATTTTGCTTACCTATTGGGATGAGCTTAAAAAATTATGGAAGGAAATACTTTTAGCAGTAACCTTTTTGCTACCACAGATTGTTTTGTATGGAAGGTCGGGGATTGGAGAAAGATATGTTCTGCCCGGTTCTATAGGATTTGCCTTCTTTTTTGTTTTCGTGATCCTAAAATGGAAACCGTTATCAGGTAAAAGGAGGTTCCTTTATGTGACGGGTATCTTATTGTGTCTGGCGGCTCATGGCAGAGTGATGTTACGGGAAGCGGATTACTTCCGGTACCGAGGGAAGAGTATTACGGCGGCGTTTGAAGCTGTAAATAAGATGAAAAAAGAAGACAGCAATGTATTGGCTTGTTTTAGACCTAATGAAGAAGGCAATCTTACAATTAATTATTGGATGAAGCTGCACAGCTTTGATCATGTATATTATTGGACAGAAGAAGAACGGGTGATAAACAAAGTATGCGATGTTAATATTATTTATGAAGAAGAATATTATCAGGAACAGGATTTTGACAACATGGATATTGTAGTTACGTACAATAGGGAGGACAGACACTGGGTATATGATTTGAGCTTAGACTTAACAGACTTTCAGGAAATACCATGTGGTACATTGACTATATATGTGAGGAACGGCAGTGTTGAGCAGATAGTGAGGCCACAGGTAGAAGGGCTAAGAATCCACTTTTAAATTTTTTACTAAAGATTGAACTGTTGTGTTACCCTTTGGCTCAGATTCATAAATTGAGGAAAGATATGAGGAGTTAGATGATAATTATAGAAATCGCAGGTGGCTTAGGAAATCAATTACAGCAGTACGCCCTTTATAGAAAACTTGAAAACATAGGAAAAGAGGTTAAACTGGATATTTCATGGTTTTCACCTCAAAGACAGGAAAAAATGCCGGCAAAAAGACAGCTTGAGCTTAACTATTTTGAGGGATTGGCCTACAAGATATGTACACCGGAAGAAAAGAAAGCTTTGACAGGCAGTATGGGACCACTTGGGAAATTCAGGAGGAAATGCTTACCCTTTACTATTCATAAGTTTATAGAAAGCCAAATGTACCATCCGGAAATTTTTACCTTCGAAAAAATGTATGTCAGCGGTTACTTTGCCTGTGAAAAATATTATGTTGATATTTTATATGATCTGAGGGACAAAATTCGGTTTCCAAAGTCTGCTAATCCTTTAAATTATGAAATGGCAGAGAAAATGAAAGCCCATGAATCCGTTAGTGTACATTTAAGGCGCGGAGACTATCTGGACCCTGAAAATGTGGATATGTTTGGAAATATTTGTACGAATGCTTATTATAGAAAGGCAATGGAAATAATAAGAGAAAAGTTTCCGGATGCGCATTTTTATTTATTTTCCGATGACATCTCTTATGTTGAAAAAAGCTTTTCCGGGGAGGAATATACCATAGTGAATATTAATCACGGAAAAGACAGTTTTTATGATATGTGGCTTATGAGCAATTGTAAACATAATATCTGTGCCAATTCTACGTTTAGCTTTTGGGGAGCAAGACTGAACCGTAATGAAAATAAAATTATGATTCGACCTACCATACACAAAAACAGTCAGGTTTTTGTGAAAGAGGAGATGGAGGAATTATGGCCTTCATGGATTTTTGTAGACCCGAAGGGTCAGATAGGATAAGAAATTTTTAATTGCATATGAACAATGCGGAATGTATTGGTTTGAATGAAGACGGAAGGTTACTACGAAAAATTTATTTTTCACAGATGGATTTGTTTGCAGTATACGGGGAAATAAGTATGTTAAAAAAGTTAGAGAATTATAGGATTCTGGGTACAAATATTAATGTGACTAATATGAAACAAACGGTTTCCTATATGAGAGAAAATCTGGAAGCATTAAAAGGGCATTATGTGTGTATATCCAATGTGCATACTACGGTGATGGCATACAGAAACTTGGAATATCGCAAAATCCAAAATGGGGCAGTGTTGAACCTGCCAGATGGGAAACCGCTATCTATTGTACAGAAACTGTTTGGAATGCGGCAGGCACAGAGGGTGCCCGGGCCGGATTTAATGCCTGAAATTTTTGCGCTTTCCGAAAGGGAAGGCTATCGGCACTTTTTTTATGGGAGTAAGCCGCAAACTCTAAAAGCTCTAAAAAAAGAGCTGCAGACAAAGTTTCCAAGACTGAATATCGTAGGCATGTATTCGCCTCCTTTTCGGTCATTAACAGAGGAAGAAGATACTAAGATTATCGAAAAGATTAACAAAACAAAGGCAGACTTTATTTGGATAGGCTTAGGAGCGCCAAAGCAGGAAGAATGGATGGCAGCCCATGAGGGTAAGGTATGCGGACTTATGCTGGGGGTAGGGGCCGGGTTTGATTTTCATGCGAGAACTGTTAAAAGAGCGCCTAAATGGATGCAGGAATTATGTATGGAGTGGCTGTACCGTATCACCCAGGATCCGAAAAGATTGCTGCCCAGATATTTGGATACAAATTTTTCTTTTCTATATCTTATTTTCAAAGAGCATATATTAAAAAGGAAGGGTAGAAGCGAAAGCGGCAAAAGAAGGAAGAAACCGTTAAAGATTGCCATGATTGGTCATAAACGAATCCCATCCAGAGAGGGTGGTGTGGAGATTGTAGTGGACGAGCTCTCTACAAGACTGGTAAAGTTGGGGTGCCAGGTTGATGCCTACAACAGATATGGCCGCCATACGGCCGGCAAAAGATTTGATGAGCGGAGAGGGAAATATTATAACGGCATACGGTTAATTACGATCCCAACGCCCAAAACCAGCGCGCTTAATGCAATTGTGTATTCATTTTTAGCGTCAATACGCGCATTGTTTGGACGTTATGATGTGATTCACTTCCATGCGGAGGGCCCATGCATCGTGATATGGATTCCAAAGCTTTTTGGGATTCACGTGGTGGCTACGATACATGGATTAGACTGGCAGAGGGCAAAGTGGGGGAATTTTGCCTCCAATATGTTGAAGCTTGGGGAAAAACTGGCAGCGAAATATGCCGATGAAATTATAGTGCTTTCGCAGAATATGAAGAATTATTTTAAAGAAACGTATGGGCGGGATACCTTTTTGATTCCCAATGGAATAGAGCGTCCGTCTATCAAAGAGGCGGATTTGATTAAAAGAGAATATGGCCTTGAAAAGGATGGATACATTCTATTTTTGGCCCGTATTGTGCCGGAAAAGGGAGCGCACTATTTAATTGAAGCATACAAAAAAATAGATACGGATAAAAAATTAGTGATTGCAGGAGGCAACAGTCATAGCGATGAATATATGAAAAAAATCTTGGCAATGGCTGAGACAGATGAAAGGATTATATTGACAGATTTTATTCATGGACAATGCCTGGAAGAGTTGTATTCCAACGCATATTTGTATGTACTGCCAAGCGACGTGGAAGGGATGGCGCTTACATTGCTCGAGGCAATGAGCTATGGTAATTGCTGCCTGATCAGCGATATTAAAGAAAATACGGAGGTTGCGCAGGACTGTGCCGTGACGTTTAAAAAGGGTAGTGTAAAGCAGCTCGGCATAAAACTAAATGAGTTACTTAAAGATCCGGAAAAAGTAACGGGGTACAAAGAAAAAAGCCAGGATTTTATTTGCAAAAAATATAATTGGGAACAGGTAGTGGAAGAAACATTAAAATTGTATCAAAAGAAGAAGCAATAAAGAAGCATAAAAATGGGGCAGATGGAGAAAGCCTATGAAGGTTTTGATGGTAAACAAATTCCTATATCCAAATGGAGGCTCGGAAACCTATATTTTTCAGGTGGGAAAACAACTGGAAAATATGGGTCATAAAGTGCAGTATTTTGGCATGGAAGATAAGAGGCGAATTGTCGGGAACGAAATTGGCAGCTATACATCCAATATGGATTTCCATACGGGAAAATTCACTAAATTATTGTATCCTTTTAAGATCATTTATTCGGCGGAAGCAAGAAAAAAAATCAGGTTGGTGTTGGAAAATTTTGAGCCGGATGTAGTTCATTTAAACAATTTTAATTTTCAATTAACACCATCCATTATATATGAAATAGAAAAGTATAAGAGGCAAAGTGGAAAAAAGGTGCGTCTGGTTTTTACGGCTCATGATTTTCAATTACTTTGCCCCAATCATATGATGAGAATTCCTTCTCTTAATCAAAATTGCGAAAAATGTTTAAGGGGGAATTTGAAACATTGTACAAAAAATAAATGTATTCATAATTCGTGGTTAAAGAGCCTGATTGGTGAATGGGAGGGAAGACTATACCGTAAATTAAAAACATATCGATATTTGGACAAGATTATTTGCCCATCTTACTTTATGGAAAAGATGTTTCTTACGGATTCTCTATACAATGGGAAAACATTAGTGATGCATAATTTTGTGGATGCATCAAGGGCAGAGGCATTAGAGAAGAAAGGCTATGTGCTTTATTTTGGCAGGTATTCGGAAGAAAAAGGGATCCGAACGCTGCTGAATGTGTGCGGAAGATTGCCGGAGATTCCCTTTGTCTTTGCCGGAAATGGACCATTAGAAAGTGAAATCAATCAGGTAGACAATATTACAAATTTAGGATTTTTAAAAGGCTGTGAGCTGGTTAAAGCAGTGGAGGAAGCAGAGTTTAGTGTTTATCCGTCAGAATGGTATGAAAATTGTCCCTTCTCAGTGATGGAGTCGATCGCTTACGGAACTCCTGTGCTTGGAGCGGATATTGGAGGTATACCGGAGCTGATACGTGTGAAAGAAACAGGAGAGCTTTTTAAAAGCGGTGATGAAGAAGATTTGTATGTAAAGATTAAAGAAATGTGGCGAAATAAAGAAGTTCTTCGGAAATATGCCCAAAAATGTAAAGAGAAAAACTTTGATACCGTACAGCAATATTGTGAGAAATTAATTATCATATACCAAGAGGGTACAGCTTATGAATAAGAAGATATTGCTCCAGAAAATCTGTTTTATGAAAACTATTTTTCCGGATATTCTGTATTTGTATAGCAGGAATCAGGATACAATCAATAAAGACATAGAAAGATATTTAGACGAGATCCCTTACGATAAAGCAAGTATAAAATCCTTAAACTACTGTCTTTTATTTTTAAAACCTTTCAGAAATATATTTTATTACCGTACGGAAGAAAACCATATTTTAAGAGGTCTTTGCAGAATATTTATGAAACCCCTGGTAACAGTAGAAATTAACGGAGGGAAAATTGCAGGGGGCTTTAGGATTGATCACAATTACTGCGTTGTAAGACCGCATCGTGCAGGGAAAAATTTGACAGTGAGAAATGGAGTTACAATTGGAAAAGGACGGGCAAATGCGGATGATAGTAGTTTAATCCATCCTGTGATAGGTGACAATGTAGAAATTTTTGCGAATGCACTTATTTTTGGCGGTATTCATATTGGAAATAATGTGAAAATTGGAGCCGGGGCAGTGGTGAATAAAGATGTGCCGGATAATTGTACGGTGGTAGGAAATCCCATGAGGATTATTATAAAGGATTAAAATACAGGGGATGTTTGTGTTGGCGAAAGGCTAACATAAAGGTTACCTTGCAGTATGCGGGGGTATACGAATGAGAGTAGTACACATGGATTCCGGTCTGGGAAACCAAATGCTGGATTATGCGGAATATCTTGCAATTTGCTCGCAAAATAAGGACGAAGAATGCTACTTGGAAAATTTAATCTATGAGCTCCCACAGAAGGATGGTATGTTTTCCATGTGGAATGGCTATGAGTTAGAGAGAATATTTGGCATTAATCCTCCCAATATAAAAGAAAGATTTGATGCAAAAGCATGGGAAAGAATTTTACAAAAAGTTGAGAGCAGCGAGTTCTGGAAAGAAAACTGGAATTATGCACCTTATATTACCAAAGCATTTGAAGAAGAAGGAATACATCTGAAAAATCTTAGAAAAAAAGCGGAAATACCTTCACAAGCACCTTCGTCATTCAAAAGAAAAATACGATTATGGATTACGCATTTTTTTCAGACAAGAATTGGATATCATATAAAAAGACATATGCGGAAACTGCTTGCGCACAGATTGATCAAAAAGGCAAATGACGGATATGATGTTTTTAGAAGGTATCCTTCAGATGTATATATAGGACATTCCTTTGCATTTAAATATAAAGGATTTGGTATTGAACGGATTGATGCCCTGGTACGGGAGGCATTTGTATTTCCCATAATAGAGGATGAAAAAAACAAAGAAATGATGAGGTTGATTCAGGGATGCAATGCTGTGTCTATTCATGCAAGGAGGAGCGATCTGCTTTTTTTAAATGGCCATTGCTATAAGTTTGGCTTTTTCAGACGTTCAGTTAACTATATAAAAAAACATGTGACCAATCCTGTTTTTATTTTTTTCACGGATGAAAAAAGCGTAGGGTGGTGCGAGGAAAATGAAAAGATTTTTGGACTGAATTTTAAGAAGGATAAAGTATATTTTGTAGACTGGAATAAAGGGGAAGACAGTTTCCGGGATATGCAGCTTATGGCTGAGTGTAAGCATAACATCTTTACGGAGAGTACATTTGGCTTTTGGGGGGCATATTTAAACAGAAATCCCAATAAGATAACCTGTGCGCCTGATCCTATGATTTTAGCAACTCATTCTTTTTAAAGGCGGTAGTTTGTTATTTTTCACGGCTCAGGAGTGGGCGAATAATTTTGTAAAAAGTTTGCATTTATAACAATAGATGATATACTGAATTGATACAAATTTTCAAAAATGGGAAGAGGTTGGAAAGCATGGCGAAAAGAACTCTTTATGGAACGGTGATTGTCACGTACAGGTGTAATGCCAGATGTAATATGTGCGATTGTTTTAAAGATCCTTCAAAACCCAGCGAAGAAATTACGCTTGAAGATATTAAAAAGCTGCCTGAGATGGCATTTACAAATATTACGGGAGGGGAACCTTTCGTAAGACAGAATATCCCTGAGATAGTGGAGGAATTGTATAAAAAATCAGATAGAATTGTAATTTCCACGAATGGATATTTTACGGACAGAATTATTGCGCTGTGCAAACAATTCCCTAAAATTGGGATACGGATCAGCATAGAGGGTTTGCAGGAGACGAATGATAAAATCAGAGGAATTCCGGATGGGTTTAACAGAGGATATGATACATTAAAAACGCTGGTTGAGATGAGGCATCCTGACGTGGGATTTGGAATGACGGTTCAGGACATGAATTGTGAGGATTTGGTGCCACTTTATAATATTGCCAATGACATGGGCATGGAATTTGCGACGGCCACGCTTCATAATTCTTTTTACTTTAGAAAGACAGACAACAAAATTGATGATAAATTAAAGGTTGCACGCAATTTTGAAAAGCTGATCAATGAGCTTTTACGGAGCAATTCACCTAAAAAATGGTTCAGGGCCTATTTTAATCATGGATTGATCAATTATATTTATGGAAATAAACGTCTTCTTCCCTGTGACATGTCGCAAAACGCTTTTTTCATAGATCCCTTCTGCGATGTCATTCCCTGTAATGGTATGGCCGAAAAGGCAGTTATGGGAAATTTGCGAGAACAAAGCTGGGACGAGCTGTGGAATTCTGACAGGGCGCAGAAGGTCAGGGAATGTACGAAAAAGTGCGACCGCAATTGCTGGATGATTGGCAGCGCGTCTCCGGCTATGCATAAATATATATGGGTACCTGCCTGGTGGGTTATAAAGCATAAGTTTTTTAGACTTGGCAAATATAATTTGGAAGAAAATAAATTTATTGATTTTCAAAATAAGAAAATGTAATTTCAAAATGCATACGAGGATACGGTATAAGGAAAATGAAGTTTTGTAAAAAGGGCATACAAATTTCATATAATCTATTACCTGCGATGATTTTAGGGATATGTTGTATATGCTTATTGGTAAGAAGCTTTTACAGTTTTAGCTGGTCAGATGAGAGCTTTTACTTAACGGTTGTACATCGCTTTTGGCTTGGAGAGAGAATAATTGTAGACGAATGGTTTTTTACACAGGTATGGGGCCCCTTACTGCTTCCATTTTATGCTTTATACCGCTTGATAACAGGGGGAAATGAAGGAGTCTATCTATACTTTAGACTGTTATATTGGGGGATATCTACATTTACTGCATGCTATACTTACAATAAGCTCCTAAAACAAAATTCTCGCACTGCAAGTTTGTTTTGTGCCTTGGTTTATTATTTATATTCCAGAGCAAATATAGGAGGCATGTCATATTATAATATGACACTGACATGGGCTTTATTGGCGATATTGCTTTTATATGAACAGGTCTGTGAGAAAAAGCCGGATAAAAGAAAACTATATATTTCAGGAATTTTGTTGGCGTTTGCTGTCATAAACACGCCCTATTTGGTATTGCCTTATGTCATAACAGGAATATATCTTTTTACAAAAAATAAATACCGTTTTTTAAGACATGAGATTATGACCATAATAGCGGGAACGGCTACCGTAGCGGCTGTTTATGTGGGATATATTTTGTATATGAGTCCAATAAATGAAATTATATTAAGTATACCTCATATTTTAAATGAACCCGAAATGCAACATGCAAAGCATATCAGTTTAATAACGGTAGTACCAACTATATTGGCAAGAATTATGTGGAGATATAAATGGACTATCTGGATTACGGTTTTGCTCATGGTATATATATGGTATAAGAAAAGGAAATGCCTTTTATTTACCAGGAAAGAAATTAATTTTCTGCTGGGAATTAATTTATTCGTTTTCATTTGCAATTCTTTTTTGTCTAAAAATATGCTGGGATGCATCAACATTGCGTGTGTATTATTTGCAGTGCCAATCATAAGTATTTTTCAGGAATGGAAAGACTCAAGTAAGAATGTATTGAGAGTATTTGGAATAGCCGGGATGAGCTTGGTGTTAGCTTTTTCACTTTCTTCAGATACCGGATTGGATGCAATGGCAATAGGGTTTGTCATTCTTAATATAGGAACAATTTTACTTGTGTTTCAATCAGGCAGACTACAAAAGGGAACAATTATATTGGGAATTGTGTGCATGGCCTATTGTGTGATGATTTTTCAAACGGCATTTCTGAGATTTTTCAGCGTTTACAGAGACGCTCCAATTAGCCAATTGGATACACGAATTACTTCGGGCGTAGGTAAATATCTCCTTACTACACGTGAACATGCTGACCAATATGATAATATAAAAGCAGCTATAGATGAGTATGTGCGGGAGGAGGATCAAGTGTTGTATTCCCAGAATTGCTATTGGGGCTATTTATGTACGGATAATGCTTACGGAACGCCTTCCTCTTGGCGAATGCCATTTAATAGTGCCAGGCTGGAGGAATATTATGAAGTGAGACCTGAAAAAATACCTACATGCATTTTTGTGCTGAGTCCGGAATATGGGAATTTTGAGTCCGGCTTGATACAGGGAGAGGAAAAAGTGGATTTCCCCAATGAAAATAAAATAGAAGGCTATTTGGCCGATTATATTATTCAGAATAATTATGAAAAGATTGAACTGGAAAGTGCAACAATATTTAGGAGAAAATGATGGGGGCAGATAATGGCTTTAAGCTTGAATTCAAGCGGTATATTCAAAATATTCCTTTTATTAATGAGCCCTATACGAAGTGGAAATGGCGAGAAAGAAAGGTATCCTATGGGGAAGCAAATCAGAATAAAACATTTTTTGTGGTCAGACGCGCTTCCTGTAAAATAGGATTATTTTCTCATGTAATGACTAATATGGGGCTGGTGGACTATGCTGTAAGAAAAGGCTATATCCCTGTAATCGATATGCAAAATACAGGAAATACTTATCTGGAATCTGAACAGGTGGGGAATGTAAATGCATGGGAGTTTTATTTTAAACAGCCCATGGGATATGGCCTTAAAGATATAGCAGACAGCAAAAATATTATATTAAGCGATGGCCTTATTACCGAAAAAAATGATTATCCCGATATTCGCGTGGTGAAGGAAGAAGACAAGCTGCTGCGCTGGAGAAAGGTTTTTCAAAATTATCTTAAAATTGAAGATAAATTATTACATGAATTTCAGCTGGAAAAAGAAAAATTGTTTGGAAATAACAGGGTTTTGGGGGTTTTGGCAAGAGGGACGGACTATGTAAATTTAAGACCGCATAATCATCCTGTGCAGCCGACGGCCGCGCAGATTATTGACAAGGCGAAGAAGATTATGGACAGATATTCGTGTACATATATTTTTCTTGCTACGGAAGATAAAGGAATATACGAAGTTATGAAAAATCAATTTGGTGACAGATTGCTGACAGTGGAGACCACAAGATATATTACATCTGGTAATGAAAATATAAATGATATGCACAGTGAAAGAAATGCCGACAGATACCTTAAAGGGAAAGAATATCTAATGTCAGTTTGGCTGCTTTCCAAATGTAATTGTCTGGTTGCCGGAAATGTAGGGGGAACACATGGGGCGTTGCTTATGAGCCCAGGGTATGAATATAGTTATGTGTTTGACTTAGGCTTATATCCATAATTGCAAATAGATTTTGAAACATTATCGGGGTATTAGCAACAGTTCGGTAAGTTTGGACTGAACTGTTATGATTACCTATGGCATGATTTCGATAAACGTGAGGTGTAAAAATGAAGCGAATGAAAAGATTTATAGAACAGATAAATTATATATTTTCCAAGGAGCAGAAAATTAAATTTTTCTTTCTGCTAGTGGCAATCGTGATAACTACTTTTCTTGAATTGCTTAGCGTTACCGCAATTATGCCGCTGGTTAACGTAATGATGGATCCTGAAATAATTAAGAGAGCCGATTATTTATGGTGGATTTATTGTGCGTTTAATTTTCAACACACGAACCATTTTCTTGCGTTTCTTGGAGGAATACTAATTGTTATATATATTTTAAAAAATGTATGTGTTTCCGCTATGTATCAGCTACAGTATAAATTTACCTTCAGCAATCAGAGAAAATTAGCATCAAAAATGATGGAATGCTATATGATGCAGCCTTACTATTTTCATTTATCTCATAGCAGCGCTGACCTTATCAGAAGCATAAATACAGATGTGACGATGATGTTTCAAGGGGTGTTGTCTATCTTGCAGCTGATCGCAGAGGCTTTAGTCTGCCTTGTGCTGGGGGCTTTTCTAATTATTAAAGATAAAAGTATTACCATTGGCGTATGCCTGTTCTTGATATTTTTTCTATTCTTTTTTGCAAAGAAATTTAAAAGATATCTGGCACGTATAGGTGAAGAGGATCGGATGTACAGCGCCGGGATAGTCAGGTGGCTGCAACAGTCTTTTGGGGGTATGAAGGAAACTAAAATTCTTGGACGAGAGAACTTTTTTCTGAATAAATTTAATTCGGAATATCAAAACTGGGCGGATAGAGAACAAATTTATCGCTATCTGCAAGTAGCCCCAAGGCCAATAATGGAGGCTGTTTGTATAACAGCATTGATGACAGTAGTAATTGCCAAGTTATTGAATGGTACCGGAAGCTCTTATTTTATTACAACGATTTCTGTTTTTGCCATTGCTGCTTTTCGATTACTACCTTCTTTTAACAGAATTGCAAATTATATGAGTGTGATTATGTTTAATATGCCGGCATTTGAAGCAGTGTATGGCGACTTAAAGGAAATCGAAAAGGTTAAGGAATATGAAGTAAAGACGAATGCTGCCTTGGAGGCTTTACCTTTGCAGGATGAGATTAAGATAGACGATCTGTCTTTTAAGTATCCAACGGGAACAGATTATGTGCTTGAACATATTAATTTGAAAATAGCAAAGAAGCAGTCGGTTGCATTTATTGGCCCATCAGGAGCGGGGAAAACAACGCTGGCAGATTTGATTTTGGGCGCCTTAACACCTACATCAGGAACGATACGAATAGATGGGAAGGATGCTTTTGAGCATCTGCCCGCATGGCAAAAAAATGTAGGTTATATCCCACAGAGTATTTATTTACTTGATGATACAATAAGAAATAATATTTTGTATGGAGCACAGGAAGAAGAGAATGATGATGTAAAATTGTGGAAAGCAATTGAAAAGGCACAACTAAAAGAATTTATAGAAAGCCTAAGCGACGGATTAGATACGGAGGTAGGAGAAAGCGGCGTTAGATTATCGGGAGGACAGCGGCAAAGGATAGGAATTGCCAGAGCACTGTTTAATGATCCGGAAGTGCTGATTTTGGATGAGGCAACTTCGGCGTTAGATAATGATACGGAGGCGGCGGTAATGGAAGCCATTGAAACGTTGACCGGAAGTAAGACAATTATTATCATTGCACATAGACTATCTACCATAAAAAACTGTGATGTGGTTTATGAAATCAACCATAAAGAGGCAAAAATACAGAATTATAGGGAGTGATGAAAATGAATCTACTTAAATTTTATTTTAATTCAATTAAAACATTATGGCCATCGCTCCTGATGACATGATACATGGTTTCTTTTATAAGCGGCAAATCGTTACACTCATTTTCATTTGTAACGAGCTCAATATTAGGTATTTTTAGATAATGATTAAAATAATATCCGCCCCAGAACCCATTCCCTAAACCTGAAAATATTTCATCTTCTAAAAAGGGATATGCTGACGCCATATTTTCTATGACAGGTGAAGAGCCAATGCCCCCTTTTATTCGGACTTTTTTAATTTCATCCGTATTCATAAAAACCAGATTATTTAAATCATTAGCTAATAATGTTGTTCTGTAATTCAAATATTCCTTTTGCTGCGAAAGAGCATTGCCATAAGTCAGTGAAAAAACCAAAAAGCACCATGCAAGGATTACGTAAATGGATTTGGAAATCCGGTACTTTGCGTGATATGAAATATATATGGCCATTAATGTGAGAAACACATTAAATCCATACATACATCTTATATCATATGCATCTTCATTTATAAACAAATAGGCGCCAAAACAAAGAAAACTTCCTGTAAACATTACGAATAAACCGAGAAAAAGGGCTGATATTTTACGGATGGATGTTGCCTGGCATACAGAATATACAAATAAGATGATAGATAGTACAATTAAAATTATCCAAAGTATTGTAAAATCATGATATATCATTTGATAATAAGTAATATACTTTGAGACTGCATGAGGAATGATTTGGGCAAGAGGAACCACATTAGTCCCATTTGGTCTCATTAAAAGGAACCAATAGGTACCAAGAGATACTAAATAGCAAGATACTGACAGCCCAATGAACTCTAAACTTTTTTTGACAGATTCTCCCGAGTTCACTTGTTCCATAGCTAAAAAAAGCACAATTAAGGGATAAACACCGGACGAAGCCTGATATGTGGTACACATTACCAGCAGGCAGATAATCGATACAAGGGTGTAAAGCTTTCTTGAATTTTTGTAAAATAAAAATGGAATAACACTCACCAAAAAAGATAGTGCCATATAAGGAGAATCAAATTTGTAAGAAATTATCCCTAAAAAATATGGGGCAAGTCCTGTTAGTGCGGCTGCGATAATATTTAGAAATGTTATTTGGCGCTCTTTTTTAAATAAAGCCAGTAAGATAATTCCCCCGGCTGCCATGATAATGCAGGAAAGAATTTGAGGAAGCGGTGAAATATCTGTCAAATGCCACTGCGCATGTATAAGCGTAGCGAGAATTTCTGTGCTCCACCGGCTCCAATCCAACCATCCATGATAACCGGCATATGTTCTTCCCAAGTCGTCTACATAACCGAAATTTGCTCTGAAAATCGAGCAGAATGCCAGTAAATAAATTGACAAAAGAATGAAAAATTGTTTTTTATATGCACAGCATTTTATTTTATATTCATACAAAATATTATTCATAATAATCCTCCATGTTGCCGACACCTGCAAATTTAGGCGTCAGCACAAGTTCACATGTGGTGATTAAATTTGCCCTTTCTAATAACGAAAGATTTTAATTAGAAATTTCCGGTAGTTATTTTTATAAAATTACTGCTATAACTATACAAAGCCGTTCATGTATTGTCAAGTTCCCCTTTTTAAATATATAAATTGCTGGACTTTACGTAGCCCCATAGTATAATATCTATATTGGACAAAAGGATATTAGAAATATCCAAACTCTTTATTGATGCAGTATCGTAAGTATAGTTTGCGATGTGCCCGGGTATAAGCATGGAAATTTTAAGAAGAAATTTAAAAATTAATAGAGCTGAGCTTGTGTTGTTTACGGTTATAGTAGTGACAATTATGGCGGCAATTATGCTTTGGCGTAAAGTGCCGACATATGGAACCTTCGTAGAAAATAAAAGTGAAGAGCAAATTATTCCTGATATGTGGACAGGGACTACGGTTGAACAGGAATTTACTTGTTTTGCTGACTGGGAGTTTATTACGTTGGATTTCTCAGACCATGATCTGTATATTGACGGAAAAGTGATTTTTGAGATAAAACAGCAATGGGACGGAACGGTCATAAACTATGTGGAAATTAACAGTGAAAATATTAGATATGGTACACCTGTCAAATTATATGCAAATGAAGGGGGCAAAGCCGGTAAGTGTTACATTCTGACGATACTCACCCCAAAAGCGCCGGATAGCAGAGGACTTGGGCTATATGGATTTGCCCCGGAGACAGGACAGCCAACTTGTAAGATTAATGATCAGAAAAGTGAATATGCTGTTAGCATTGGCATTCATATGTCTACGTTATGCTACAGGGTACATTTTTTACTTATCGTGATACTTCTTGTAATAATGTTTTCTCTGTGCGTCTTTTTTACAATGTATAAAAAAGGAAAAACAGAGACATTGTTTCTTTGTATTGCAGTACCTATGGGGATTATTTTTCTTTCTTTTCTCAATGTTAATATTGTGCATGATGGGGGAACACATCTCACTAACGTTTACAAATACTCTAATAAGCTGGTAGGCAGGTCAGGACAAGATAGCCTGGAATATGTATATTTATCCCAGGACGAGATTAAGCTGCGTGAAGAAACAGATAATTTTTATATCCTTATGAGAATGCTGGGTGATAAAAGAGACAGGAATGCACAGTGGCAGCCATATTTTGAACAGCGCCCTACACTAAGTGATAGTATATTAGAATATTTTCCCGGTGTTTTTGGAATTACATTGGGGAGAATTCTAGGTGTAAACGCCATGGGAAGTGTATTACTGGCGAAGCTGTTCTGTCTTTCTTTTTATATTATGGTCTGCTATCTGGCAATCCGAATTACGCCAATATTAAAGGAAGGGTTTGCAGTGACCGCACTGATTCCGATGAATCTTTATCAGGCAGCCGGGATCACTTATGATGCCGTAGTTACTCCGGTTGCTTATTTTGTATTGGCAATTATTTTTAAAGGCAGAGAGAGAAAAATAGAAAAAAGAGAATGGATGTGCCTTCTATTTTCCAGCATGATCCTGGGAAGCTGTAAGGGGGGCGCATACATTCCTGTCTTGCTTTTACTGGTATTTATACACGCAGAAGTAAATGGGGGAAAGAGGTTTAAAATAGGAGCCTGTTTGATGAACTGGTTGGTGGCGGCCGCTACCCTATTGCTTCATTTTAAAACGGATATTGCTATTTTTTTTAGTAAGGCGGAAGCCGCAAAGGATACATTACTTGCTTCCGGAGCAGCTGATGATATGTCATGGCTTACTGGCAGTCAAATACCTAAATTTAGCCTACGATATTTATTGATAAATCCGTTTGGATTCGTTAATATGGTTATTAGAACGATAGTAGAAAAAGCAGATTATTATTTAGGCAGCATGATCGGAAACAGAATGGCGTGGACAGATGAAGAAACCAGCTGGATTATTATATCGTTTTTCCTTATACTTTTGGTACTTTCGACTGCTTGGAATGTAAAAGAGCAATTTGAGAAAATAAAGCCTGGTGAGAGGGTTTTGTCAGGTCTATTACTGATGGGTGAGTTAGTTGGCCTTCATGCGATTATGCTTGCGGAGACACGTGTCAATCAAATCATTATATTTGGAGTTCAGGGGAGATATTTTTTGCCATTAATTCCCATTCTAATGTTTATGCTTTTTAGTAAAAGCAGGATGAAAACAGATGTTGAAACAGGAAGAGAATTCAGGCTATTGTCCGTAGCAGAAATAATGTATGTATTTAGCTTTATTATGATTGTGTATAAGTAAGGAACGTCAATAAAATAGACTTTGGGGGAAAAATGATACCGCGAAAAATCCATTATTGTTGGTTTGGATATAATAAAAAACCTAAATTAATTCAAAAGTGTATTGATTCGTGGAAGAAATATCTTCCCGGCTGGGAGATTATTGAGTGGAATGAATCAAATTATGATGTTACGAAAAATAGTTATATAGCGGAAGCATACAGGATGAAAAAGTGGGCATTTGTAGTGGATTTTGCCCGATTTGATATTTTAAACCAATATGGCGGTATTTTTTTAGATACGGATGTGGAGTTACTAAAGCCTGTTGCGCAGGAACTGCTGGAATATGAAGCTTTTACAGGATTTGAAAGCGAAGAGACGATAAATCCCGGTTTGATTTATGCTTCCGTAGCGAAGCAGAAGATGTTAAAGGAGATCGTTAGTGAGTATGAAAAAAAGAAATTTGGGCAAAAGATAGGCGGCCGGATTGAGAATATTGTAGATGTGGTTACCGGGATTCTCAGGGAACAGGGCCTTAAAGGGAATAATACTTTCCAGATTATAAATGGAGTAGCGGTATTTCCAAAAGAGTATTTTTGCTGTTTTGATCATGAAACGCAGTCATTTGAAACCACTCCTGATACGATATCTGTGCATCATTATTTTGCAAGCTGGTCTCCCTGGTATCGGCGCTTGTATTTCAAGTGCATCAAGGTAACGGCGAAGGTATTGGGAAAAGAACGTTATCTCAGATGGAAGAAAAGGATTAAAAGCAGATTATGAAAATTTTAATTGTGCGGGCCTTCCCGGACAAATTAGATTTAGAGAGCTATAACGTGCAGGAGATTGGACTGGCAAAAGCGCTTGTGGAACGGGGAAACCAATGTGACATAGTTCTCTATAATGGTAGAGAGAGCAGTAAAAAAGAGAAGTATACTTTTCAAAAAGATGGGAAAGAATATGCTTTTTGGATTTACCGGATGAAAGGAATTGCTTTGTTTAAAAACGGGTTTATGCCGTCGGTTAAGCAAATTCTTGATCCATATGATGTGATACAGGTACATGAATATGATCAGATTATGAGCTGGATGCTTTATACCGGAAAAAAGAAACCGGTAATCATTTATCATGGTCCATATTATCACTCTTATACGCGTGGGTACAATTTAAAATGCAAAATCTTTGATGGTTTGTTTCTTCATAGGAAAAAATATCAGGATGTATGGGCAGTCACAAAAAGCAGGATGGCAGAAAGCTTTTTACAGGGAAAGGGTTTTAAAAAGACAGTATCGGTGGGCGTCGGTATTAATCCGGATAATTTTCCTCCTTATAAGCTTCAAAAAAGTGAAAGACCACAAATTTTGTATGTAGGAAAAATAGAAGACAGAAGAAACGTATATTTTTTAGTAGAAGTGTATAGACGGCTGCGGGATAAGGTTAAGGGATTGCAATTAGTTTTAATAGGAAATGGGGAAGAGAAATATAAAACGGCTTTCCTGAGTTTTATTAAGAATGAGCTTGAAAGCGGAGACATTATTTATCAAGAAAAAATGCCTCAAAAGGAGCTGCCTAAGGTTTATGGCAGTGCAGAGGTATTTGTATTTACAAGTAATTATGAGATATTTGGAATGGTGCTTCTCGAAGCGATGTATTTCGGGGTTCCTGTTGTCAGCAGTATGAATGGCGGGGCAAGTATGCTGATCGAGGACGGAGAAAATGGGTATGTGCTGGAAAAATTCGAAGCAGAAGAGTGGGAAAAGAAGATAGAAAGTATATTGATAGACAAAAAAAGACGGGAGCTTATGGGGCAAAAGGGCAAAATGAAGGTCCTTAAGAGCTTTACATGGAGCAGTCTTGCGGAAAAATTTGAAGGCGTTTATAGGAAAGCGATAGATGATTTTGAAAGGAATGGCGATGGAGCATAACAAAGTACAGGTTTCCTTGGAGGAATTGTTGTATTATATATTATTTGCTGTGATTCTGTTCACCAAGGGCGTTGGGCTGGATGAGGGTTCACTTTTGTTTCGCGGCTGTCTGATGCTGGGAGTTATGCTGTTAGCATGTAAATTTCTTGTAGGACAGTATAGTATAGCGGAAATAGTTATAGTAGGAATATTGGGAATATGGGGAGCCTTTACATTCAAAATAACAGGTTCTTTGGGGATGTTCATTTATGTGATTTTGGCAGTTGGAATGAAAAACGTGTCCGTGAAAAGAGTTTTTGCCGTAGGGGCTGCCGTATGGAGCATATGTATGCTCTATTGTGTAACAGCCGCTGTTTTTTGGGGAAGAACAGGAGCCAGACGAATCGATGAAAAGTTTGGTTTGGGGCCGGTTTTAAGGGAAAGCCTGGGATATACGCATCCAAATGTACTGCATATTACATATATATTGTTGATGGTTTTTATTCTATATTTGTGTATGGAAAATAGAAAGAAACTATTTTACGCGGTTTGCTTGTTGTTGCTAGGCAATATATATGTATTAATGTATTCCTTTAGTTCTACGGGAATAATGACTTCAATTGTTTTATTAGTGTTACTCTTTTATTTTTGTAAAAGAAAAAGATTTAGCGTAATGGAAAAGATAATCATTGAGGGAATGCCTATTTTGTGCATAATTGTTTCGGTGGCCTTTCCGCTTGTATTGGGAGAGGGTATTTTGTTTCGGATAGTAAATAAAATATTTAATAGCCGTATATGGGCGATTCGAATGTTTTTTAATCTCTATGATGTTTCGTTGCTTGGAGGCGGCAACAGAGAGATTAATTTTTCGATTGATAATTCATATGTATCTGCCCTTAACGCATACGGCGCTATTCCCCTTATTTTACTTATAGCGGCATATTGCTTACTGCTGAGATACTGTATGAAAAAGGACCTGAGAATGGAGCTTATCATTATCTGCACTTTTTTATTTGCCGGGATTTCCGAACCATTTTTATTTAATGCTTCTGTTAAAAACATTACAATCATATTCTTAGGTGATTTTTTATATATGACGATAGGAAAAGAAAAGGGTGTGTTCAGGTTGCTTTCGATATATAACAAACGGTTGTCCTTTTCGTGCGCCTTTTGGTTAAAATTAAAAAAGCGATTAAGCGCTATAAAATGGAAGACAGCCTTTGGTGTGGCGCTAGCCATGGGGGTTCTGTCATTTTTGCTGTTGTTTCCAAGAAATATGATTGATATAAATCAGGTTTATGCAGATGAAAAATTATGCGATGTGGCCAGGGATACGGTACGTCTACCGGAACCACCTGTTACGGATAAAACATTATATATAGAAAGTATATCGAAGGATATTAATTATTATTATTTTACGCATGAAAATAGCCGCCTTATTGAAATGATAGACTTGCGCTTTAAAATCAGCTTAAGTATCTATGTGGCAGCGATTGCCGGGGCACTATATTTGTGTGGGAGGATGGCTGCCAGCAACAAATTCCGTATAGAAAAAGACTAAATGTTTTTATTTCCTGCCGCCTAAAAAAAGAACATTTGTAATAGAACACTTTTTAAGACATAAAGAAAAAAGAAGGGAAAGGATAATAATTGATTCCAATGCAGCGAGCAAATAATGAATTCCCGTGACATTATTGGTTAAACCCGGAAGCGCATATTCAAAGATTATACCGGAAACCATATATATTCCCAATGAGTTGGCCCCAATTGTCGAAAGAATTTTGATGAAGGCATCATTTAATTTATTATAAATTTTGGATGCGAATATTATCATTGTAATGCTTCCAACTAATCCGATAGCAAAGTGGTAAATATCAATGCTCAATTGCTTCATGACTTCTTTCCCTGCCAGTGTATAACCTGTGGTATAAATATAGGAATCATGGTTAAAAAAACATAGCAGAATTATAAATATCATTACGGCAGCACACGAAAACACAGTACGCATTTGGGGGGATACATTTTTGTCGGTGATTTTATTATAATGTTTGTGATAAAAATAGCCAATCATAAAATAGGGGTACATAAATTTGTATAAAGACAGATTATAGGAATCCGGTATAATAAAGGTCAGTAACAGGCCCAATATATAGATAAAAATGCGATCTTTAAAAAAGCGGTTCACAATAAGCACTACAAAAGAACAGTAGAAAATGGCCCAAAGAAACCATGAATTCCTTATCATAGTAGATAAATATATTTTGGGTAAATAATAGACGGTAGCAGGAGGATTATGATATATTTGCATAATAAAAGGAAAGATATTCCACATGATAATAGGGACAAACAAAGTTGTAAAACGTGAACATACATTAGATAGAGAAGCTGTGCCTATTTAAAGTTAAATAAAACAAGTAACCGCTTAACAACATAAATAAAGGCATATGAAAGCTGTATATAAATTTAAAAACATAGTCTTCAAAAAAAGAAGGAGAGGGTCCTTGGCCAAATTGAATACTATGACCAATGATTACAGTTATAATTGCATAAGCTCTAAGGATATCTATTTTATAATTTCTCTCCATATTAATAATGCTCCAATTTTATAAAAGCTGATTTTGTTTTAAAAAATTATATACACGTGTTCAGCATATATGAAAAAAGCCCGTGGCGCAATAATAGAATTATAATAAAAAAGATGGTAGTGGTGTATGCCAAGTGCCAAAAAGAAGTGTACATATGAGGATGACATTTAAAATAGTAGATATAAATAAACAGAAAAAGCGAAAGAATTTGTTGATGGTAATTGTGTTCCTGGGATATCTGATTTTTAACGGTATCTTGCTTGCACGTCATGAGATGTGGCGAGATGAGGCGAATGTATGGCTGATGGCCAGGGAATTATCTCCTTTCGCATTATTAAAGGAAATAAAATATCAGGGACATCCCTGCCTGTGGTATTTTTTGTTGATGCCTTTTGCAAAGTTGGGGCTGCCTTTTCGTACCATTAGTTTTGTCAGCTATATAATAATGGCAGTGACAGCAGGGCTGTTTTTATATAAGGCTCCTTTTTATAAACCAATAAAAGCAATTGTACTATTCAGCCCTGCCTTTACCTATTATTACACAGTAATTGCCAGAAATTACTGTCTGATAGCTCTGTTATTAATTTTACTTGCAGTTTATTATCCTAAGAGAAATGATAAATGTGTTTTATTCGGACTGCTTTTAGGGCTGTTAGTTCAGTCGGATGTTATAGCGCTGGCGGAAGCAGGTGTTATATCCTGTTTTTGGTTGGGGGAAAACCTCTGGCAGTGTTATAAGCGAAAAACAATGATGCCATTTTGGAATATTTTAAGGGGAATTTGGATACCGTTATGCAGTTTCATTTTGTTAATTCTACAATTTTATCATGTTTCGGACAGCCCGGTATTTAGGGTTGAAAGCTTTGGCAAGCTGGAATTGATTAGGGAAGTCAGAAATCACTCTTATCAGATTCTGGAACGACTATCGGGAAGAGAACAGAGCTTTTGTTTTATTTTTTTCCTTTTGTCTATAGGGTTTATGCTGTTTGCCACCCTTAAATTGAGAAATATTCAGGCCGTGACTGTGATGGCGTCGGCTTTTTTATTTCAGGCTGTTTTCAGCGTAATGGTATATCAGCTCCATATCTGGCACTTCTTATCATTATGCTTTGTGTTTATATGGGCGTTGTGGATCATGTACGAACAGAGGAAGGAGGGGCGGGGGAAAGAATGGATAACGGGGGCTGTGCTTGGTGGGCTTCAGGTTTTACTGCTCGTATTATCCATATGTATGTTTACCAGATGGAATGATAAGGAAGAAAGTTCCGGTTTGGAAAATGCCCTTTATGGGAGTTATTCGGATGGAGGCGGTACGGCGGAGTATATAAGAGAGAACATAGCGCCGGATGAGCTGATTGTCAGTGTTAATGTACCGTGGGCGTCCACCGTGCTAGCCTATTTGCCGGGATATGATTTTTATTATGCGGGAAATGGCCAAAAAGAGAGCTATGCAGATTGGAGCGAGGAGCAGAGCGGGGAGATTAGCTTTGAGGAATTGGCAGTATGGGCTAGAAAGAATTTTCCGGATAAACAGGAATTTTATCTTTTAGACTCTAATCAGTCTTGCCTGCGGGATCCTGAGGGAAAGCTTGAAGAATGTCAGGTTTTGTATAAGACAGGGGAGAAGACGGCTATGGCGGAGGAATATATTGTTTATTTGATTAAACTATAATTTATATAGAGAGAAAAGATTTTAAGGCGCAATAGTAGATTTTCAAGGATAAGTTTTCGAGTTGCTTGCAGATTGACATGACATGGTATATTTCCTATAATAGTTAATATCTTTTGCAAATCTGATAATGGAAATTTTTATGGATATATGGAGAAAAGTAAGATATGTCTTTTAAATTTAAAAGAGAATGGGCAATAAATATTGCAATGCAGGCGGGGATTGCAGTATTATTGTTTTTCTTTTTTAGTAAATTATGTCCACTGGTGGCGTTTGATTGTGATGACTGGTTGTGCCTTGGAACATACCGTTTGCCGATACCCATCTGGAAGGGATGGGAGCCTACAAGGGTTATGCCGGAAACATTAATGTTTGTAGCAGGTTGGATAGCTGCCCATGTGATTTATCCCTTTTGTGGTGATTACATATTTTCTGTAACAATCATCTCGGCATGTATTATTACTTTTCTGGTAGTGATAATGTGTATTTGTTTTCAAAAATTATTAATTGCGCGGATATAAATGTCATCTAATATCGCATTAGCTTGCGAAGTTTTATTTCTTATCGCATTTTTTGTAATTTTCAGGAACAGAGGGACAAGTCAATGTATGTTTAGCGCTGCTGATTTATGTTGTATATATTTTTATACCATTCCAGGAATTCTCAATGCCATTATAGTTTTATTGCTTCTACGGTTTAAAGATATCACAGAAAATTTTTTATCGTGGAATTTTATTTGGAAAATATCTTTTTGCTTTTTAATTTATTTTGCTTTGTTTTCAAATTTATTTCACTCTGCAATAACAGCAATTTATGCGGGGGTTGGCTTGCTTTTTAATTTGTATCATTGTAAAAATGGTTTTAAGGGAATAATCCAGGAAAATATCATTTATCTTTTTATTTTAGCCGGATGGGGAATTGTGTTGTTGTTTGAGGCAACTGGTGGACGAGCCGCTGTTGTGGGAGGGGAAAGCGGTCTTAATCTTGGACTGTCAATCCAGCAATTTATAGCAATCCTTTCAGGGCTTTCCAAACACTTTCTGACAGTTGTTTTATTATTAGCGGTTGGAAGTATTATTCTTATGTGTCAAAAGAAGCTTGTGGGGCAAGACGAATTCGTACGTATATTTGCAACAATTATATGTAATGTGACTTTGCTTACAGTTTTTCTCCTGCTCCTAAATTCTAAGACAGCCTATATGAGTAGAATTGACGCAACTTGGGGCATATGGTTTTACTTGATTGTGGCGACTGCTATGATGATAGCATATATAGCGAAATCAGTTTTACTTGTGAAGAGATTATTGCCAGTTGCGATTCCAATATGCCTGATTGCAACTGCATATCCGGATGGAAAGTTCCTTATGAGTACGCGGGAGCATACAGACTATGTTACCTGTGTACAACTGAACGAATATGTAATAAATCAAATTATGAAGGCAAGCCGGGAGGAAAAAGAGGAAGTTGAAATTAGAATACCAGATCATTCTGACGATTTGAGGAGTCTTACTTATAACGAAATTTTAGGGAGTACAATTGCGGATTGCTTATATATACAGGGGATTATTGCAAATAAACCGGATGTCAGGACGATCCTTGATAAGGAAATGAGCGACTCAGACGTAATTTGGACAGAGAAATAGAATTAATGTGTTTTGAATCCCTTTTTATGTTGAATCGAATCCTGAAACATCCGGATATGAATATTCTAATTATTTGATTAATTGTTCGTAAATGGATATATACTGTTTGAACCGAATACTTTTTTCGTAATTTAGCGCTTGTTTTCTACAGGCAGAGGAGGTTATTTCAGCCCTTTTTTCTAAAGAAAGAATAGCATTCTTTAACTGTTCAATGTTTCCTTTTTCCACGACTATTCCACATTGATGTGTGATGCTTTCAGGGCTTCCACCGGATTTGAAGGTAATGACTGGCGTGCCGCAGGCAAGAGCTTCTAAATTAGTGGTTGGAAAATTATCTTCTAAAGTAGTATTTACAAATACAAAAGCATTCTGGTACCATGAAACCAATTCTTGTTGATTGAATGTTCTGGTAAGGGCTGTGATGCGCCCATTATATTTGGCCTGAATTTGAGATTGCTGTTTTGAAGTCAGGCCAATTAAAACAATGTGATAGGTTTGGTCAAGCATATCAGATAATTGAAGGAAATATTTTAGACCCTTTGATTTAGACCATACATTAGCAACACCCAGGATAATTTTTGGTGTTGCTAATGTATGGCTATGGTTTGTGTTACCGGACTTTTGTTTGTCAGCGGGACAAAAAAGCTGCAAATTAATTCCATTGGGAATAATTGAAATAGGATATTTTTGCAAAAAGGATTTTTTTACGATATCTGCAAGCCAATTGCTGGGAGTTATGATGATCATATTGTTAACATTGGTAAAAAGCTCTTTTTTTACAATATAATTATGGTAACTATTGTCATAAAATAAGGAATATGGATAATCGCTGCGATAGATAGGACAATGGTGACAGGAAGTCTGCCATTTGTTACAGTTGGCATAATCAAAATGGGCACATTGTCCTGTCAAAGGCCAGCAATCATGCAGCGTCCATACTACTGGAATATCATGTTTTTTAATGTATTCAAACAGAATACCTACATGGAGATAAAAGCCGTGTAGATTATGCAGATGAAGGATGTCCGGTTTGATTTTGTCTAACCATTTAAGAAACTTCTTTGTTACATATTTTGAACCGAATCCGCTTTTCCCAAGGAAAAAATTTATTAACACATGACAGCCAAAGTCTAAAAAATTTCCAATTTTGAAGCTTTGTATATTTGCCGGAGCAGAACCTCTGCCATAGGCGATATAGGTTTCATATCCTGCTTGCTTAGCTATTGCGTATATATCAGCAGCAATTTTCCCGGTACTGCCTGTATTACAAACAGTATTTATTTGAACGATTTTCATAAATATCTCCATTTTATTGTAAATTTAGCTGAAATATGATATAAATAGATAGTGTGAGAAGTACTTCTAATCATTCGCAGCAAGGACTGCATCGCGAGAAGTACTATGTCTCACACAGGAGAATGCCCAAAATACAGGCATTCTCCCCGCAAATTTGTGTTGCCGCAAAACGGCAACATGGGGGTTAGTGTAAAATTAATATAATAAGTTAGTATTTGGAGCAATAGTGAGGATACAATTATTTTACCCGAATATTGATTATAAGAAAAGAGAAATTAATGAAATTATTGTATTTATCTACATGGGATTTTTCTAACGAAAAATCTGATGGAGTCTGCAAAAAAATATATGCGCAGGTTCATGTTTTTGAAAAAAATGGATTTGAAGTGGATATGATATATATTAAAGATGGATTGGTTATTTATAAAGGAGGTGGGTCAAAAAAAGCTATAGGGAAGGTGGACAATATAAAAAAGACGCCTGCGTATTTTCAAATGTATAATTTCCTAAAAAATAAGAAATATAACTGGATATATAATCGTTATGGGATGATGGATACTTTTTATTATCAGGTGTTAAAGCAATTACGGAAAAATGGCGCTAAGATATTAGTTGAAATACCAACATATCCATATAAGCATGAAAAACCGAAAGGTTTTTTTTATAGTTTGCTTTTTGCATGGGATCAGAGTTACATTCATAAGCTAAAAAAAGTTTTTGATAGGGTAATAACTTATAGCAGGGATGATTATATATTTGATATTCCAACAATACAGGTTGTGAATGGGATTAATATCTCAGATATTGCATTAGCAGAAAAAAATGGTAATATATTGGATGATACTATAAATTTATTAGTGGTAGCTTATATGCAGCCATATCATGGATACGAGAGACTGCTGCGGGGTCTTAAAAATTATTATGCAAATTGTGGGAAAAGAAATATTCAATGCCATTTTGTAGGAGAAGGACCGGAAAAAGCTTTATATGAGAGGCTTGTAAACCAATATGAGCTTTCAGATCATGTGATATTTTATGGCATCTTAAGTGGGAGAAAGTTAGACGATGTATTTAATATCTGCGATATTGGAATTTGTACGCTAGGAGGATACAAAAAAGAGTTATATTTATCCAGTGAACTAAAATCAAGAGAGTTTCTGGCAAGGGGTCTTCCAATTGTATCGGGCATAGAAATAGATGTTTTTGTTAATAAAAATACACAGTATTATTTGCAGCTTCCAAATGATGAAACAGATATTGATATGATACGGATCATTCATTTTTATGATAAAATTTATTCTAAGCAGGGGAATGCCGGAGAGGTTCGAAAGGCAGTTAGAAGTATGGCAGAAAAATATATTGATATGTCTGTGACAATGTTGCCAGTTATTGAATATATAAGGAAAGAATAACAATATTTATCAATGTTAGAATTTATGCTTGTGTTAGAATTTGCAGATTGATAGTACAGGGAGACTAATATATAATGAAAATAGTGCATTTGGCATGCTTGCATAAAAGCGATGATACTAGGATATTGGTAAAAGAGTGTTGTTCTTTGGCAAGGATGGGACATGATATTGTTTATTATACTTCAATCTATTCAAAAGTGAATAACAAGCATGTACAAAAGATAAATAATGTAAAGATTAAATTTCATGATTTAGACTTGTCCGGGGTTGTTCTCAATAAACGTGTTTTTCATGGTGTAATTGAACGGAAGAATAATAAAAAAAAGCTGCTTCAGATAATGAAAGATGAGAAGCCGGATATACTTCATATTCATGAGCTTGAATTAATGTATGTTATGAAAACTATAAAGTTATGTTTTCCTAAGACGCGAATAATTTATGATGTTCATGAGGACAATGCAGAGCAATATGCACCTGCATTAAAGAATATTTTTGGTAATATAATAGGAAATTTTCTGAAAAAAATAGTCGAAAAATTTGATATGCATTATGTCAGCAAAGCAGATGGCGTTATTACCGTAACCCCTTTTTTATACGAGAAGTTATCAGATTATAATTCTAATTTAGTAGAAATTCGTAATATGCCATTTGATATAGAAGAAACGAAGAATGATATAGGAGATCGAGCTGCAATTGTATGCTATTGCGGTGGAGTAACCGACGAAAGAGGAATTTCAAGTTTATGTTCTATTTCAAGGAGAGTACATGGCAAAATTTTAATTGCAGGGCCAATCACAGAAAGCTATTTGAATAAGCTAAAGACCCAATATTCTGAAATATGGGGGGAAAAAATTATATATTTAGGGTACTTAGACAGGGTAAAGGTGAACGAACTCTATTCATGTGCAGTAGTAGGATTATGTGTATTGAAATATAATAAAAATATATATCATGCGTTTCCCATTAAATTATTTGAATATATGGCGGCGGGAATTCCTGTGGTATGTTCTGATTTCCCATTATGGGAAGGCATTGTAAAAGAAGCAAATTGTGGGATCTGCGTTAATCCTGAAGACGAGTGGGAAATATTAAATGCGATAAACACATTAATAGATGATAGGGAATTAGCTCAAAAAATGGCGCTCAATGGGAAGGCGGCCGTACAAAATAAATATAATTGGGAAATAGAAGAAGCCAAAATGTTTAAATTTTATCAACAGTTTGAATATAGGTAAAAATATATAATATTATTACATGTGAAATGTACCTGCAAAGGATTAATTGTAATCAGATGAAGTGTTTAATTATAATACCTGCTTATAATGAAGCTGAAAATATTGAAAAAGTAGTAGACAATATTATACAGAATTACCCCCAATATGATTATATCATAGTAAATGATGGCTCTACAGATTCCACGCGGAAGATTTGTAAGGCAAAGGGTTATAATCTGTTGGAGCTGCCAGTCAATTTAGGATTGTCGGGAGCAATTAAGAGTGGAATTAAATATGCAAATTTTTATCAATATGAATACGCAGTACAAATTGATGGAGATGGGCAGCACGATCCTAAATATATTGATGATATGCTGAGAATAATGAGGGAAAAAGACGCAGATATTGTAATAGGATCAAGATTTGTAAACGAGAAGAAACCTTTTAGCACAAGAATGTTAGGCAGCAATTTAATTAGTCTTGCCATTTTGATTACAACAGGTAAAAAAATTCAGGATGTTACCAGCGGAATGCGGCTGTTTAATAAAAAAATGATCAAGAAATTTGGCTATCAGATGAATTATGGTCCGGAACCTGATACATTGGCTTTTTTACTTAATTGCGGTGTGAAAATATGCGAGGTGCAGGTGGACATGCATGAGAGGACAGCAGGTACCAGTTATTTAACATTAGGACGTTCTGTTTATTATATGTTGCATGTACTTTATGGTATATTGGTATTTCAATGGTTTAGGAAGAGGGAAAAATAAAATGTCAATGATGCTTAGGGTAACATTATTGGTCGCAGCGGTATTTAGCATAATGTGGATCATAGCAAGGATACGGAAGTCAAAGATAAGATTAGAGGATACTTTGTTCTGGGTAGCAACCGGAATAATATTAGCTATATTAGGATTATTCCCAGAGATATCTTATCGTATGGCACATGCGTTAGGAATCATTTCGCCTGCTAATTTTGTATTTTTAATAATGATATGTTTATTGTTTGAAAAGGTGTTAACAATTTCGATTATTCATTCTCAGCTAGAAGATAAATATGTAACTATGGCTGCAGAAATGGCATTGCGTTGTAAGGATTTAGAGGAACAAATTAAGGAATTAAAGGAATTACAGAGTGAAAAAAATTAGATGAGATGTTTAGAATTTCCATAAAGTTTTAACAGGTTAGAGATAATGCTTGGGTATATAATTTGGTGGCGCTTTAGGAACTCCAATTATATAAAATACAAAAATGCAATGTTGCAGAAAGAGGATAAAATGGGATTATATGAGAAAATTGTAAATGGTGAAGAAAAAATATCACTGGTGGGATTAGGATATGTGGGTATGCCAATTGCTGTTGCTTTTGCGAAAAAGGCAAAAGTGGTGGGGTTTGATTTGAATAAGTCTAAAATTGAACTCTATAAAGAGGGAATTGATCCAACCAATGAAGTTGGAAACGAGGTTATCAAAAATACTACGGTCGAATTTACGGCAGATGAAACTAAATTAAGGGAAGCTAAATTTCATGTTGTTGCAGTGCCAACGCCGGTTAATTCTGACCATACGCCGGATCTGTCTCCTGTTGAGGGAGCAAGTAAGATTTTAGGACAGAATCTGACAAAGGGCTCTGTTGTTGTGTTTGAATCAACGGTATATCCAGGAGTAACGGAGGATATCTGTGTGCCAATTCTGGAGAGAGAATCAGGACTAAAGTGCGGAATAGACTTTAAGATAGGGTATTCCCCGGAAAGAATTAACCCCGGTGATAAAGTTCATCGCTTGGAAACAATTACCAAGATTGTATCCGGCATGGATGACGAGGCGCTAGATACGATAGCTAAAGTATATGAATTAGTGGTAAAAGCAGGGGTATATCGAGCAGAATCCATTAAGGTCGCAGAAGCTGCTAAAGTAATTGAAAATAGCCAAAGAGATATTAATATAGCATTTATGAATGAATTATCTATTATTTTTAATAAAATGGGAATAGATACTAAGGCAGTATTGGATGCAGCGGGAACTAAGTGGAATTTCTTAAAATTTGCACCTGGATTGGTAGGAGGACATTGTATAGGGGTAGATCCTTATTACCTTACTTATAAGGCGGAAGAATTGGGTTATCACTCTCAAATCATTTTAGCTGGTAGAAGGATTAATGACGATATGGGAAAATATGTAGCAGAGAGTGTTATTAAGAAACTGATTGCTGCGGATATCCCGGTAAAAAATGCAAGGGTTGCTATTTTAGGGTTTACCTTTAAAGAAAACTGTCCGGATACCAGAAACACAAAGGTAATTGATATAGTAAATGAATTAAAGGAATATGGTATTAAGCCGATGATCACAGATCCGGTGGCAGATAAAAAGGAAGCGAAACAATTATATGGTATAGAATTTACAGATTTAGCTGAAGTAAATCGTTTAGATGCTGTTATTATTGCCGTTTCACATGATATGTTCCGGAACTTGAAGAAAGAAGAAATATCTGCTTTCTTTAATCCTGATAATAAAGTAAAGGTATTAGCTGATATCAAGGGGATTTTAGACAGAGGGTCATTTGATATTGAAGGTTATAGCTATTGGAGGCTGTAGATTAAACAAAACAGGAAGTATGAGGTGGAAGCTTTGAATAAACTTCCAACCTCTTTATTAACGCAGTATCACAAGCATGGTTTGTGATATGCAGGAGGAACAATAATGGAGTTTAGAGATTTAAAAAAACAGTATCGGGTGTTAAAAAAGGAAATTGATGCCGGTATGCAGGAAGTAATAGAAAATACCAACTTCATTTCAGGCAAACAAGTTACCGAACTGGAAGAAAAGCTGGCATCTTATGTGGGAACAAAACATTGTATTAGCTGTGCTAATGGTACGGATGCCTTAACATTGGCGCTAATGGCGTGGGATATTGGCCCTGGGGACGCGGTATTTGTACCTGATTTTACTTTTTTTTCCAGTGGAGAGGTGATATCTTTTGAAGGCGCAACACCGATATTTGTGGACGTAAGAGAAGACACATTCAATATGGATACCGTTAAACTAAGAAAAGCGATTAAAAAAGTAGTGGAGGAAAAGAAATACACGCCTAAGGTTATTATTGCAGTTGATTTGTTCGGACAACCTGCGGAATATGCTGAAATCAGGAAAATAGCAGATGAGTTTCAAATGTATATACTGGAAGACGGGGCGCAGGGGTTTGGCGGTGAAATAAACGGCAGGAAAGCGTGCTCCTTTGGAGACATTTCCACTACCAGCTTCTTTCCGGCAAAGCCTCTCGGATGTTATGGAGATGGCGGTGCTGTTTTCACAGATAATGATGAATGGGCGGCTTTGATAGGCTCTTTCCGTATCCATGGAAAAGGAAGTTTTAAATATGATAACGTAAGGATCGGTATGAATTCCAGGCTGGATACCTTGCAGGCAGCAATTTTGTTGGCGAAAATGAAAGCCTTTACTGATTATGAAATAGATAAGGTTAATGATGTAGCAAAAAAATATACGGAAGAATTACAGGAAATTGTAAAGACGCCAGTTGTTCTTGAGGGGTTTTTATCAAGCTGGGCGCAGTATACTATCCAATTGGAAAGCAAGGATAAACGGAATGGATTGCAGGCGTATTTAAAAGAGCATGGAATTCCGAGTATGATTTATTATCCAAAGCCGATGCATAAACAGGAGGCTTTTGCCCCATATTGTGGCGAGGAAGAAGAACTTGCAGTGACAACAAAATTATGTGAGAGAGTATTGGCGTTACCAATGCACCCATATATGGAAGATGAACAGATACATCAGGTGACTGGCCTGATTAAAGAGTATTTGAAACCATAAAAAGGAGTAAGAGTGAATGGTTTTCATTCTTTCACTCACAAGTTTGTGTCTGCGTTGCATCCACAAACTTGATATGCGCAAAAAGCAGCGCAGAAATGAGGAGAAGTATGAGCAATTTTTTTGTGCATGAAAGCAGCTACATAGATGAGGACGTTGTAATCGGAGAAAATACGAAAATATGGCATTTCTGCCATATACAAAAAGGGGCAAGAATTGGGGCAAATTGTTCATTTGGACAGAATGTGAATGTTTCTAATCATGTTATAATTGGAAATGGCGTGAAAGTACAGAATAATGTATCACTTTATGAAGGGGTGGAACTAGAGGATTATGTGTTTTGCGGACCATCGTGTGTCTTTACAAATGATTTGACTCCCAGAAGCAAATATCCCAAAGGGGCTGCAGGATATAAAAAGACTTTGGTAAAGAAGGAGGCAAGTATTGGCGCGAACGCTACCATTGTGTGTGGACATACGATAGGAAAAAGGGCCATTATTGCTGCAGGAGCAGTTGTTACAAAAGATGTTCCGGATTATGCTTTAATGGCTGGTGTTCCTGCTAAAAGAATTGGCTGGGTGTGTGAGTGTGGACAGGTATTGAAAGAGAGCTTGGAATGTCCAGCCTGCCATAAGATATATCAAGAGCAGAATGGGTATTTAAAGAAAATAGCAGATTAAGGAAAGGTAGGGTACAAAAATGAGATATGCATTAATTGGGTGTGGAAGGATATCACCAAATCATATCGCTGCAGCGAAGGCGAATAGATTAGAGATCGTAGCGATATGCGATATACAAAAGAAAAACATGAGCGATAAAAAGAAAAAATTTGAAATTCCGTATTCTACCAGAGAATATGTTGATTACAAAGAAATGCTCGAAAAAGAAAAACCGGAACTGGTAGCAATTGCTACTGAAAGCGGTAAACATGCAGAAATTGCGTTGGATTGCATAGAAGCCGGATGCAATATTATTATTGAAAAGCCAATTGCGTTGTCCTTGGAAGATGCAGATAAAATTATTGCAAAGGGTAAAGAAAAAAATGTAAAGGTATGTGCATGCCATCAAAACCGTTTTAATAAATCTATTCAAAAAATACGAGAAGCTTTAGAAAAGGAAAGATTTGGAAAGCTGTTTTATGGAACGGCCCATATCAGGTGGAATAGAGGATATGAATACTATTCAAGAGCAAAGTGGAGAGGCACATGGGAACAGGATGGCGGAGCTTTAATGAATCAGTGCATCCATAATATTGATTTGCTTCGCTGGATGATGGGTGACGATATTATTGAAGTATGCGGCATGACAGATAAATTAAATCATGATTATATTGAAGCGGAAGATATGGGAATTGCAATCGTGAAATTTGCAAATGGCGCATATGGCATTATTGAAGGCACAACAGATATTTTCCCGCAGAATTTAGAGGAAACTTTGTATTTATTTGGTGCTAAAGGAACGGTTAAGGCCGGTGGGCATTCCGTAAATGTAATTGAGGAGTGGAATTTTTCGGATTATTTAGATGATCCGGAGGACATTAAGAGGAGATTTCATGAGAATCCGCCTAATGTATATGGTTATGGGCATACACCGCTTTATGCCGATGTCATTGGATCGATCAGAGAAGACAGAAAGCCATATGTGGATGCGGAAGCGGGTAAGAGAGCATTGGAATTGGTTTTGGCAATATATAAATCAGCAGCCGAGGGGAGAACGGTTAAGCTACCTTTAGATAACTGCTCAACACTTGATTTTAAGGGGAGATTTGATAGATAATATTATTGTGAGAGATACTCTTGTATGAATTTTTATATTTTATTCACAGGAAGTAGGGGGCTGTAAAGCTCCCTATCCCTGCATATTTCTGAGTACGTGGCACTTTCCTTGGTGTTCTGGCCTAGATATAAACCATTTATGGAGATGGTAATATTACTCCATATTAACATAATGCTTTACTAGAATTTGCAAAAATTATAACATAAATTTCCTATACTCATCCAAAACGTGCTCTGTTGTACCTAACTGCTGTAATTCCCCATCATGTATCCATAAAATTCTATTACAAATTTCCTGTAAAGTACCAAGATCATGTGATACTATTATTACGGTTCTATTTTTGTCAGAGATAAGATTTTTCATTTTGGATAAACTTTTTTTCCGAAATTTCTCATCGCCGACACTAAGAACTTCGTCTATTAATAAAATATCTGTTTCCAAATTAGCGGTTATAGAAAAGGCTAGTTTAGAATACATACCACTTGAATATGTCCCGACAGGCATGTCAATATGTTCACCTACTTCTGCAAAATCTATAATATCATCTATTTTTGAGAGTATTTCTTTCTCGGAAAAACCTAGAAGCATACCAGATAATATGATATTTTCTCTCCCGGTAAGCTGTTCATTGAACCCAACGCCTATAGACATTAATGAAATGCTATTTCCTTTTAAATCTATAGTTCCGTCATCAGGCTTAAAAATGCCAACAATAGCATTTAATAAAGTGGACTTGCCACTTCCATTTTTTCCAATAACACCTAATATTTCTCCTTTGTATACGTCAAAAGAAATATTTTTAATTGCATGGAAATAATCTTGCTGCTCTATTTTGTTATGAAATAAATTCTTTACAATAGAAACATTTTTAAATATTTTGTAATCAATGCATAGATTTCTAACTTCGATTGCCGTTTTGTACATTATATCACCTTCGCATAACTGTTTTCATATTTACTTACTATACGACTTCCTATTAAAGCCAATATAAATGAAATAATTGTCCAACATAACATTGCCGGGCTTATTATTGAATGTTTATGTAGCAAACAATTTCTCATTTGTGCAATCATAAAGGCTAACGGATTGCAAAGCTCAAAAATCTTGCCCCAGGGAGCAGGAAAACGTTCTCCTATTGAATAGAAAATACCTGTAAAATAAATTAACATATTTAAGACAAGAGATATAATATATGATAAATCACTGATATATGCTCCTAGATGCATTAATATGCATCCGCATCCAAATGTAAAAATAAAAAAAATAATAAGAACATAAGGTAAAGATAATAAATGATAGTCTACCGGTACCTTATAAAGAATCATCATAATAACTACTATCACGCTAGAAATTGCCATTTTGAAGGCATTAACTAACATCTTTTCAAGCAATAACACTGATTTCGGAATATAGACTTTTGTGATAATAGGTTTACTGAATCTAATTAATTGTACGCTAACCATTACTGTTCTACTAAAAAAATTCCACATTGTAAGTGATGAATAAATAAAGACCATAAAATATTTTTCTGGGGTACGAAATACCAACCCAAAAATTAAATAGTATATTAACATATTAAATAAAGGTTCTAATATCCACCAAAACCAATCAAGATATGCATTTGACACTTCAGATTTTAGTTCGAATTTAGCGGCATAAAATAAGTATTTCCGATATTTCCATATATGTGTTAAGTCAGTTTTCATTGTTCATCACTTCCTTGTTAGTTGGGACTTTTCTATTTATTCAATTAGCTTACGCTGTCGTTTCTTGTATGCTTGCTTAATGAACCACCCCGTAGTGAACTACGGGGTTTTTACTATTGGTTTTTCATATTATGCATAAACATTACACAGATATTTCATTAGTATTACAGCCTAGTCTATACAGATTAGAATATTTATTTCTACTTATTACCTTCTCTTTTGCAGATCATTTTACAAACTCTTTTAATACCTTCTTCTAATTGAACTTTAGTTTCAATGCCTAATAAGTTCTTTTGTTTGCCTAAAGTTGGCCTTTTCACCAGTGTCATTCTTGAGGGTAATTCAGAAAAATGAATTAGGTTTTTATCTGCATTTAATTCTGTACATATCATCATTGCCAATTCTTCAATTGTATGAACATCAGGATTACCAATATTAATTACCTCATAATGATTTACTTTTGTTGCCGCTTCAATGGCCCTTACTGCATCTGAAACATGTAACCATCCTCTGGCACTTCCACTATGAACTTCAATTGGCATTCCATGATATAAATTATATGCAAATCGGATCATAGCTGATCTATGATCCCCCAAATCTTCATTTTCATCATACATCATGAAAGGCCTTAGCGTTATTGCATCTAAATTATGCTGCTGTACTTCATATTCCACTAATTTTTCAGCTAATAATTTCGACAATCCATACCTATTATTGGGACATACTGGTTCATTCTCATTCATTATTTCCAGGTCGGGGCCATATACTTCTGAAGTCGAAAAGTTGATTAATTTTGCATTATATTTTTTTGTAAATGCAATTACATTTTGTGTTCCATATAAGTTTGTATCAATGCATAAGCTTTCTGATTGTTCACAGGTAACTCTGCTTACCATTGCTGCAAGATGGAATACATAATCAGGTCCAAAGTCAAATGGCGCTACCAAATCTACAGGTTTGGTAATATCTGCGACATAGTAGTTTTCCCGCCATGCTGGCTTAATGTCAACTTCTCGAACTTCATAATCATTTTCTTTTAAATATTTCACTAATGGTTTACCGATGTTTCCTGCTGCTCCAATTACTAATGCCTTTTTCACTTTTTTGCTCCTTTCAATCCTTTAATATGTATTAGGCGTTTATGAAATGCCAGAACCCATGTAAATAAAGGGATTCTTTTGTGCTTTATATGGAAACTTTATTTTTAAAAGTATTATTTCTTCCTCTCATCCCATTTACGTTTTAAGAACTTATGCCATTTGGTATCTTTAAACGGTTCAAAATATTTAAATATTTTCCCGAGTATTATGGATAAGTATGTTTGTATTTTTTTTTGTATTTTTAATGCACATTTTATAAAAATGTTTATAAAGGGTATGGATAGTAATTTATGTTTTGATGTAGTAATTTCCTGAATTGGAATTCGGTAAATAGGGTTTTTCAATATTGCAAAATATTTAGATGCTTTGCATATTATCCATAAATTTAGGTTAAATTTATCATTACCTTTATGTTCAATGTCCCCAATAATACGCTCTACAAATTTTGCGTATGTATATTTACCTGAAAGAACTACATGCGTATAACAATTTTCTGCGATGGACTTACAGTAGTCTACATCTCTAATTTTTGAGACTACTTCATCTATGTTAGAAAAATCTTTTTTTATCTCAATATAATCGATATTTGGTTCCATTACCCCCATATAATTTCCTTCAATTAGAACCTGACAGGTTTTTGTCATAGCGCTTTCAAAATGTCTTGGAGATAGTGCAAATAAATGAATAGAGTCATCTTTACCTTTAAAGCAGATTTCCTCTACTTGCTCAAATGATGCATCAGGGTGTCTGAAACAATATTTATCGACTTTTTTTGTTATGCTTCCATTCTCGTCAAGAACGCTACTTCCACCGAGACATCCCAATACCGTCCGACATTTTAATAAGTATTCAATCCATGCGTCTCCTAAAAATACATTTGAGTTATCTTCTTTTGTGTTAGCAATATCATAAATGATTCCCGTTTGATCTTTTAAATAGTTTAAAAATACTTCCACTAATTGGCTTTTCAACTGTCCGTGCCTGCCTAACCAATAGGCACCCTTTCGAGCCCTGTATCCAATATCAATATTACGTTCTCTATCGTATCCTAATTTATGGATTTTGTTTAATGTGTCCTCATCAATATAACCCGTAAATACTGTTTCAATTTTGATATAATTTAGATCCTTCGGATATAATTTTTCATAATCATCTTCAAATGCACAGGTATATATATGTTTTATGCCTGATGCTCTTATAAATTCTTGCGTATAAAAGGTACAATTGTATTCGTCTTGTGGGATAATTATTTTGGTACAATTATATTGTTTTATCATATCAATCAATAATGATTTATAATAGTTCCACCATAATTGATCAAATCTCTGGGCAATTGCCGAATAATGCACTATTATTGCTGACAATTTTATAGATTTGTGAAATCCCATTTTATATACTTTTTTAACACTATCTATGTCTATTATATTTAAAAAATAATAATTATTTTTTTGATCATATTTAGAAAAACAGTAGAAGGAATCTAAAATAGTTTTTCGGGTTTTCCTCTGAGATAATGCATATAATACCAGTATGTTCACGAGTAGGGCTCCTAACTAGTTTTATAATATTTATACTGCCATTTAAAAAATGAAAATTATATTTGTAATTAGTATTTATGTAGCAAATATGCTAGAAATCTAATTAGGGAAAATATTTTTTTCTTTATTGTTAATAAAAAATCAAAAGTACTGAATTGCTTATCTAAACCAACTGTCAAATAATTTGAATCAATACATTTATCAAAATATTCAATCAGCCACTGATAGGTTAGTTCGTATTTCCCTAAAATATCTTTGTATGTGAAATCAACCATACGCTGTAAAAACTCAGTGTCTTGTATTTTTGAAAGAACTTCATCTATGTTACTAAAATCTTTTTTTAAAGGAATATAATGGATATTTTCTTTTAAAATTCCGGAATAATAACCCTCAAACAATATTAATGCTGTTTTTAACGAAACTGCTTCAAATATCTTTGGTGATATTTGGTTCATTTTAACAATGCCCTCGAAAGGTTCTAAAAATTCCGCATGTATTTCTTGATAAGTAGTCTTTGGATTTTTACTGAGAACTCTATTAACTTTCCTTTTAAGGGTTCCTTTTTCGTCAAAGATATTTGCGCCACTTTCTGTTCCGATCATTGCTCGAACGGAAGTTAACCATTGCAACCATTGTTCGGAATATATTCGTTTGTCTTCTTCCCATTCGATATCTGCCTTTAAGTTTTTTAACTTACAAATCTTTTTCATTTTCAGGCCGATTTCCCATTTTTCCTGCGCAAGATCGCCGTACCAATAACCAACCTTTCTCCCCCTATATCCAATTACAATTGGTCTTTCAGAAATTGGGGGTTTATTAGGATAGTTTTTGATTTCATCTGAAATGTACCCGGTAAGAATATTGAAAAAGTTCACATTAGGGAATCTATCCTTGGGATAGACTATATTAATATATTCAGACGGAACAACTGTAAAGACGGTACCTATATTTAGATATTTGATCATTTTTCGTGTTTGTTCAGTATTATCATAATCGTCCTGAACCATAAGAATTTTATGGCCGGAATAAGAACGTAGAGCTCTTTCAAATTGAGGAGAAAGATAGCCATCTATGCATACTCTTATTGAATAAAATATGATTACAGCATCAAATTTATTTAGATAGCCTTTTTTACATTTAGCCCACTTTGTAGCAGCAGTATAGGTAATATCATGCTGGGAATATCTTCCAAACATGCTTAAATAATTTTTTATTGTAAATACATGCATGGAATCAGCATCATACAATATATTTATTCTTTTAGGAGTTTTTTCCACGTTTTGTGGTAAATTATTAATGTATTGAACTAATTCGTTAATTTCATTTATAGTGAAAAACTTTGGCTTACAATTTTGGGTTTTTATATAATTGTTATTTTCGCTTGTAGAGTCTAATATTACGATATCTATATACTCTAAATAATATTGGTAATTTGATTTAATACCTTCAACTGCACTGCATGTAAACAAATTGCTGTTTACAGTGATATCTAAAATTCGAATATTAGTAAATGCTGCTTTTACAAAGTAAGAAAAGTTCATATTACAAATCCATAATATATAATGAATTATTTTTAAACTCAGTAAAGCATTTTCTATTAATTTTCCTTGCCTTATGTTATAACAATCCCAAACATGCAATTTCAAAATATTTTTATTTTTTGTTTTTTCAATATAGTAATTATCATTTTCTCCATCTGGTATAATGAATATAACTTTATAATAGTTCGATAGTTCGATAATATGTTTATAACAATTAATATTTTTATCCCTATTAATAAATATAGCTATAGCATCAAATTGAAGCCGAGTACATCTTTGTTCCAATTTTTATTTCTCCATACTTAAATAGATCTAAGAACTGTCTATTTTAGAAAGGCATTTATTTCAGCCACGATCTTTTTGGCAGAATCCCCATCTCCAAATGGCATATAATTTTCATCAATTACTTGATGTTTTGACAATTTATTTAGGATATCTTCACTATTAGGACTGCAAAGCTGATTCCTGTTTTGGATCATAGTTTCTGGCCATACTTCAAAATCTAAAATAGTTACACATTGCTTTCCAGAAAAGAATGCTTCTCTCTGTAATCCACCGGAATCTGTAATTATTTTTTCAGCGTTTAAGACCAAGTGAATGGATGTAAGATATCCTACAGGTTCAACCAAGTATACTTTTGAAAATTTATATTTTTTCAGAATTTCCATTGCCCTTTTTTTGTTTCGCGGATGAACCGGATAAATAGAAGGAAACTCTAATTGATTAGCAGCTGTTAATATTTCTTTTAATGCATCCTCTTTAACAGTGTTTTCTTCACGATGGCAGGTAAGATAATAAAACCTTTTGGGGATTTCTAACGCTGTATTATTTTCGATACTTTTAAGCTTATATTGACCTTCTTGCGCTTTGTTTTTATAAAAACAAAATGCATCATACATTGGATCGCCTACCAACTTTCCCTTTTCACTTAACCCTTCTTTTACTAGATTTTCCTGGCTTTTTTTAGTACAAGTTAATAGTAATGATGATAAATGATCTGTACAAACGCGATTAATTTCTTCGGGATTAGTATTACAATAAGTCCTCGTCCCGGCTTCAACATGGCAAATTGGGATATGAATTTTAGCTGCAACTAAAGCAGCAGCAAGGGTTGAGTTTGTATCGCCATATACTAATATCATATCGGGATTTTCATTCAGAAATACTTTTTCCAATTCCACTAACATCCGCGCAGTCATTTCAGCATGGCTACCGTTATTAACTCCCAAATTATAATTTGGTTTAGGTATCTCCATTTCATCAAAAAAAATATCAGACATATTCTTATCGTAATGCTGACCTGTATGGACTAATATTTCGGTATAGTATTTCCTTATATGTTTTGAAACAACTGCTGCCTTAATAAATTGGGGGCGCGCCCCTACAATAGTAACTATTTTCATTTATCTGTACCTTGACTATTTTATAATTTGTATAGCAAATAAAAATTATATCTAATTACTTTTGGCAAAGTTTACTAGAATTTAGATTTATATTTACCCTTAATAATTATTGCTTCACACCTATATATTCTCTTAAATCGTAAAAGGCCATTTCGTAGATTTTTTTAATCTATGAAATGGTTCTAAAAAAGTTTATTTTATACGCTCTTAA